>JBPCQW010000145.1:0-16023 GCA_050997715.1 Hassallia sp.
AGATGAAATTGTTGCTGAAGGTACTTGGATTTTAGGCTCATTTTATTTATAAATATAAAATTAGAGTTAGGGTGTTACTCATGCGATCGCTGTTCAAACCCAAAAATGTAGATATACAAAAGGCAAAGTTAAGAAATCCGTCACGAGTGCGGGATCACTTGGCAAATGAACGCACTTACTTAGCATGGATGCGGAGTGCGATCGCTCTCATGGGTTTTGGTGTTGTCATCGTCCGTCTTCGCCACTTCCAAGCACCACTTATACCACATCCTGGGGCAGGGTGGAAGTTGGGTTTAACTTTCGCTCTAGTTGGACTATTCACGGTCTTACTCTCAACTCAACACTATTTCGCCGTCCGCGATAACATTGATGAAGATACTTATGAACCCCCAGATCGCTGGGTAATTCTTTTCAGCCTTGCGATGCTTATTTTGGGTGCTGGGGTAATTTATTTTGTCTTTTCTGCCCCTCTCGATCCAATGAGTCCTGTTATACCTGAATGATTGCGGCAACCTTCCACCACAGCGGGTTTCAATTAGCTGCCATACATAAAACAATAAAGCAACCGCAGATAAATACCTTCTTATACCTGTTTCTTTTATTTAAATGCTTCTAATCTCTCTAGCAATAGTCAGCTTTTTTGCTTGGTTGGTTAGCACCCTAGCCGGTGGTGGTAGTCCTTTCATGCTCATACCTCTAGTTAACTCGATTCAAGGTGCCGCATCGGTTCCACCGATAATTACTATCGGTATGTTTTTGGGAAATGCACATCGCATCGTACTTTTTTGGCGATATGTTGACTGGAAATTGACATTATGGTATGCTCCAGGCGGTATTCTTGGCGCAATGCTCGGTGCATATACTTTCACCCAAATTCACGTAGATTGGTTGCAGTTACTCATCGGCGTCTTTTTGGTAATTAGCATTTTTGGCTTTGGATTAGAACAAAAAGAAACTACATTTAAAGTCAAAGCTTGGTATATTTTACCTGCCGGTTTCGTCAAAGCTTTTGTCTCCGGACTAATTGGGACTACAGGTCCAGTATTAAATGCTTTTTATTTAAATTATGGTCTAGTGAAAGAAGAGTTGATTGCTACCAAAGCAACTCATGTAGTAATTATTCATTTAGTTAAGATATTGACTTATGCTGCATTTGGGGTATTATCACCGCAGATTATCGCTACTGGTTTAGTCATTGGTTTAGTAGCTATACCAGCTAACTTTCTCGGTAAGTATATTCTCAATAAGATAAATGCTCAACAGTTTCGCTCGATAGTACTCGCAACAATGGCTATCAGCGGTGTATGGATGCTGTGGGGACAACGAGATTTACTCACTTTTTGGTAATTGGAAATTTTGTTGAGGGCAAAAGGGAAAAAAAGAAGAAATATTTCTCCCCCTCTCCCCCTGTCTCCTTGTCCCCCTTGTCTCCCCACTCCCCTTAACTCCGTCTTTAGGAGGATACCACGTAGAATATTTTGATTTATGATGTTAATTTTAAAACTTAGATTAAGAATAAGTTAAGAAATGCACAAAATTATTTTCCATAGGGGGTAAATTAATGGTGCAGCCGAATCAGAACGATAAAGATAAGTTTCTTTACCCTCGAAGTCGCTATTACGGTCAAGCTAGACCACAAGAGCTTATATTTAATGCCAATCTCCAAGAATTTGCCCAAAAAGTGGGCTTTATCACCGCTTTAGAAACATCTGGGAAACTTTCTCCTCAAGATGCTTATGACCAGATTAAAGCGCTTTGGAAGCAGTTGAAATACAGCAAAAAACAACTAGGAATTGGTGAACAGCCGCCAACATCGACCTAAAATTGCTCTTTTTAGCGTACAATCACTTGAAACTCGTTTGCATTTAGCGACACTATGATATTCTCAGAATCTATCTCAATCAGCCAACGTCCGCTATGTTGACCGTCTGAGAGTATTTCTTGAGCAGAGACAACTCCAATTTTGCCAGCCACATACGGTGGATGTAGAATCAACACTCTTTCTCCAACTGGAAAAGTCTTCGGGGTATGCAATGGCTTTTATCAAACTAAAGGTTGCGTAAGTAAAATCCGATGTATTTCATAACCACATCTTAATCATAAAAGATGCATTTTCTCTGACTTTTTTAATTGCTACTTTCATGACTATATTTATAGGCAAATGAATGAAGTTTATGAATGAGTCTGCGGAATAGCCGAAAGCGGGAAAATTGTCAGATTAAACTTTCCTGCTGAATTGATAACATAAATTGTTCGACAGAGTGATGTTAGATGGTACTATTAGCGTCTAATCTAGTACAGGCGAACTATGAAAAAGATGGAATGTCTGATTTAATTTTGTTTTGGCATCGTCGTGATTTACGCATCAGTGATAATACAGGACTTGCAGCAGCGCGATCGCACTCGTCTAAAGTCGTGGGTGTATTTTGCCTCGATCCGAATATTTTAGAACGAGATGATATTGCCCCAGCTAGAGTAACTTATATGATTGGCTGTTTGCAAGTATTACAAAAGCGATATGCTGAAGTTGGCAGCCAATTATTAATACTCCACGCTAATCCGGTGCAAGCGATACCCGCACTAGCTGCGGCTTTAAACGCTAAGGCTGTATTTTGGAATTGGGATGTAGAACCGTATTCACTCATACGCGATCGCACTATCATCGATGCGTTAAAAGAAAATGGCATTCAGTTTCTCAATGAAAACTGGGATCAGATTCTCCACTTCCCCGAAGAGATTCGCAGTGGTGTCAATCAACCTTACACGGTGTACACTCCCTTTTGGAAGAATTGGATTAGCAAACCAAAAGCTAACCCAGTTGCAACTCTGGAAAATGCCGAAGGATTGACAGAAGCTGAAGCAGAAATTGCCAAACTTACTGGAGCGATCGCATTACCTACAGCGAAAGATTTAGGATTTATTTGGGATCAAGACTTAGTAATTGCACCAGGAGAAGCAGCAGCGCAAGAACGGTTAGAGGAATTTACTAACTCTGCGATCAACGAATATAAAGAACAGCGGAATTTTCCCGCAGTTAATGGTACATCTCAACTAAGTGCGGCTTTTAAATTTGGAGCGATCGGCATTCGCACCGTTTGGCAAGCGACTTTAGAAGCGCTACAAAACAGCCGCAGTGAAGAAACAGAAAGCAACATCCGCACATGGCAACAAGAAATCGCATGGCGGGAATTTTATCAACACGCAATGTACAACTTCCCGGAATTAGCAGAAGGTGCTTTCCGCGTAACTTTGAAAAACTTTCCTTGGCAAACCAACGAAGAATACTTTCAAGCTTGGTGCGAAGGTAAAACAGGCTATCCGATAGTAGATGCAGCGATGCGGCAAATGAATGAACTCGGCTGGATGCACAATCGCTGTCGGATGATTGTTGCGAGTTTCCTCACCAAAGACTTGCTGATAAATCCCCAACTGGGAGAAAAATACTTTATGCAGAAGCTGATTGACGGTGATTTATCTGCCAATAACGGTGGTTGGCAGTGGAGTGCTTCTAGCGGGATGGACCCCAAACCCTTGCGGATTTTCAACCCTGCCAGTCAAACGCAAAAATTCGATCCCGAAGGAGAATATATCCGCGAATGGGTTCCGGAATTGCGCTCTATGGATACAGAATATTTAGTTACCGGTAAAATCCCACCTTCAGAACGTGATGCTGTTGGCTATCCTCACCCAATTGTGGATCACAACCTACAGCAACGCCAGTTTAAAGGACTTTATCAACAGCAAAGAGAAAGTATACCGACGCTGGGGTAGGGAGATGGGAGGAGGGGGAGATGGGAGGAGGGGGAGAGGGGGGGACAAGGGGGACAAGGGGGAGATGAGGGAGCTTCCCCTCTCGTTTCTCGTTCCCATGCTCGGCATGGGAATGTAATCAAGGAGGCTCTGCCTCCTGTCAAATCTGGTGAGATGATGAGGCAGCAGCCCTCATGCTAGGCATTCCCACGCAGAGCGTAGGAACGAGAATTGCCCAATGACAAATAATTAACAATCAATATAAATCAGCATAAAGAAGTGGCATAGTTGAGGTTAAAAGATACTTAAATCAAACTGATGATTAAAGTATCAAGCTTTACTAATGCGGCTTATGTCTTCGCCTCTCAATCGTCCTCTAAAATTTGAAGTCAAGCTACCATCCTCACATCCTGAGTTATTGGAAGGATTGGATACATTGCTGCGCTTGGGTTTGATATCCGATGCCCAAGTTAAGCAGATAGCCTTTGAATTTCTCGTTTGTCAGATGGTATCGCAACCTCAGACTCAACCAGAATCACAGGTAGCATTTACAACCGAACCTGTGAAAGCCGCAGCTTTACCACCAAAGCCTGTTAAACCCAACTTGATCGCAACGATGTTGCAGTCACTGGGGGCAGAATTAAGTGTCCGCTGGCTGCTATTTTTAGGTGTATTTCTGGTAGTGGTGTCGTCTGGGGTATTGGCTGCAAGTCAGTGGGAAAAATTCCCTGCTTCGGGACAGTATGGAGTTTTGTTAGCTTATAGTTTGAGTTTCTGGGGGTTGAGTTTTTGGGCAGGCAAACAGCCTAATCTCAGATTAACGGCACAGACATTGTTAATTGTCACCCTTTTGTTAGTGCCGGTGAATTTTTGGGCGATGGATAGCTTCAAATTGTGGCAAAATCCTGTCGATTGGTTAGTAATAGCGATCGCTTTTCCTATCCTCACAACTGTTACTATTTTACTCTACAAAAATCGGCTGTTTATCACCAATTCGCCAATCGGTAAATTGCCCCTAATAAATATTTTGGCACTGTCATACTTGCACTGGGGCTGGAAATTACCAGGATTTCCCTTAATTGCCGTTTATTTGGCGATGATCGGTACAACTATCATTACCGTATATCACAATCGCAATCGATCCGCAAATTCTTTGCAACAAGAAGATAACCGTGTCGGACTTGGTATTACTTTACCTGCCTTAATAGTAGTTTATGCTTTGGCGGTGTTACTAGTTCGGGCGATTTTTGTTGTCCAAGTAGATATCACGCAGTTAGGTTTAGCTATTGGAATTTGCGGTTGGTTAGTCGCTTGGTTAGCGCAAAGAGGAGAGGGGGAGACAAGGGAGACAAGGGGACAAGGGGACAAGGAGAATAATTCTTCTTTCCCCCCATCCCCCCATCCCCCCATCTCCCCATCTCCCACTCTCCCACTCTCCCCCTCCCCCACTCCTCAACTACCGTGGGAAAACCTTGGAGGAATCTTACTTTTCCTCGGTTGGTTAGTAACGGTTGTATCATCACCTTGGCAAGCGATCGCTGTTAGCGGTTTGAGTTTATGGTTTTTCAATCGTCGTTTGCAACAACATGCTTTCAAAGTTGATTTAGCAGCAATTTTTGTTATAGGCTTACAAACAGTTTGGCTAGCTTGGCGGTTGATACCTGCTGAATTACAACAATCAGCGATCGCTATTTCTACAAAACTCACCAATTCGCAAAACGAACCTTGGGCGTTACTAAGTGTAGCTTTATTTCCCTACCTAATTTTCATGGTAGCGCTAACAAATCGAATCTATCGCACACAAAAGCGGGAATTAGCTACTTTTGGGGATAATTTAACGCTTTTATTCGGAATTTTCTTAACTACCATCGCTTTGGTCAATCCGATATTGCGATCGCTAAATCTCCTCTTTTCCACAATAACTCTTGCCGTAGTTACCTATCAGGAAAAGGAGACGAGGAGACAAGGGGACAAGGGGACAAGGGGACAAGGAGGACAAGGAGGACAAGGGGAAGCAATTACCATTACCCATTACCCATTACCTATTCCCCATTCCCCATTCCCCATTCCCCTGATATATCTGACACACATCACCGGAGTACTAACACTTTGCTCCATAATTGATTGGCTGTTACCAAATCTGCATACTCAAGTCTGGGCAAGCATTTTGTTAGCGCTGATGGTTGCAGAGTGGCTACAAAGCCTTGGTGCTGAAATATGGCGACGTAGTGCATGGCACATCGGTTGCGGGCTGGCAGTAACTAGCTATTTACTACTTTGGGAAAATGCTTCCGCGTCTTGGACAGGCGGTATAATCAACAGTGATAATTGGGGCTTAATTTGGTTAATTACCCCTATTACTCTCACCGGAATTGCTAGCCGCACGTCTGCACAGCGTCGCATTACTAGCAGTTTCTTGAGCGTTTTGACTTTGTTAGCGGCACAGTTACTTATTTTACCTTTACCAGGAGCCAGATTAATTGGTTTAGGTGTGGGTGCGGCAGGGATGTTTGCAAACACGCGCTATTTGCGAAACAATCAATCTGCGGGAACTACGGTAGGTTTTGGGCTGAGTTTTGTTGCTGTGCTGCTGTGGGATGGCGTTTTGAATTTACCGCATCTATCGCTAGATGGATGGTTTGTGGTGGGAGCGATCGCTATCTTCAGTTTATGGCTTATAAGCAAAGCGCTCAGTCGAGGTGAAGAATTAGCCGCTATATATGCAGTTGTCACCGATTATTGGGCGATCGCCTTATGTAGTTTTGAGTTATTGAGTCTAACACTGCATTCGCTGCTTCTTTACCAAAGCTTTGCTTCACCCAGTTTTTTATACTTAATTTCCACAGTATTAACTTTGGCTGCTATCGTTTATCGCAGTTGGCGACAACCGACAAATTGGGCATTTTATGGCATCGGTTGGTGTCTGGAGTTGTTGATAGCTCAAGTTTTCGGCTTTGGCAAAGGTGATATTATCAAGATTGCGATCGCTAACATCGCATTAGGTTTAATAACTCAGCTTTTTGGTGAATGGTGGCGAAGGCGACATCAATTATCAAAAATGCCCAGTAGTTTCCATATATTACCGTTAATATATGGTGCATTTAGCGTATTGCTGCGTTTAAACACTTTTACCAAATGGACAGGTTTATATTCTTTAGGTGTAGCCTTGATTGTTATTGGTGTGGGACGACGCCACCAAGATTTAAAACCGCTACTTTATTTAGGAATCGCAGGCATATCAATTTCCGCTTATGAACTTTTGTTCTATCAAATGTCCCAAGCTTCGGGAGGTGCTTGGGGTGATGGATTAATTGCCATGTCCGCTTTGGGCGCAACCATCATGTATGCTTATCGTATACTGTCGCCTTGGCTAATTAACTATTTACGTCTTACACCCAAAGAATTAAAAGCGATCGCTCATCTTCACTGGGCTTGGAGTAGTTGCTTATTAATGGCAGCCATTAGTGCCCCCATCGCCGTCAATCGCCTTGTAGGATTAGCAACAGGTGCTTTTTTAATTCGCTACGCCATTTTTCAAGGACGCCGTTCTCCCACCTCTGTAGAGACGTTCCGGTGGAACGTCTCTACCGAAGAAATCTGGGTTTACTTAGGTTTACTAGAATTTGCTGGTATGCGAATTTACTGGCGCGAAACGGCAGTAGGACAGTTATTAACTGGAGTTTTAGTTCCTTGGAATGGTGCGATCGCTTGTGTAGTTGCCTATATTCTCTACATCTTACCTTGGGAGAGTTGGGGCTGGTCGAAAAGACCTTGGCAACTCGCTGCATACATAATTCCACTGATAATATTATGGGAAACTCGACTGCACGTATACCCGATTACCATAGCGATCGCTGCTGGGTTTTATATCTTCCTCGCCAAGATTCGCGAAAGTATCCGTTTTACCTATATCAGTGTTGCCTTGATTGATTGGGCATTATTTCGCTGGTTTGCGAATTTACACCTTACAGATACTTTGTGGTACATCACACCAATCGGATTATCACTACTATATATTGCTCAAGTTGATGTAAACCTCGTCCTTCCAGATTATAAAACATCTCGTCACTACTTACGACTCCTAGGCAGCAGCATAATTTGTGGATGGGCAATTTTATTTCATCAAGAAAGTGCGATCGTACCAGGAATTTTCAGCCTCATCGCCATATTTGCCGGATTAGGTTTGCGCGTGCGGGCTTTTCTTTACGTTGGTACAGCGACTTTTTTTATTACTAGTGTCTATCAACTGATAATTTTCAGCTTGCGATATCCCTTTTTCAAATGGGTGATTGGTTTGTTAGTCGGTGTAGCGCTGATTTCGATAGCAGCCAACTTTGAAACCCGTCGCGCTCAAATAAATTCTTTACTTCGCAGCACTAGCGGTGGATTTCAGGAATGGGAATAGGTTCGTAATAAGTAAGTCGGCAATAAAAATTCAATTGGCTTGAATAAATATAAATTATCTGTCATTTTTAGTGATGTTTTCATATTCAGCCAACATCAAAACCACGGTTTGAAACAAGCGTAAATCAATGGTTTTGACAATCTGCTTTACACTCGTTTACTAAGCACTAAAGTGGTTACTAGATAATAAAAACAGAGACATTAATTAAAATGCCTCTGCCTTTTCATCCTATGCGCTCTTAATCCATCCTCAAACTGTGTTTTTTTACATCAGTTTAAGCTTTTCAATATTTGTTTCCAGTCCAGAGACTATCAAAGAAATCATTTGTAAAATCGCGGCTCTATCACCGATCTTGCAACGCTCAAATAACAAATGAACATCCACCAATCCCATCTCAATTGCTGATTTTAACACTGTATTTTCACTTGCCTTGAGATTATTATTTGCACAAGCGGTGTAAAGCACTACTCCCGCCATAGTGTACATATCTAACATTGGTTCATCACCATTGTTATTTACAATTTTGGGAAAGTGTGATAGAGGATGGACGAACTGGTCAAAAGTTAATTGGGTCATGATTTTGGTCAAATCGATACTTGAATAAGTTCAAACTCTAGGTAACGCCGATTTACCTTAATACCACGTACCAGGTAAACTTATCGTTTAGGAACGTGCGATCGCGCAATTATCAACGATGAACAATTTGCATCATCGGTTGTCCGCTCTCACTCTCGTCCGATAAGGGATTTCGTCGCTCTCCTTGAATTAGATTACCCTTATACAACTAAAGCGAATTGTCTTTGACCTCGCTTAATTGTTGAATCAGGTACGGAATTTTAAGTTGTCTTATCTTGCTAAATGTGTGCTAGCGTATATACTGAAAAGAAGAGGGACAAAAACCCTTGGATTCCTTACTTGAAATTGAAAGCTAGCCATAAAAGTGAAAAGCTGGCTTTTAGGGTCATCTGCCTTTTTTAATTCTTCGGCTTCGGTAACTTAGTGCTTCACACCCTAATCTTAATCTTGTCATTTTTATTTGTCAATATGTCATTTAAAAATGACTAATAAAATCGTCCTGCTATTGTGATGTCATGAGAGAAAATAAAAGGTAGGAGTAGTGTTGAGAAGTTCAAATTATGACTGATAGAAGACGTTCTGACGACTACAAGCAGGTTAGCGGCTACATTCCGATAGACTTAGCGCGGGAGTTTAAAAGCATCTGCGCTCGCGAAGGAGTATCTCAAAGCGACGCATTAGAGGAGATGACGCGTGAGTGGCTAGGCAAAAGAACAGGTGTCAACTCTGTAATTCCCGAACCTGCTCGTCCAAAAACAATTGCTGAGGTAGTTCAGGTAAACATGACAAAACTTAAGGGCTGTGGAGTGAAAAACTTGCGAGCGATCGCCAAAGCGGAAGTACTACCCACACCAGGAGACTTTGCCATCATCACATCAGCTTTAGGTATTCCTGAGGAGGAACGAAAAATAATTTGGCAAGAAACTTTCAAAATTTCCGTGTTTTCCGATTTTCGGGGTGTAAATATATCTAAAGAGTCTGAAAGTATAAAAGAAGATGAGCACGAGTATTCTTCGGATATTGAACCTACCGGGCTGGAACTATAAGATGTCCCACGAGGGAGTTTCCATCCTTGCTCCCACAAAGCGGGATGCTACCGACCTTGCCCAAAGCTACGGAGATGCTCTCAGCGAAACTGCGGCAAAACTTAATGGTAAGGTACGAATTAAATGGAGGGGCTGTAAAAATCCAATCGAATTTTTCGGGTGGATGTCTTCCTCTGGTGCCCCCACACCCTCAGAAACTGCGGAACGTATTTTGCATTCTGGGGGTGCAGTCTTTTGCAGCCAAGTGCATATCCCAAAAGGGTTATTGTACCGAATGGTTGCAGCCGCTGAAAATGAGCGTCCAATTAGTATTGTCAGACAAGACAATCGCAAGCAAATCATAGTCAACCAACCAATGGCTGACATGTTAGATACACCCCCGGAGGTTGCTACCCAAAGAGTAATGACTCAATTTTGGCTTCCTGAAGATTTGGCAGAGCTAGAACAAAGACTAAATAACAATAGTGAGTTTACCTGGACTTACTCTGCTGGACTCAACGAGCAAGCTTGGGCAGTTTTAACAACCCACTTTGAGGCATTTGAGGTTGAGGGCATTTGGTACAGACAGGGAACCTGCTTATCAACTCCTCAGCTTGTGCCAATTCCACCAGGGGCTTTTGCCCCGGTTTAAGTGGGTGGACAATTTAAACCGAAGAATTACGGTTGTGCATAAATTCTTACTTTCAGGGTGTATTCCTTACTTAAGGCATTTATGAAAAGTGTATTAATATTAAGTTCGATTTATGAATGAAAATTACCGCATAAAGCGCTCTGGGTGTGGTATAGATTAAGTCTGGTTAAATATATTCTCATCTAAAGGTGATCCAGGTCGGGAGGCAGAGCCTCCTTTAAGGCATTCCCAGCCAGAGGCTGGGAACGAGTAATTAATTAGAAGAAGATTTCAGCCTGTGTAGGCAGGCTTCGTTCGTATAGTCTCAGGAATCTCGCGCTACAAGTAGGCGATCGCGTATTTCAATTCATTAGGATAAATACAACGCTTTCACCCACTCCCACTCCTGCGTTAAACCTTCTCTGAGGGAAACTTTTGGCTGATATCCTAAAATTCTCTGTGCCTTGGATACATCCGCTGCCGTGTGACGCGCATCTCCCATCGCTTTTTCAATATGGTTTCTCTTAATCGGTTTGCCGACAATTTCCTCCATTGTGTCCAATACTTCTTTTAACACCACCCTGCTACCACCGCCAATATTAAAGATTTCACCGACAGCTTCAGGTACGCTGGCAGCGGCTAAATTAGCGGCAACAGCATCACTAATAAAAGTAAAGTCCCGCGTTTGCAACCCATCACCATAAATCGGAATCGCCTGAGATTGCAAAATCGATTTGAAGAACTTATGAAACGCCATATCCGGGCGCTGTCTGGGACCGTAAACTGTGAAATAGCGCAACGCTACAAAAGGTACGCCAAAGTTTTTTTGATATAGTCCACATAATCTTTCAGCTGCTAGCTTAGTAATACCGTAAGGCGAAACCGGTGCCGGACAAATTCCCTCATGGGTGGGTAGAGTTTCCGCATCACCATACACACTAGAAGTTGAAGCAAATACTAACCGTTTCAGTTGTTTAGCATCTTTTGCCGCTTCCAATAAAATTTGGGTAGCGCTGATGTTTCGTTCAGTGTAAGCACGGAAACCTTGACCCCAACTAGCACGTACTCCCGCCTGCGCCGCCTGATGGTAAACTACCTCTACGTCTTTGAGAAGTGTTTGCCAATCTAAAAACTGAATATTTCCTTCAATTAATTCAAAGCCTGGGGACGACTGTAAGTGTGCAACATTTTTACGCTTTAACGCTGGGTCGTAGTAATCGTTAAACTCATCAATTCCGATTACTTCATTTTTTTGTTGCAGCAATCTTTCTGTAAGATGAGAACCAATAAACCCTGCCGCGCCAGTAACAATAACTTTAGCCATGTTATGTGATTTTTGGATATTTTATTAATTTGAATATACCTAGGGTAATCTTTGCACCCAGGTAAACGCCAATACTTTGCGATTATTTTTTTAAACAATTATTTGCAGATGAAAATCCTTACTTAAAAATACGTAAGTACTTTGATTCTGTGACAAATTTACCAGTATATTTATTGATTTTTTTTCCAAAAAATATTACAAGTTAATATACTTAAATATTAATTTAAATTATGCAAATAAAATTTGTAATACTCAGTATTGATATCGTGGAGTACCTAGTAAGCGTTTTAGCGGTTATAAGAATGAGCGCTAAAATTATTCAAAAGCTTATTACACAGTCACGGTAATTCATCAATTACCGCTACTTACAACACGGGGTCAGATTGCGCTCATTCCTGGCTTAATAACAATCAATTCCTGATGGGGGCTTGCATCAGCGTCAGAATTGATGGAAAAATTGATTGGCGAAAAGACTTAAGGCATAATCATCCCAAGCAAGGAAGAGAAGTGAAAGTTTTAGTTGTTGGTAATGGAGGGCGGGAACATGCTCTAGCATGGAAACTGCTGCAATCTAAGCAAGTTGAGCAAGTTGTCTGTGTGCCGGGAAATGGTGGTACGGCTTCTTTAGAACGCTGCCAAAATTTACCTCTGGCGGTAGATGACTTTGAAGGCATCAGTCGTTACTCTCAGCAAAATAACATTTATTTAGTGGTTGTTGGTCCAGAAGTACCGCTGGCAAAGGGAATTACCGACTATCTCCAAAATAAAGGTTTGATAGTTTTCGGTCCGACGAGAGCAGGAGCGCAAATTGAGGCAAGTAAGGCTTGGGCAAAAGCTTTGATGCAGGAAGCGAAAATTCCCACGGCAAAGGCTGCGGTATTTACGGAGGCAACAGCAGCTAAATCATATGTGAAATCCCAGGGCGCACCAATTGTCGTCAAGGCTGATGGTTTGGCGGCTGGTAAGGGTGTAACTGTGGCGACAACGGTAGAACAGGCACAGGCGGCAATTGACGCGATTTTTCAAGGGCAGTTTGGCAGCGCTGGGGAATTTGTAGTTATTGAAGAGTGTTTGACTGGGCAAGAGGTATCGATTTTAGCGTTGACAGATGGTTTGACAATTCGCCCTTTCTTGCCCGCTCAGGATCATAAGCGAATTGGGGAGGGCGATATAGGAGATAATACTGGGGGAATGGGAGCTTATGCTCCAGCACCGATCGCTACACCGCAAATTATGGAACGGGTGCAAAAAGAAGTTTTGGAGAAAGCGATCGCTATCCTCAAAACCAAAAACATCGACTATCGAGGCATTCTCTACGCCGGCTTAATGATTGCACCAGATGGCGAATTTAAAGTTTTAGAATTTAACTGTCGCTTTGGCGATCCCGAAACGCAAGTTATTCTCCCACTGTTAGAAACACCCCTAGAAGAATTAATGATTGCCTGCGTCCAGCAGCGCCTGGGAGACATGCCGCCCATCGCTTGGAAAGCGGGGGCATCTGCGACTGTCGTCGCTGCCTCAGGCGGCTATCCTGGGGCGTATGAGAAAGGAAAAGTAATTACAGGCATTGAACAAGCTTTATCCGCAGGAACTAATGTATTTCATGCTGGGACAAAGTTGCTTACTCAGCAAGTAGTCACAGATGGCGGTAGAGTTTTAAATGTCACCGGCATAGGAGAGAATTTTGAGAAAGCGATCGCTTCTGCATACGCCGGCATCAAATGCATCCACTTTGAGGGAATTTATTATCGGCATGATATTGGTCATCGGGTAATGGGGACTAGGAATTCTCACCCCTAATCAAAGCACCTCTAACTCATAACCTCTAATCCCCAGTCCCTAATCCCTAGTCCCCAGTCACTAGCCCCATTAACATTTTCGTCAAATTAACTGTTAATTTTTAGTTGTTGGGGTTTATAAGAGAAACTACTAACAATTTGTTTAAAATGCTGGCTTTTTTAAAAACAATCCGAGAAGCGATCGCCAATTGGTGGTCGGAGTTCACTCTCCAGACCAAGCTTTTGGCTGCTGCCACTTTAGTGGTTTCTTTAATTATGAGTGGTCTAACCTTCTGGGCAGTAAATACGATTCAGCAGGATGCACGTCTGAATGATACCCGCTTTGGTCGTGACCTCGGACTGCTGCTAGCGGGTAACGTAGCACCGCTAATTGCTAACCAAAATCTTACCGAGGTTGCCCAATTTTCCCAACGCTTTTATAGCAGCACCTCTAGCGTGCGTTATATGCTCTACGCTGATGAAACGGGGAAAATCTTTTTGGGAATTCCCTTTGGGGAACTGGACGCACAAAACTCCCTGACAATTGAGCGTCGGATACAGCTACCAGATGATTATGCTGCGGATGCAGATAAGCCGATGGTGCGACAACATCAGTCGCCGGATGGAGTCGTAACTGATGTATTTGTGCCTTTGATTGTTGATAACAAATATTTGGGTGTATTAGCGATCGGCATTAACCCCAATCAAACCGCAGTCATTTCCACAAATTTTACCCGCGATGTCACCATTGCCGTATTTATCACGATTTGGGTAATGGTGATTTTGGCAGGAGTAGTCAACGCTTTGACCATTACCAAGCCCATTAAAGAACTTTTAGCCGGAGTAAAACAAATTGCTGCCGGAAATTTTCAGCAACGAATTGACTTACCACTAGGGGGTGAACTGGGAGGGTTAATTTTAAGCTTTAATGACATGGCAGAGCGCTTGGAGAGTTACGAAGAACAAAATATTGAGGAACTAACGGCAGAAAAAGCCAAATTAGAAACTTTGGTTTCCACCATTGCCGATGGTGCGGTGCTGATTGACAACAACATGCAGGTGATATTAGTCAACCCCACAGCGCGGCGAATTTTTGGCTGGGAAAATACTCATGTAGAAGGTAGTAGTATTTTGTCTCATTTGCCCTCAACAGTGCAGATGGAAATTACCCGACCTTTGTATGAAATGGCAGCAGGGGAATGCGAAAGCGCTGAGTTTCGCATCCCAATTAGCCAGCCCATCAACCGCACCATCCGCATTCTTTTAACTACAGTTATCAACCAGCAACGCGACAGTATTAAAGGTATTGCCATCACCGTCCAAGATATTACCCGCGAAGTCGAACTAAACGAGGCAAAAAGCCAATTTATCAGCAACGTTTCCCACGAATTGCGAACCCCTTTATTTAATATCAAATCGTTTATCGAGACTCTGCACGAATACGGTGAAGATTTGGGTGTAGATCAACGGCGGGAATTTTTAGAGACAGTTAACCATGAAACCGATCGCCTGACTCGTCTGGTTAATGATGTTTTAGATTTGTCTAAGTTAGAATCTGGTCGCAATTATCACTTTAATGGAGTCGATTTGGCGCAAGCGATCGACCAAACTCTACGTACTTACCAACTTAATGCTAGAGATAAAGGCATCGAACTTATTCAAGAAGTTGCCACTAACTTGCCCCTAGTAGTCGGTAACTACGATTTGTTACTGCAAGTGTTAGCAAATCTGGTTGGTAATTGCCTCAAATTTTCTCTTGCTGGTGGCAAAGTTGCAATTCGCACTTATCAATTAGAATCAAGGCTCAGTCACAACCAGCCTGGTCAAGTGCGGGTAGAAATCTCCGATACTGGTATTGGCATCCCCCCAGAAGACCAAAAAGCAATTTTTGACCGTTTCTTCCGGGTTGAAAACAGAGTTCACACTTTAGAAGGTACTGGTTTAGGACTATCAATTGTGAGAAATATCATCGAAGAAAAGCATCACAGTAAAGTCCATCTCGTGAGTGAAGTTGGTGTTGGTACAACTTTTTGGTTTGATTTAACTGTTTTTAATGAAGATGCAATTCAAGTTTTTGTTGAGGGTACAAATGTAGTTTAACTTTCTATTTTCTGGTTGGTAGTTGTTAGAGGTTCTAGTAACTACTAACCATTAATTTGCTATTTAATCATCTTAATAGAGCTATCAGCAAACAAACTAATACTAAACTTAGTAACAATAACAAAGAGGAATTGCGTTTAACCCACCTTTTCACAGTTGCAGCAAAGCTAGTGTTTTCACGCTGTTGTTGTAACTGTAACTTGCTCTCTTCAATGTTTTGATAGAGAGTACATTCTTTAGCGTGGGGACGTTGAGGAAAGTTACAAGTATCGTCAGCGTGGTAGGTGCAACTGTCGCACAGATACTCTTTCCCGCTAGCACGATGTAAGGGAATGCCGGGATGTCCGAATGCTTTGAGAGTTGTGCGGCAATGGGGACAGGTGACAGCTTGACTGTCAACGAGTTGATGACAACGGGGACAAGATACAGTAGCC
>JBPCQW010000204.1:0-35781 GCA_050997715.1 Hassallia sp.
CGATAATCAATTATGGCGAATATTGATTAGTCCCAGAGTCAGAATCCCGGCTGTAGTCATGTTTTTAATCGGCTTGGCTTTTGGTAATTTGCATACCTTTGCGCCGTTGTATATTAAGTCAACAGGAGTAGATTTGAATGCAGGATTGTTTTACACAGCTGGAGCGATCGCTAGTTTTAGTGTACGGTTATTCACGGGTCGAGCAAGCGATCGCTTGGGTCGTGGTTTATTTATTACCATCAGCTTAGTTGTTTACACCGCAGCAATGTTACTGCTGTGGAAAGCAAACAGCGCAACTACTTTCTTGTTTGCAGCAATTATTGAAGGTGCTGGTGCTGGTACTCTCCTGCCGATGATTTCCACAATGATAGCCGATCGCGCCTTGCCGCAAGAAAGAGGGCGGATATTTGCTGTATGTATTGCTGGATTAGATATGGGAATAGCGATCGCAGGTCCAGTTCTCGGTTCGATTGCCGATCAAATAGGCTATCGCGATATGTTTGGTTACGCTGCTTTGTTAGTTTTCCTAGCATTTGTGATTTTCATCACCATGTCTAGCAAAGACTTAGCCAATTCCTTTCGGTTTGCGATCGGTCGCACTCCCGATGTCTATGCCTTAAATGCGATTAAAAACTAAAAATGAGGGGCTTTGTTCCCTCATTTTTAGTTTTGCGTTTTTCATTTACTAACGGGCGAGGAGGGATTCGAACCCCCGACACCGTGGTCCGTAGCCACGTGCTCTAGTCCACTGAGCTACACACCCTAACAGAAATAAATCATAGCATACCCCAACCAAATGACGCAAGAGAAATTTTTAGATAATGGCAACTTAACCCATCTAGATCCTCAGGGACGCTCCCAGATGGTGGATGTATCTGACAAAGCAGCCACAATCCGTCAAGCCGTAGCCACAGCCAACGTGCGGATGTTGAGCGAAACTTTTGCGGCTATTGAAGCCGGAAATGCTCCCAAAGGAGACGTATTGGCAACTGCGAGGTTAGCGGGCATTATGGCAGCTAAACAGACATCTGCTTTAATTCCTTTATGTCATCCTTTGCCACTGCAAAAAATTGAAGTGCAGATCACACCCGATCCGCAACTACCTGGCTATCAAATTTATGCCACAGTCAAAACCAAAGCGGAAACAGGTGTAGAGATGGAGGCTTTAACCGCCGTTTCCGTTGCGGCTCTAACGTTGTACGATATGGCGAAAGCTTTAGAAAAGTCGATTCAAATTGAATCAATTCGGCTAGTGAGTAAAAGTGGCGGCAAATCCGGAGATTATTCCCTGCAAAAATAAAATAGCAATCTCAAATCATACCTGAACATTGTATTATACGTTTTATGGTAAGTTTTCTGGATCAATACCAAGATTACGCAAATACGCTGCCAATTGTTCAGCACGTTGACGTTCTTGCTGTAACAACAATTCTGCTTGTTCAGCGCGTTGGTATTGTTGTTCAGCGCGTTGGTATTGTTGTTCAGCACGTTGGTATTCTTGCTGTTTCTGCTGTTCTTGTTCGATTGAGTTCAAAAATCTCTGTCCATCTGGACGGTAAATTACTAACTCTCCCTGGCTTGTTTCAAAGCGAATTCCCAAGCGGGGACTAACCCAACCGTCCATTTGCCATAATTTGCTCAAGTTGCCATCTTGCCGCAACCATCCGTCTAGCTGAAAGCTTTCTGGGTCGTAGATGTAGTATTCATCAACACCATAAGTATTGTAAAACTCCAGCTTTCGGCTCATTTCATCGGCATCATTACTGCGAGAGAGAATTTCAAATACAACTTGGGGAGGAATATTATCTTCATTCCACTGACGATAAGAACGGCGTTTGGCTTTTGGTCTGCCAAAGACTACCATCACATCGGGTGCAGTTGGCGAAACTAACTGAGAACGAACGGGATACCACAGCAAATCACCGGCAATAAAAACATCATCAAAACAAGCGTTGAGAATTTCTAAATTTTCTTTGATAATGACTATCCAGCGATATTGCTCGGTGTTGTCTGCCATTGGTTTGCCGTCACCAGAAGGAAATAAAATATCTTCATCAAGTTGTGAAAAGATAGTCATAGCCGTTAACTGAGCTTTTCTATGCTTTCATTATATTTGTTGGGTGGAAAGCAACAACGCCCGTAAAAATCTTAGAATTAATCAGAAAGCAATTTTATTAAAATCTGTAACAAAGAATTATGCCTCCTCGTTGGCCTCGTCAACCCGATCGCAATGACCCAGATTACCGTAAGTTAGATGACAGAATGAACTTTGCCATGCATGTGGCGATTTTCGCACCGATAAACTCTGGTTTGTGGTTTTTTCACAACTTCAAGGCAGCGACTTGGGAGTGGCTGCCTTGGTTAACCGTAAGTTGGGCAGTAGTATTATTGGCGCATCTAATTTATATTGGTGCGATCGCTAATTACTCACAGACACCACCAAAGTCCACCTGAAGACAGAATCAACAGCTAGGGTGATTGTATCTTGTGGTAGTAGAAATAAGCCGCATAATTGAGCAATAATGATAATTATCTTGATATTTAACGATCCTTATGTGGGGTCATTTGTATGGCTAAAACTAATACCACAGAAATACTAGAAGCCCTAGCCGCTGAAATAGGCGAAAACATATATATAGATGTTGCGAAATGGCATCTTTTTCTATCAAATGCCAAACTGCATACCGTCCTTGCAGAAAAGATGTATCCTTTACTTACCTCTAAGTCCGTGGATGAAGACCAAGTAATAAAAATCCTGGAATCCATCCCCGTAAAAATTGGCGGTGGCAAACGCGAACTTCCTTTAATTGATTTATTGCCGCTGCAATGCCAAGTTAACCTTGTAGATATTTTGGAAAAATATCAAACAGAATTTTAATTTTCCGTTGCTTGTTACCTGGTAATTTGCCATCTTAAAACCCTGTGAAAGAGAATAATTTTATATTGGTTTAATGGCATCAATACATTTATACCAGTAGAAGCATATATACGGTTGAAAAAATTAGTTGAATCAGCTTTTTAGCAAGCATTCACTAATACAATTTTGAATTGTGAATTAGGCTTATAGTTTGCGTTAGCCACTACAAGTCAATCCCGAATAAAAGGGAATTGAAACAATTCAAATAAGCGCAGATGCGTGCAAGTTTAATCAAAAACTTGCAGTTAGTTGTCAACTTAATTTCAGGAGGCTAATTCAATGCTTTTAAAAGTCAAAGATACTGGAAGTTTGGTAGAAGTTATTAAAATTGAGGAATTAATAGATCCTAATATTGATGTTATTCACGGAAAAGACCAAGAAGGTCAAGAAGAACAAGACCCGGAATCTATTAAAAAAGAAAACTTAGTTTTTCCCTCAGGTGAAAGTATCCCACGTTGTTGGGTTGATGCCAATTATCAAAAAGCATAAGCTTCGTAAGTGGTATTAGCAATTTTGTGTGTTGCAATTGCTTTTATCGCGCTTTTTGTTGATGTAGAATACGCCCAAGAAGGCACAATAATCTTAGTTGTGCCCTCAGATTTTTTGAAATAAATGTCCAGTAGGGTGCGTTAGCCTTTAAGCCATAACGCACCCTACAAGAGTTTAAGTGCCACTTTATAATGTGGCTTTTTCTGTTATCACCGCTTCATCAGAACTCACAGAAAATCTCTTAGCAATCCAATAAGTAAAGATGTGAGAAAGCAATCCTAAAGGACCAGCAAATAAAGACAGCGCTAAAGAATGAATTGTCCAAATACCTGTTTTCTGTCCTTCCCAATATATCCAGCGACCGACAAATAAATCCATCACCAAAAAATGAATCCAACCTGTTGCAGCGGCTTTTTCATCCGCAAAGAATCGGGCAATATCTGCTAATTGAGGATTCGATAAGGCTTGAGCATTTTCTGGTGTAATGCTGCTAATAAATAAATACAAATATACCCCAGCTAATGCGACAAAGGGTAAATATGATTTCATTACCCATTGCGTTACTTTCCAGTTTGGTAATAGAATCATTAATGCCCAAAAAGGCAAAACGAAAATATTTGCACCGTCGAATAGTTGAGAGATTGACATAGTGAGTGGAGGGATGGGAGGACAAGGAGACAAGGGGACAAGGGGGACAAGGGGAGTAATAATTCCTCACTTCTGACTTCTGACTCCTGACTTCTGACTCATAAAGCTACGAGTTGCGATTCTATTTCTGAGGATTTCAAGTCACGACCGATGAAAACTAAGCGGGTTTGTCTTGCTTCTTCAGGTTGCCAAGGACGATCGTAAAATTGATCAAATCGCGTTCCTACACCTTGCATGACTAAACGCATGGCTTTGTTAGGGACTGCGACAAAGCCTTTAATTCGGTATATCTCTTGCTCTTGTGCGATCGCTTGCAATTGCTGCTGTAATTTTTGTGGTTCAAAAGCGCGGTCTAAAATTACGTGAGTTGAGATAATCTCTTCGTCGTGTTCGTGTTCTTCTTCGGTGTCGTGATGACTGGGACGACTATCTAAATTATCTTCAACGGCAGCGTTTAATCCTAATAATATAGATGGATCGAGTTTAGCGCGTAGGCGTAGCCCGCCGGAGGCATCGCTCTCCACAATCTTCACTACTCTCGGCAACTCTTGTTTTATAAACTCTTGAACTTGCGCTTTTGTCTCATCATCCACTAAATCGGTTTTATTTAACACCACTAAATCAGCACAAGCAAGTTGATCCTCAAACAGTTCTTGCAACGGTGTTTCATGTTCTAAACTATCATCAGCTTGGCGTTGCGCTGCCACTGCTTCCGGGTTACTTGCAAATGTGCCTGCTGCTACTGCTGCACAATCTACTACCGTAATTACCGCATCGACTGTGGCGGCATTGCGGATTTCTTGCCACCGAAAAGCCTTGATTAACGGCTTTGGTAAGGCTAAACCAGAAGTTTCAATTAAAATACAATCGATGCGATCGCGACGCTTAATTAACTCCAGCATCGTCGGGAAAAATTCTTCCTGTACAGTGCAACATAAACAGCCGTTAGTTAATTCAAAAATATTACTGTCCCCATCTTCTGGGCAAATTTGACAGGATTTCAACAATTCGCCATCAATGCCAAGTTCGCCAAATTCGTTAACTAAAACAGCGATGCGTCTACCCTGGTTGTTTTGTAGTAAATGGCGAATTAGGCTAGTTTTGCCACTGCCTAAAAAGCCTGTAATCACGGTAACGGGAATTTTTGCAGCCATATTTTTACTTTATTTTATCAATATATTCACAAATCTACATGACACAATGTAGGGGCGATCGCCTTGTGGTTGCCTATCATTACAACAGGTAATCTCAAGGATATCGCCCCTCAACTTTAATTATTTGTTTCTAGCAATTACTCAGCAGTAGCCAATTCTGTGCTACCACGAGTGCGACGTCGTGTCAAACTATTAAACAGCATCAAACCGATCGCTTTAATCAAATTGCCTTCCAACTCTTGGAACATCTTCATGTTCATCCCAAAAGCCGCGTTTGCTTCATCAACAATGCGATCTGCCGTAGCATGATCAATCGGCAACTCATCCACAGCGGAACGATATTTAGCTTTAAAAGCCTTCTCGTCCGGAATTTCTGGAAATTCATAAAAAGCGGTACCTTGCCCATCATTAAGGTTCATCCCCGTTACCGCGATGTTTTTCAGAATTTGTCCTCCTGATAAATCCCCGATATAACGAGTGTAAGAATGGGCAATTAACAATTCCGGTTCTTTTGCGGATATTTCTCGGATACGCTTTACATAAGCTTCACCCGCAGACGATAATTGAATTTGCTCGCGCCAGTTAGAACCATAATAATAAGCCAAGTCTTGCTCTAGGCTATGCTTGCGGTTTAACTGGGGAAAGTTAATTTTGGAAACAATCGGATGATTGCGATGCTTTTCTATCTCTTCTTCCATCGCTGAATAGATGAAGTAGAAGTTGCCAACTAGCTTCCGGTAGGAGTTTTTTTCTACCACTCCTTTTAAAAAACACTTGACAAAACCGACATTCTCTGCCATTGTGTGGGCTTTTTTAGTGCCTACACGCAATTTGGTTGCTAAATTGCTGCTCATACTAAAATTTCTCTACTTTAAAAGGTCAACTGCCAAAGTCTTGATTTACCGACGGCGAAAAAGCTACTAAAAGCCTAGAGTAAAGCTAATTGATGAGAATTTTCATTAAAATTTCTTAAGCCGTAATATTTTGTATTATTTGACACAGCAAAATCACTAGTAAACAGCAGCTATTTACGGCATTCTTTTAAGATTTGTTTCAATTGGCGATCGCCTTTTGTCTGAATTATGAATGGGGCATTGGGCATGGTCAGAAGGGGAATTACATTTACATATGCCCACTTACTTAGTTCAGAAAAAGGTAATTTTTTTGATATTTTTATCTGTTTTTTTTCAAGTGTGACGTATCAGCAAATTTATTTCCTAGTAAAGACTGAGATTGATGAAGATAATATGAATTATTTAATACATGTTTTGCCAAATACAGACTGACTTCAAAAAAGGGGAAAAGGCAAGAATAAATTTTCAAGCGATCGCTACTTAAGTCTAAGCAAAATCTTCATAAAATATTGATAATCACATATACTATTATAAAATAAATTTCAGTATTATTGCGTAATAACATCTGGTTCAAAATAAATTTATAAACAAGGCAACCAGTATATTGTCCTGATGAAAAGATATTCTGTCAGAATTGTTGAAGAAATTGTAAAGTACTATTCTCCTGTGTGAGTGTGTGGAGTGTTTAAATCAATGGTTTCATATATAACTCAAACTCAAAACGGCAATCGTTGTGGTTCTACTTCAGAATCACAAGTATTGACAAAAGGTATAGAAGACAGTTTTGGACATAGTTTAATTCCCTTACCAGCAAATCCCCTGTTTGGTACAGATGGCATTCGGGGAAAAGTGGGAGAATTGCTAAGTGCGCCTTTAGCATTGCAAGTAGGTTTTTGGACGGGTATTGTTTTACGTAACCATGTTACCAATCCAGGACCTGTGATTTTGGGGCAGGATTCGAGAAACTCCAGCGATATGCTGGCAATGGCTTTGAGTGCTGGGTTAACCGCAGCTGGTATAGAAGTTTGGTATTTAGGATTGTGCCCAACTCCTACCGTAGCTTATCTGGTCAGTGTCAGTGATGCCATTGGCGGAGTGATGATTTCTGCCAGTCACAACCCACCAGAAGACAACGGTATTAAAATTTTTGGGGCAAAGGGTACTAAGTTACCGCAACTGTTGCAGGCATCAATTGAAGCCGGACTGCGCGGCAAGACAACATTACCAGTTATAGTCAGTAATTGTGGACGGCATTACTCGCGCCCAGAGTTAGTGAAAAATTATGCCTTATCCTTGCAACAACCTTTGGAGAATGCTATAAGTCTTCAGGGAATGAAGATTGTTTTAGATTTGGCATGGGGTGCAGCAGTTAAGTTGGCACCAGCAGTATTGAGAGAAATGGGGGCAGAAGTAATCTGCTTACATAACGAAGCGGATGGATCTCGCATTAACGTTAACTGCGGTTCCACTCACCTAGATATTCTCGCCCAAACAGTCAAAGAAAACAATGCTGACATCGGCTTTGCTTTTGATGGCGATGCCGATCGCGTCTTAGCAGTAGATAATATTGGCAGACAAGTCAACGGCGATTACATCCTCTATCTCTGGGGACGCAGCTTGCAACAAAAGCAACAACTGCCAGATAACTTAATAATTTCCACCGTCATGGCGAACTTAGGCTTCGAGAAAGCTTGGAAACAAATTGGCGGTAAGCTAACTCGCACAGCCGTAGGCGATCAATACGTTCAAGCCGAGATGCTACAAACAGGCGCAATGTTAGGCGGTGAACAATCTGGTCACATATTGTGCCGTCATTATGGTATCACGGGCGATGGTTTATTAACAGCTTTACATATAGCCGCTTTAGTCAAAGAAGCGGGTGTTTCTCTGAGAGAACTGGTAGATCAAAGCTTTGAAACTTATCCGCAATTATTGCAGAACGTGCGCGTTGTAGATCGCGATCGCCGATTGGGATGGAAAAATTGCGAACCCGTACAACAAGCGATCGCTCTAGCCGAAACTGCAATGGGCGATTCCGGTAGAATACTAGTTCGCGCTTCTGGTACAGAACCGGTCATCAGAGTTATGGTAGAAGCTGCCAATGCTGAACTAGCTGATTACTGGACA
The DNA here is from genome assembly GCA_050997715.1 of Hassallia sp. Taxonomy (GTDB): domain Bacteria; phylum Cyanobacteriota; class Cyanobacteriia; order Cyanobacteriales; family Nostocaceae; genus Hassallia. The sequence continues at coordinate 8,190 of JBPCQW010000204.1, forward strand.
AAAGAATTAGTCTCACAAGTCCAGCAACACCTGGCAGAATAAGCGATTTTGGATTTTGGATTGTTAGTTATTGTCTGTTATAGCAATTCCCTATCAACCTATATTTAATTTAGCCCGCGTAGGCGGGCTTTGTTCGTATAGCCCTACCTTAGAAGGGTAGGTATAAACAATTAATGTTAATTTCAAACAACCAACCACTAACTATCAACCATTCCCCAATACCTAATCTAAAACCTCAAATCGAGAATGCTAAAACTTAAGAAAAAATCCAAAAGCTCAAAAAAAAACCAATCCAAACCAGACATTCCTCCTCTTAGCCTGCAAGAAAGGTTAGCCCAAAAGCGCAAAGCAACCATTGCACGTAAAGAATTCACTGGCTTACTTACCAAAGCTGTTTCTATTGCCCTTGTTGTCGGCATTCTGCTCGCTATAGTCGGCGGAATTAAAGCCGCAGTTCCGGGTGTAGTGGGAATCATCGTCATCGCCTTTTGTTTCAAATACCCCCGACAAGCGCTGTTTGCCTTTATCATTTACGTACCGCTGGGTGGTACTATTACTTACTACATTGGTAACAGTCCTATACTTCAATTAGCCAAAGACGCTTTCTACATTCCAGCGTTAATTTCAATTTGGCAACTTTCCAAAAAGCGGGGACTACCTCTGCTGATTCCCCAAGCCCTGAAAATTCCACTATTTATTTTATTAGGTTCCTGCACGGTAACCCTACTATTTGTTAATGGCGCTCAACAACTCAGCCCTCCTCCTGTGGGGCTACTGCAAGACGCACCCAAGGAAATACCTCTAGGTATGGGTATTTTAGGACTGAAAGTATTATTAGGCTACTTACCCCTAATTAGTTGTTATTACTACCTGCTTCGTGACAAGCGGGATTTTCTCTTTTTGTCGCGCTTACAGGTTGTCCTGATACTTGTCTCCTGTATCTTGGGTTTCATTCAGTATTTGTTGCTACTTACAGGTATCTGTGAAGGTACTAGAAATGCAGTAGGCAGTGATTTATTTAAAGCTACACTTGGGGCTAGATGTTATATTGGCGGTTCTCTAGTTTATAGTCCTAGTCAAGGGATGATTCGCCTACCAGGAACTTTTGTCGCTCCTTGGCAGTGGGCATGGTTCCTCATTTCCAGTACCTTTTTTACTTTTGCTACTGGCTTTAGCGACCCCTCAATTCTTTGGCGAATTGTAGGTTTAGGTTCTTTAGTTACAGTGTTTGTTAATGCAGTTATTTCTGGACAGAGAATTGCCTTAGCTTTAGTCCCCACCTGCTTCGTACTTTTACTACTGCTTACCGGTCAACTAGGCAACCTCAAACGGTTTATCCCCTTAGGAATGGGACTTGCCCTGATTGTGACAATTGCCGTAGTCAGCAATCCCACAGTTGTACAAGAAAGGACGGATAGCTTTGTCAGTCGCTGGAATGCATCACCCCCTCAACAATTTATTGTCGATCAATTTGAAGAGAATTGGAAAAACTCAAAAGGACCCTTCGGAAGCGGTTTAGGTCGAGCGACTAACTCTGCCCGTGCTTTAGGTCAAACAAAACTGGTCGAAACCTACTACCCGAAACTGCTTTATGAAATTGGTATTTTGGGAGTACTAGCATTTTTGGGTTTGGTAACAACTTTAACAGTCGTGTGCTTCCGGACATACCGTTTGATAAAAAACCGTAATTTCCGCAGTTACGCAGCCGCTATGTGGGTGTTTATATTGTTTATTAGTTACAACACCTATTACTACCCTCTAGATGTCGATCCTGTTGCTGTTTATTACTGGTTTGCCGCTGGAATTCTTTTAAAGTTGCCAGAAATAGACAAACAAGAAAGACTCAAAGAGGCAGAAGCAGAAGGAACTCAGGGAAAGCAGAAGAGGTAGGGGAGCGGGGGAAGCGTGGTGTGGGGCAGTGGGGAAAGAATTTTTATAACTCCTACTCCGTGCCTCCTGACTCCTGACTCCGTGCCTCCTAAAATCTAAAATCTAAAATCTAAAATCTAAAATTCATATGGATTTGCCTTTAATTTCCGTGATTATACCGACCTACGGTCGTGAGGAACCGCTGCGTGATAGCCTTGTGGATGTCCTCAAACAAGACTACCCAAATTTTGAAGTTTTGGTTGTAGATCAAACGCTAAAACACCAGCCAGAAACTCAAGCTTATTTAGAGGAACTCGCAGCAGCAGATAAAATTAAATGGTTCCGCTTGGATTGGGCAAGTTTGCCTGGAGCGCGTAATTATGCGGTGCGGCGCTCATCAGGTGAGATAATTTTATTTATTGATGATGATGTACAGTTACCAAGTGGATTTTTAGCGGCTCATGCTAAAAATTATCTAGAAAAGCCAGAAATAGGAGCCGTTGCGGGGCGAGTATTTGACAGAATGAAATTGGGTGATTCTGGGGGGGACTTGGAGATTGAATATTTGCCTCCCGAAGCAATGGACCCAGGAATCGCTTGGTATCATATTGATTTGGTGCATACAGTTAAACCCCAGCAAGTGTTGACAACGAGGGGTTGCAATATGTCTTTCCGTCGCGAGATTTTTACTAAGTACGGACTGAGGTTTGATGAGAGGTTTAAAGGTAGTGCGGTGCGTGAGGAATCTGACTTTTGTTTGCGCGTGCGGCAGACGGGATATAAGATTTGGTATGACCCAGAAGCTGATTTAGTGCATTTAGGGGAAGAAACTGGGGGTTGTCATGATATTAGTATGCGATCGCTCAAATATCAAATGACCTTCTATCACAACCATTTTTTATTAGGACTAAAAAATCTCACCGCTACCCAAGCTTTACGCTTATACGCTCGTTTGTTTGATTGTCACGTCCTGGGACGTCCTCCTTGTCACAAAAGCGGTTCCCCGATTAAAGTTGTCACCCGTGCTGTTTTCTACTTTTTGGGTTTTCTCAAAGCCGTGGGTACTGTGATTCAATCAGCTTGGGATGATGGTCAAATTTACACTCAACGCGATCGCCAAAATTATAACGATTTGCCTGTAGTCGAACAAGAGCAAGTTTTGGCTTCCAAGTAGGACTAGGGACTAGGGACTGGGGACTAGAAAATTCTCCATTCCCAGCTAACAATCATCAACCAACAACCATCAACTAGCAATATTAATGAAAATTTTAGTTGCCAGTCACACTTATATTGTAGACCTTAACTGCGAGAAATTACGTACTTTATCTCAACTAGAACCGGGAATTGAAGTAACGGTTGTAGTTCCCAAACGTTGGAAACCCGGAGGTGTACAAAACAAAATTATTGAAACGCAATACCGCGATGAAGGAGCATTTAAAATAGTTCCAATTTCTAACTTTAGTCAAAATCATCAAGGACTTCTGACTTTTGGTGCTGATTTAATATCTTTGTTGCGACAGTTTCGCCCTCAAATAATCCAAGTAGAACAAGGTTCTCGCGGACTATCTTACGCTCAAATGATTACTTTAAATAAGCTCTTAAGACTAAAGGCAAAAAATATATTTTTTACTTGGTGGAATCTGCCATACGAACTCAAATTACCCGCAGCTTTATTAGAAAAATACAACCTGAATAATAGCCACGGTATCATTTCCGGAAATCAGGATGGGGCAGAAATTCTCAGACAACGAGGATATAAAGGTTCAATTAAAGTCATGCCGCAGTTAGGTGTGGATGAAAGTTTATTTGCTCCCAAAAAGCAACCAAAACTAGCAGCTAAATTGGGTATTCAGTCAGGAGAATTTGTAGTTGGTTTTGTCGGGCGTTTTGTTCCCGAAAAGGGCTTGTTGACGCTTGTAGATGCCTTAGCTAGTTTAAAAGATAAACCTTGGAAGTTACTTTTAATTGGGCGCGGTGCGTTGCAATCAGAATTAGTGAAGAAAGCAGCTGAAAACAACTTTCAAGACAGAATTATCTGGGTGGAAAGTGTTGCCCACGATGAAGTTTACAAATATATCAATTTAATGAGTACTTTGGTGTTGCCTTCGGAAACAACTTATAAATTTAAAACCTTAACTTCTGCTGGTTGGAAAGAACAATTTGGTCATGTGCTAATTGAAGCAATGGCTTGTCAAGTTCCGGTGATTGGTTCCAATTCTGGCGAAATTCCCCATGTAATTGGTGATGCTGGGTTAGTCTTTCCGGAAGGGGATGCAAAAGCTTTGGCTGATTGCTTATCGCAATTAATGGATAAGCCAGAATTTGCTCAAAAGCTGGGAGAAATGGGTTATCAAAAAGCAATGGTTCAATATACTAATAAAGCTTTAGCAAAAGAGCAATTAGAGTTTTATAAAGAATTGGTTAATAATCGTTAGCCCTCAGGCTGGAAGCCCAAGAGCGTTGTGCGTACACTTACCTACGTAAGCTCTTAGAATCATATTTCTCGTTCCCAAGCTCTGCTTGGGAATGCCAACAGTGGAGGCTCTGCCTCCGATGATAAGAGCAGACACATTTATTAGAGGCAGACCCTCTGGAATTACATTCCCAGGCTGAACCTGGGAACGAGAGAAACGAGAGGATTATATTCGATGATTGCTAATAATTCCTAACTCCTAACTTTAGTAGAGACGTTCCGGCGGAACGTCTCTACCGCGCCTTTGCTCCTCCGCCCCTCCTAACTATATAAAATGCGAATTTTGCAAATTGTTCCTTCAATTTCTTTGATTTACGGTGGTCCTAGTCAAATGGTAATGGGACTATCTTCGGCATTGGCACGAGAAAATGTAAAAGTTACTATTTTAACTACAGATAGTAATGGTGATTCTGGTCAAAAACCTTTGGATGTTCCTTTAAATTGCCCGGTAAAACAAGATGGTTATGAAATAATTTACTTTCGTTGTTCGCCGTTTCGTCGCTATAAGTTTTCGCTCTTATTATTAAAGTGGTTAAATAATCACGCTCATGAATTTGACTTGGCACATATTCATGCTTTATTCTCTCCTATAAGTAGTGCGGCTGCGACTATGTGCAGACAGAAAAATTTACCTTACATTTTGCGTCCTTTGGGTACTCTTGACCCGGCTGATTTACGTAAGAAAAAGCAATTAAAACAGCTTTACGCCGCAATTTTAGAACGGGCAAATTTAGCAGGTGCAGCTGCACTTCATTTTACTAGCGATCAGGAAGCAAAAATATCAGAACGATTTGGAGTTTCTACGCATGATTTGGTGATTCCTTTGGGTGTTATTCCCCAAGGAGGAGAGGGTGGGAAACAAAATACAATTCGGACTGAGTTTGGTATCCCCTTGAATGTGCCTTTGGTGCTTTTTATGTCGCGAATTGACCCGAAAAAGGGTTTAAATCTGCTGATTCCGGCTTTGGAAAAGTTATTGGCTGAAGGTCGGAATTTTTATTTTGTTTTAGCAGGAACGAATCCCCAAGATCCAGATTATGAAGAAAAGATAAGATTGCAGATAGAAAATTCACCTTTGCGATCGCACACCACAATTACAGGTTTTGTCACGGGTGAATTAAAATCAGCTTTACTCCAAGCGGCAGATTTATTCGTCTTACCATCCTATTATGAAAATTTCGGGATTGCTGTGGCTGAAGCGATGGTAGCGGGAGTACCTGTGGTAATTTCTGACCAGGTGCATATTTGGCATCAAGTGCGCGATAGTGAGTCTGGGTGGGTGGGTACAACAGATGTGGAATCGCTTGTAGAGTTGTTGCGATTCGCTTTGCAAAACCCCGAAGAATGTCGGCGTCGGGGATTATGTGCCCAAGAATATGCATTGCAAAACTTTAGTTGGGAAGCGATCGCTCGTCAAATGATCCAAGCATACAATCAAATTTTGACATCAAAGACAGCAATTTAACTTCTTTACACTAAACAACATAACTTAAAATTTTGTTGCAAACCGCTAAACCCCGATTGGCAACCGGGGTTATGTGTCATGATCCCATAGTAGAATACTTAATACCTTTATAACCACAGGGAATCTTACATGACTCTCCGTCTAGGTGACACAGTACCCAACTTTACGCAAGCTTCTACACACGGCGACATAAATTTTTACGAATGGGGAGGTGATAGCTGGGTAGTGCTATTTTCGCACCCCGCAGACTTTACACCTGTTTGCACGACCGAATTAGGTACAGTTGCCAAACTGAAACCAGAATTTGACAAGCGCAACGTGAAAGCGATCGCTCTCAGCGTTGATGATGTTGACTCCCATAAAGGATGGGTAGGAGATATCGAAGAAACTCAAAACACCAGCCTTAACTATCCGATTTTGGCAGATCCAGATCGTAAAGTTTCTGACCTTTACGACATGATCCACCCTAACGCTGCTAATACCGTAACAGTGCGATCGGTCTTCGTTATCGACCCGGATAAAAAACTGCGTCTCAGCTTCACCTACCCCCCCAGCACAGGACGCAACTTTGATGAAATCCTGCGGGTGATTGATTCACTACAACTAACTGATAACTACAGCGTAGCGACACCAGCTGACTGGAAAGACGGTGAAGATGTCGTAATTGTCCCCTCGCTGAAAGATCCAGAAGTGCTGAAGCAGAAATTCCCCAAAGGTTATGAGGAAGTTAAGCCTTATTTGCGGATGACTCCTCAACCCAACAAGTAGAAGGGGAAAGGAAAAAGTTTTTCGTTAATTTCTTTGAGATTTACCTTTTCCCTTTATTTCTTAACCCGGAAATCATTTCCCTTGCAAAGGTAGGGTATATGCCCTACCTTTCATATTTAGAAAAAGCCAGTTTTTTCTAACCTAGCTTGGGGATTTTTCAAACGTCGTCTTATAGATTTCCCCCAATCAAAGCATTGAAAAAGGTGCTTTTTTTGCATTTCATATTACCTCAAACTAAAAGCCTAAATACACTCTTTTTCAGATTCTTACTCGCTATCGTAATATCTTCAATATCTCCTTCTAAACTGGGTTTTCCTGATGAAGTATTTCCATCTAATTTGGCTTTATTGATTGTCATAGCAATGTTACTCAAACAATCAGAAATTTCTGAGCGCACTTGAGCAACGCGCTCTAAATGGTTGATGAATTTGTCAGTATCAACTTGACGATTCATGATGATTGCATTCCTAGTTTAAGGCTTTTTTTTAGAATCAAAAAATAGTTTATAAGATATCCACGTCAACGCAGTCACAATCATAATCCCTGCGACAATTGAAACTATTTTCACAGCAACCAGCGCTGCAACACCGATAGCTACAAGCTTCGCAGCGAGAATAACTTTTTTGGTCGAAAGTTTTCGAGAATTTTCTGGCTGATGTTTAACAGTTTTATAAATCGGTGTATTGTTTCTGTGGATATCAGCTTCCATTTCCCGAAGTCGTATGTCAACCTCGCTTTGTCGCAATTCGCGTTCTCGACGTTCGAGTTCATTATGGCGATCGCCTTCTGATTTCATTGGTGTCCACCCTATATAGGACAATAAAATGATGACAGCATTATTCAATTAAACAACAACGTATCCTAATTAACGTAAAAATTAAAAAAATCAGTAATATTACGAGGCTTGATTCTAAGTTCCTTATAAAGCTAAAAAAAGACGAAGCAAAATTACTTAGATATTAGATTCCGCAAACACAACTTGAGTTCCAGAAATTTGTAGTCAAAATTTCGCGTAAATCTACCTGAGATTTACCAAAAAAGCTGAAAGAAAGTGAAAATAAAAAATAAGCGTCGGGAGTAAATTATGCTTTCATCCCCTATTGTCGTGTTAATTCCGCCATCAATGCAAATGACAGACGAGCAATTTTTCGAGTTCTGTCAGGTGAATCGTGACTTACGCATTGAGCGGAATAAACTTGGAGAAATATCAATTATGCCCCCAACTGGTTCAGAGACAGGAAATCGTAACTTTAATATTGCTTTACAGGTAGGAATTTGGTCAGAACAGGATGGTACAGGTATTTGTTTTGACTCTAGTACGGGATTTAAGCTGTCAACGGGTGCGGATCGTTCAGAACAGGGCAGCCTTCCTGAAAGGAAGGCTGGGCAACAGGGCGCACTACGTGATCGCATTCTACCTGGATTTGTTTTGAATACAAGTAAAGTTTGGTAAAGCGATCGCTTGCACATCCTTTGTAATTATCAAGAGAGAATTCAGGATTCAGGAGTCAGAATTCATGAGATAGCACAAGCACGCATTAATTTCATTCTATTTAAAATCCCTGCTTCTTTAGGCAGTCTAAGCAATCGGTAGCGGTGTAAAATCCCAAGAGAATATATTCACAAGGACTGACTCCTAACTCCTGACTCCTGACTCCTGATTTATCGCGTTTCCACTGTCACATCTGCACTTATTCCCGGAGCAATTCGAGATTCATAACCGCGAATACTTTCAGGCTCAAGTATTATCTTAACCGGGACTCGTTGCACCGTATTGGTATTATTATTAGAATTAGCCGAAGGGCTATTTTGTGGTGTCGGTGCAAACCTGCTAAAGGAAGCAGGTGATATACTATCTACCTTGCCGATAAATTTGCGACTGGGGAAAGCAGCAATTTGGATTTCGGCTTTTTGTCCAGGACGAATCTTTTCTAACTGGGTTTCCTTAAAGTTAGCAACAATCCAAGGATTCGGCTGCACAAGTGACATCAGAGTTTGTCCTGGTTGCACCTGCTGACCTACTCGGACATCTCTGTTACCAACTTTACCGCCGAGCATGGCAGTAATTTTGGTGTAGGATAGCTGGAGTTCAGCTTGTTTTAATTCTGCTTGTTTTTGCGCGATCGCTGCTTGTGCGGTTTTGTACTGTTGGCGATTTAACTCGACTTGCTGATTAATGTTTTGTGAGCTGCTAGCTGCGATTTTTGCTGGAGCAGTCGTATTTCCCACAGGAGAACGCACTAAAGGCGTATCACTTGTAACAACATTATTGATATTTTGCCGTGCTACTTCTGCTTGTTGCTTGGCTAGTTCTAAATCGGCTTTTGCTTGCGCGAGAGATACTTGGTATTCGCGGGGATCGAGTTGTACTAATACTTCCCCTGGTTTTACCGATTGGTTATCTTTGCTAGCAACTGCCATAACTACACCAGCAATGCGGGAATTCACAGGATAAATATCTGCGGAAACATAAGCATTATCTGTTACCTGGTGATATTTAGCAAACTGCATATAGCGGTAAGTATAAATTCCCCCAGCGATCGCTCCGGCACCTAACGTCGCTCCTACGATCAAAAAGGGTAGCAGTTTGCGGTTGCGAGGTCGCGATGCAGGTTTTTCATTTTTAGGAGATTCTATCGGAGCGATCGCTGTCACCTCTTGCTCCGAAACTGAAGTTTTTTGTGCATCCATTTGTGTAATTTGCTCGGTCTGTTTTGATGACTCTAGACGTTCCATCAGTAACCTTAGTTTCGGCAACAATTAGGACTGGAGTTAGTAAACAAGATTAACGGTAAACTAGTCAATACCTCCAGCGCCAGATTTTTGATGTCATGTTGTTGGGGATACAAATTTTATGTAAGTATATACTGAGCCATCTTAACTAACATTATCAACTAATCCTTAGCTTTGTTTAGAATGAAAGCAAGGAGGTATCGTAACAATGCAAATATGTTCATGCAGCGTCTTTGAGAGAGGAGAGAGGCTTTTATTTTCTTCCCTTCCCTCTAAGGGGAAGGGGTTGGGGAGCCAGTGCGTTGGACGGGTTTGCCGGCTTCTGGTGTCGGAGCGTCTCCGACACCAGAAGCACCTGGCAAGGTTAGGTCTGTATTCAACAGAAGGTGCAAATCGCTATATATCCAACTTACATAAAATCAATTTAATTGACATATCCACAAATTTCAACTCGTCGGCGCGTGATGCTAGATGTAAGTTATGGTAAGCTAGGCGATGCCTGCGGCAACGCCTAGCGCGAACGCACTTGCCTATCGATTAAAGGCGAACCTCAAAAGCTGTATCCAAAAAGCGTATAACCTGATTATGTTGCGCTATCAGATATACAAACTATTATTAAGTTTGGCGAAAAGTGTGAATTTACTGCTTTGAGTAAATTTCTCAAAGCGGTTGACCGTGACGAAATTATGAGACTGTGGATATGATTCAAGTTGGTTCATTGGTGCGATCGCGCAATAACAATCTGGGAATAGGCAAAGTTACTCAAATAGCCGAGCAATCGGTAGTTGTAGAATATTTTTGCTCGTTAGGAAAGCGGATTTCAAATACGTTACCTTTAATTTCGCTCTCTCAAGTCAAAATTCAGCGTCAAACTCGCTGTTATATCAAATTAGAAAATGAAGATCGATGGGGAATCGGCAGAATTTTCACTTGGGATGAAGATAACGATTTATATCAAGTTGATTTACCAGATAAAAAGACGGTATTAGTAACTGAGCAAGAAGTTTATGTGCGTTGCGATTTACCGATTGAAGACCCAATTGATATTTTAGCAATGAAGGGTCAAGAAACGCCCTACTTCCACGAAAGACGACTTGCCTTAGTTAATTGTTTGATGTCGCAACGCGCTGTCAGTCGGGGAATGACAGGGTTGCTTTCTGCTAACATTAAGCTTTATCCCCACCAAGTTGAAGTTATCCGCAGAGTCCTAGAAGACCCAACTCAACGCTATTTATTAGCAGATGATGAAGGATTGGGAAAAACAATTGAAGCCGGTGCTATTCTTCGCCAATATTTGTTAGATGAACCGCAGGGAACAGCTTTAGTAGTAGTACCGCAATATTTACTTGAACAATGGCATCAAGAGTTAGAAAATAAATTTTATATCTCTCATTTTCCTGATAGAGTAAAAGTGGTAGCGGTAGAAGATGTACAAAAAATTAACCGCAACGCAGATATAAATTTTTTAATTTTAGATGAAGCTGATAAAATCGCGGCAATGGCGTACTCATTTGACGCATCACAACGCCAGCATTTTGCGATATATAAACATATAGCTCATAAATGCGATCGCCTACTTTTACTTACTGGTAGTCCATTATTAAACCACGAGCGCGATTATCTAGCAATGCTCCATCTGTTAGATCCTGACATCTATCGTATGGATGATTTGGCTTTATTTCGCGCCAAAGTGCAAAACCGTGCCGCAATTGGTAAAATTTTACTTTCCTTGGAAGATGCAGATTCTGTTGTTTTGAAAGACAACCTAAATCAACTCCGCACGCTTTTTCCCAAGGATACTTATCTACTAAATTTAGCAGACCAGCTAGAAATAGAAACAGCCACCGACCCAGAGAAAATCATCAGGGCAATTCGCACGCACATCAGCGACACCCATCGACTTCATAGACGAATCCTCCGCAATCGTCCTGCTTCTGTAGAAGATGTAATTTTTGAGAGAAATATTACACCCAAAGCGGAATATGATTTAGATGAGCGTTCAATAGACATTCACGAATCAATTGAGAAGTGGCGTAGTGTTGCTCCCAATGAAAAAGAATATCAGCGGATATTTCTGCTTTTATTTCTCGCTTCTGGGACTTGGTTGGGTCTTTTAGAACAGGTTATCACCGGACGCTTAAAGAACGTAGCTCGCAAAGAGTTAATTCAAGACTTTGATGAGGAAAGCATTTCCATCCTTACCGATACCCCGAAATTTGCTGGGGAAGAAGAGATTTTAGAGTCTTTGCTAAAAATTGTTCGACAACCCTCAGAAGATGGCGATCGCATCGAATTACTCAAAACAGTATTACTTTACCACCTCAGCGAACGCTTTAACTTGCAATCTTATCGGTCAAATATCAGCAAATTACTCGAACAAGTACAGCGACGAATTACAAGACCAATACCGGGTGATACACTGCAAAAAATCGTTATATTTACCAGCTTTCCCCAAGTTGGTGCAGGAATCGTCCGTTGTTTGAGAAGCAGTTTTGGTAAAGCAACTCTCGCTACTCATCAATTCGGACAAACTCGTGCTGAAGTTGAAAAGAATCTTAAACAATTCAAAAACGATCCAAACTGTTTTATTCTGGTTTGTGATTCTGCTGCCGAAGAAGGTCGTAGTTTGCAATTTGCTGACTGGATGATTCATTTTGACATTCCTTGGTCGCCAAATTCCCTGGAAAAAAGAATTAGTCGCATAGACAGCATCTACAATACACAAAAAATCGAGTTAACAGTATTTGCAGGTGCAGATTTAGAAGATAGTCCCCACGATGCTTGGTATCGCTTGTTAAAAGAAGGTTTAACTATCTTTCAGCAATCAATTACCACTCTTCAGTTTTATGTAGATAAAAAATTGCCGCAACTCGAAGTGAAGCTGTTTGAAACTGGAGCAAATGGGTTAGTAGAAAGTATAGAAGAAATTAAAGAAGAAATTGCCGCTGAAAAACTCAAACTAAACCAACAAAACGTTTTAGACGAGATTGATATTCTTGATGAAGATGCTACGCAATATTTTGCAGCCTTAGATAATTATGATGATCAACATCAAGAAATACAGCGAAGTGTAGAAGGATGGATTTGTGATGCTTTAGAATTTAAGCAAGTTTATAAAACCGATTTCACCGGAATACAGCGCTACCAACCAACAATGCGTACCTTAGTTCCAGTAGATGAATTGAGAACTTACTTTAATACTTTTGCAGAAACATTTGGTACTTTTAACCGGAAATTAGCAAATCAAAATTCTGATATCAATCTCTATAGAATTGGTGAAGAATTTCTGGAATCATTAGCATCATACATTCATTGGGATGACAGAGGTCAAGCTTTTGCACTGTGGAGGTTTGATAAATCTTGGGATAATAGTGAAGGTAAGGAATGGTTTGGTTTTAGATTCAATTATATAATTGAAGCCAATTTAACTTATCTCAAAGACGACACAAAATATCAGATTCTCAAGCGACGCGCTGATGGCTTATTTCCACCAATAATCGAGTCTATTTTCGTTGATGTTGAGCCTATGTCTGTAGTGCAAGATGAGAAAATATTAACTATTTTGCAGCGTCCTTATAAAGGTAAAGGCAGCGGTCAATACCGTGATTATAACTTAGCCAAAAGTCGATTATCAATAATTGATAACTTTGTTGAATCTAATAAATGGCAAGACTTTTGTTATCAAGCGCGTCAAACTTCTTTGGAATTACTTGAGCAGCGTCCTGATTTTGTTAAATTGTGCGAAAAACAGGCGAGAATTGCTGAACAGAAACTAAATAAGCGCGTTGAACAATTACAGTTGCGGCTTAATCAACTTGTTGAAAACAAAGAAAGGTCTGATTCGGAACTGCAAGAAGAAATTGAGACAGAAACTGATTTAATACAACTAATTATAGAAGGAATTCGCCATCCTTCTATTCGCCTTGATTCTGTTGGTTTTATTGTGATTTCTAACTGTCCTCCAACTCAATCTGATGAAGAAACCGATAATTCGTAAATTCGTAGTGAGGACTTTAGTCCTCTTCTAATAAGATAACGACTGAAGTCGTTACTACGAAAAAAACACAGAGAAAAACTTGATGTTTCTCTGTGTTTCAAAATAAAGTAAATAATAGAGGAATTAGATACCTCTATTATTTAACAGTTAGCTAGCTTTAGTATCTGCTGCTGCCGGGTTTGTGAACAATAAAGCTGAGAATTTGACACTGTTTGATGTTGTCAAAACCCACAACACGGACGAAGCTGGTGGAAAATTGAGAACGGCAAGCTTGAACTTCGCTCAACACTTCTTGTGTTGATTTAGCGTTGAACAAAGGCAGCTTCCACATTGTCCAGTAGAATTCGTTTGGCTCGGATTTTTCGTTAAATTCGATCGCTGGAATGTAACCGTGATCTAAGATGTACTGCACTTGCTTGGCGATTTGAGCGTCAGACAGAGGAGGCAGATAAGAAAGGGTTTCGTAACGACGCTCTTTTGGTAAGGTTTGCATAGTTGGTAATAAGTGGCAATTTTTAACTACTAGATTGACAAAGCTGTTAGCTTTTTCAGTTATCCAAATTTGGATCTGAGGTTGCTGGTTCTTCTGATTCTGGGCTGGGTGTCGAGATATTTAATTGGGTAATTCGCTCTAAATGCTGACGACGGTGTTCTGTATTTGCTTGTTGAATGCCAGTACGAATCATTTCGGGTAGAAACTCACTGACTTCGTTGGCGATATGTTCCCTAACAGTCATGATCCTTAAAGCCAAATCTGGCTTTTCTTGAAACAATGTTTGAATGTACTTTTCTCCATCTTGAATTTTATCGACGGAGAAGTTGTGCAGCCAAAACGCCAAGGGAGGATTCGTTTCGCCAAGTTGAGTTAACACCGTCCGCACTGCTTGATAAGTTAGGTAGCTAGAAAGCGTCTTAACTGTATCCTTCGCAATTTGTTTTAAATCCATGCTTGACCCAGCCCAAAAGAGTTGTAAGTTAAGAATTAGGAGTTATGAATTAATGTAACTCCTCACTCTTAACTTCTAACTTCTAACTTGAAATCAGACGGTATCCATTGCCTCGAACTCGAACTTGATTTCTTTCCACAGTTCGCAAGCAACAGCCAATTCTGGCGACCACTTACAAGCTTCGCGGATGACATCGTTACCTTCACGAGCGAGGTTGCGTCCTTCGTTACGTGCTTGGATACAAGCTTCTAGAGCTACGCGGTTAGCGGTTGCGCCAGGAGCATTACCCCAAGGGTGTCCTAAAGTACCACCACCGAATTGCAGTACGGAGTCGTCACCGAAGATTTCTACCAACGCGGGCATGTGCCATACGTGGATACCACCAGAAGCAACTGCCATTACACCAGGCATAGAAGCCCAATCTTGGGTGAAGTAGATACCGCGTGACTTGTCTTGTTCAACGTAGTTTTCACGCAGTAGGTCAACGAAGCCCATTGTGATACCGCGTTCGCCTTCCAACTTACCTACGACGGTTCCGGTGTGGATGTGGTCACCACCAGACATCCGTAAGCACTTAGCCAATACGCGGAAGTGGATACCGTGGTTCTTTTGACGGTCGATAACCGCGTGCATTGCGCGGTGGATGTGCAATAACAGACCGTTTTTACGACACCAGATAGCCAAGGTGGTGTTAGCGGTGAAACCTGCTGTCAGGTAGTCATGCATGATGATGGGCATTTTGAGTTCTTTAGCGAACTCAGCCCGTTCCAACATTTGTTCGCAGGTAGGAGCAGTGACGTTGAGGTAGTGACCTTTGATTTCACCGGTTTCAGCTTGTGCTTTGTGGATGGCTTCTGATACAAACAGAAAGCGATCGCGCCATCTTTGGAATGGTGCTGAGTTAATGTTTTCGTCGTCTTTGGTGAAGTCCAAACCACCACGCAAGCATTCATACACTGCGCGTCCGTAGTTCTTCGCAGACAAACCTAGTTTGGGCTTGATGGTACAACCCAACAGAGGACGACCGTATTTGTTTAATTTGTCACGTTCTACTTGAATTCCGTGAGGAGGACCTTGGAAAGTCTTCAAATAAGCAACAGGAATCCGCAAGTCTTCCAAACGCAATGCACGCAATGCTTTGAAACCAAATACGTTACCCACAATTGAGGTCAACATGTTGGTTACAGAGCCTTCCTCAAACAAGTCTAGAGGATAAGCAACGTAGCAAATGTACTGATTGTCTTCGCCGGGAACTGGTTCGATGTCGTAACAACGACCTTTGTAGCGGTCAAGGTCGGTTAACAAGTCAGTCCATACTGTTGTCCAAGTACCAGTGGAAGACTCAGCAGCAACCGCTGCACCAGCTTCTTCCGGAGGAACTCCAGGTTGTGGAGTCATCCGGAAAGCTGCCAAAAGGTCTGTATCTTTAGGTGTGTAGTCTGGGGTGTAATAAGTTAATCTGTAATCTTTTACCCCAGCCTGATAACCTGATTTCGACTGAGTCTTGGTTTGCGCGTAAGACATACTTTATCCTTTCAACAAGTCAATCTTTTTTACAAGCAAATTACGTACTGTGCAATTTACGCTCACCCAAATTTTCCCCCCAACAATTAGGAGGAATATTCAGAAAACTTTTTTCTTAAGGGTTGCTTTTGGCAATGGGTAGCGGTTTTTTAGATTCACACTTAGTTTGGTTGGTAATCTTCCTCACTAGTGCAATTCAATTGGTATGAACGCCAGCGGCGCGTATACTCTTCCATCGTCCCACAAATGTAAATTCTTTTTTATCTCTTCTTCGTACTCTACTAAAAATAGCTCAAATGCGCGATCGCCTTTTTCAGGTAAATTCACTGTTAAAGCTTGGCTGGTATATATTACCGTTTCCTTTACCCCATACATCTTTACCCGTTTCCAAGCAACAGACAAGGAGAAACTTTTTTTGTATTGCTGATTTAGCAGAGTCCTCAACGAAAGACAAAAATTGCACACGACGTAATTTGTATCTTGTTCCACAATATATCAAGAAATCGATAAGTTATTCTTCTAATCTTCTTAACTCTTTTATTTAAATTTGTTATTTAATGTCGAAATTTAACATTTTATTAAGATATATTTACAAAATATAAGTCATAATAGCAACGCATTATCAAAAAACCCGCTTTAGAAGCATGGAAGCTAGTACTTAGGCAAAGTTACCCGGTTTCTAAGAGAATACCCCTGCGATCGCATGGAAATACTGACGTAGAACCGAAGTTTGTGGCAGAAGCATGGCGTAAGTCCTCTAAGTTAAGATTGTAAAAGTTTTGTTTAGCTGAGGAGCGCTAATGTTAATTCCTCAACTTGAAACCCAGCGTTTAATTTTACGCGGATTTAGCGAATCAGACCTTGACGCTTACGCCGAAATGTGCAGCGACCCCGAAGTTATGCGCTACATCGGTACGGGGAAAACTTTATCAGATTGGGAATCTTGGCGAAGCATGGCAATGATGCTTGGTCATTGGCAACTGCGGGGCTATGGGATGTGGGCTGTTGAGGAACGCTCTAATGGTGAGATGATTGGGAGGATAGGCTGTTGGCAACCCGAAGGCTGGACTGGATTTGAGATTGGCTGGACTTTGCGACAAGCTTATTGGGGTCGTGGTTTGGCAACTGAAGGCGCAAAAGCAGCAATGCACTATGCTTTTGAAGAGTTGCAACAGTCTCATGTAATTAGTTTGATTCGTCCAGATAACGCTGCTTCTAGACGGGTTGCCCAAAAGTTAGGAGAGAAACTCGAAGGGACAACAGAGATTTTTGGTAGTGAAGCGGTAATCTACGGCATTAGTCGAGAAGATTGGCAAGCAAAAATTTATAAGCCACACCCAAACAAAACTGTTTAAAAAACACAAACTACGGGAATACTGTAATTAACCCGCACCCTTTGCAAACAAAGGCTATGGGAAATGTTTCCAAAGGAAGTTTTACAGTGGTATTGTATCGAATTCGCATTCTTTTATTAATCAGTTCTGCTTTATTGGGGTTGGTAATCTCAATAGCGATTCCAGTTAATGCTCAAAAAAATAGTAGTTCTCCCCCACAAATAACTCCTGATGTTGATTCATCAGAGTTAACCCCCTCTTACCCAGCTTCACCACCACCACCGGGAAAAGACCCTTCACCCGACGACAGGGATCTGCAAGAACGTTTAAAAGAAACCGATTATCGTGTTAATAACTTGCTGGGGGATGTTGCAGGTAATCTTTGGGTGGGTTCTTGGCGGGGATTGTCGCACATTGACCCGAACACCGGTAAGATTTTAGGTAGAGTTAGTTTACCGAATGTCGCCATCGGTGCTTTAGCTCAAGACAAAGTAGGACGCTTGTGGGTGGGAAATTACGAAGGTTTGCAGCGAGTAGACCCCCGCACCAATGAAATCACCGCACAGAATTTATTCTTGCCTTCTAAACGAGTTTTATCGCTGTTGATTGACAAACGGGGTTATTTGTGGACGGGAACTGATAACGGTGTAGCCTTAATTAGCCCAGACCAAGGTTTAATTATGACAACAGTTAAAAACCTTCCTGGGGTTAGCGCTAACGCTTTAACTTTAGATGCTGATGGTCAACTTTGGGTAGGGACGCTTGATGGAGTAGTGCGGGTAAATACGAAGAATGCTTACGTCATGAAGTGGATCAACAATTTACCAGGAACCACCGTCCAAGCTTTAGCTATTAGTCCAGAAGGATTAATTTGGGCAGGAATGCCGAATAATTTGCTGGTTATTAACCCGAAAACTGGTGCAGTGCTGCGCTCTGTGACTCGGTTGCGCGGACGTAACGTCACAGCAGTACGCTTTGCTAAAGATGGTAGTGTATGGGTGGGGACTAACAATGGTTTGTTAAGATTAAATCCATATACAGGAACCGTATTAGACGAAGTTGCCGGTCTTCCTTCTAGTCGTGTGTTTGCCCTTGCACCTGACATCGGTAATAAACTATGGATTGGCACAAGTGAAGGTTTAGCTTGGTTAATGCCAAAAATGCCTTTGGCAAAAACTCATTTGGCTTTTAGTCGCTCTGTTAAGTAGGAGGGGAGACAAGGGGACAAGGGAGACAAGGGAGACAAGGGAGACAAGGAGGACAAGGAAAAATTTCTCCTTTGTCTCTCCTATCTCCCCATCCCCCCATCCCAAGAACTCTCCCCACTCACCACTCACTACTCATCACTCCCCTTTGAAAAAATGCCAGTCACCACCCAACAATTGATTCAATGGAAACAACAAAAGCGTTCAATTGTGGCTTTGACCGCTTGGGATTATGCGATCGCACAAATCCTCGACGCTGCTGGTGTAGATTTAATTTTGGTGGGTGACTCGATGGCGGTGGTGTTGGGGTATGAAACGACACTACCTATTACTTTGGATGAAATGCTCTATCACGCTAAAGCGGTGCGACGTGGTGTAAAACGTGCTTTTATGGTGGTAGATTTACCATTTTTGACGTATCAAGAAAGTATTCAGCAAGCGATGCACTCAGCCGGAAGAGTATTGAAGGAGACGGGAGCGCAAGCGGTAAAGTTGGAAGGTGGCTATCCGGCAATGATTGAAACGATCGCTCGTTTGGTGCAAGCGGGAATACCCGTGATGGGTCATGTGGGTTTGACACCGCAATCGATACATCAAATCGGCTTGCGTCAACAGGGGAAGAGTGAAGAAGACAGTGAGAGGATTTTGAATGAAGCGATCGCACTCGAAGAAGCGGGTGTATTTGCGATCGTCTTAGAGCATATCACCGCAGATTTGGCAATGCAGATTACACAAAAGTTGAGCATTCCCACAATTGGTATTGGTGCAGGAGTGCATTGTGATGGACAAGTTTTAGTTACTTCTGATATTTTAGGACTTTCAGAAAAACAGCCTCCCTTTGCCAAAGTTTATACAAATCTGCGGGAGACGATTACTAAGGCTGTGCAGGAATACGCTGTTGAAGTGCGAGAGCGAAAGTTTCCGCAATAAGTCTGGAAATTATCCAATTTTTGCGAATAAAGATCGGGGTAATGGATAGCCCTTCCCCTCTACGCCGTGCAAGGAAAGGGGTGTCCGGAACGGATTGTGTGAGTTCTGTATTGCATTGCCATGCAACCCGCTATATTTCATCACTTTTCACAGAAGCTCTAAGCGCTTTTTTTGTCAAGACCTTAATATTTGAAAATAGCCGACAAGGGTATTTCTCTCTTTGGTTGATGTTAGTGGAAGCAGTAGCAACAGGCACGACAGATAACGAGCTGAACCAGGTAATGTACTTAAAACCAAAACAGCAATGGTGATGCCATACCAAATAAGAGCTTTAGTATAATTTAAATTGCCCAATTCTTTGACTATATATATATGAAGTAGTAGGTAACTAGCTAATGCACATATTTCAGCCCAGCCATAACCAACTATTCCCATTTGCGGTACTAACAAAAATGCACCGCCGGCAAAAAGTGCTATATGAGCTGCATGAAACCAAGCAACTGATAAATTTTTACCCAGCAGATAAAGTACTGAGCAATGTAGATTGAAGATGGAATTGGAAAGATAGCCAACGGCAATAAATGGAAATACTTGCAGCACTGGAGTCCAATTTTTCCCAAAAATCAGTAATAATACTACAGGACCGAGCAACGCAAAGCCTGCCATTGGTACACCAACTGCTAGCGCTTGCAAGCGCATTCCCTCTTCAATACTGTGCCGCAGACGAGTTTTGTCATTTTCGAGTTTAGCAAGCGCTGCCATAGCTAAACGCCAAGTTACTGCCTTCGCAAAAGAAAGCATTTCTACCAAGCGAATGGCAAGAGAAACAAAACCCACAGCTTCAGCGCCGGCGAAACGTCCGACAATGACTGGATTAACAAGCGATCGCAATTGCCATAACCAAGTCGAACTAGAATAGCTTAAGCCATATTTCAGCATCTCCCGAATTAAACTTGGCTTCCAGCACAAGCCCGGACGAAGTTTAGTACTCGAATAAGTCAGCGTAACCATGCTGATTTGCTGAAGCCATAAACCAGCAGTCGGCGCCCAAGCACCAGCTCCTTGATGTGCTAGTGGCAGCGCTATCACGTAGTAGCTAATTTGACTTATCAACTCAATGTATGCCACACGCTTAAAATCTAAGTCGCGGTCGAGTTTAATTGTTAAAGGTATATTTAACAAAGATAAGGGTAAAGTCAAACCCAAAGCTGCCAAAAACGGTGCGGCTTCTGGAAGGTTAAGCATTTGGGCGATAATATGTTGCCCCAATACCAAACTCAGGGCAAAGGTTCCACCAAAACATAGCAACAGGGTAAAGGCTTGGTCATAATCCTCTTGCTCTGGGTTAGTGGTTTTGCGTAGTAAATAAACATCCAAGCCCCATATACCCAAACCGCCGAGAAAGCTGACAATTCCATAACCTACTCCATACAATCCGTACTGGGCAGGTCCAATAACTCTCGTAATAAATATTACTCCTATTAGGCTGAGTAATATTCCCAGAGCTTGTCTTACAACCAGTAAAGCTCCACCCTTAATAACTTGATTACGCAATCCCACAGTTACTCCAAAAAGCGATTAGATATTAGGAATTGGGGATTGGGGACTGGTGACTGGGGATTGGGAAGAAACAGATTTACTCAATAATATTTTTCCTAGTCCCTAGTCCAAGCGTCCCTAATCCCCAGTCCCTTAAATTGCGCGAAATGACAAACGACGACGTAAAGCACGATTAAACGATCGCACTTTTTCATAACCTTCAGATCCCAGCCATTCTAGCGCGGCGATCGCTACACTTAAACGCACAAACCAAGGTCGTAAAATTAATTGCGGATAGTTGGCGAAAGCTAAATTGCGATAATGCGCCGCTTGTTGAAAATCTTTATTATCTATAGACCTCCAAGCAAGATAAACATACAATCTTCCATAGCTTTGCGGTCTAAGATACAATACTTCTGTTGGCAAAGCTCGATATGTTTTCTCAATCAATCGCCGGAAACCTTCTAACATCGACTGGCAATCTTTTGATTTATTATTAGGATGCTGTCGATATTTCACCAAAGGTTCTTTTATCACTCCATAGTGATAACGAGAGGCGATTCTGATCCACATATCCACATCTTCGATGTAGCTACTTTCATCAAATAAGCCGAGAGTTTCAAAACATGAACGGCGAATCATCGGTGAACTTCCACAACAAACCGAGCTATCACACGATTCAAAAACCTTCTTGTAAACATCACCTTCTTCAGTGTGCCTCATAACTATGCCTGTGAGCTTACCACTTTCATCCATGTAAGCTGTCCAAGCATCAACCAGACCAACTAAAGGATTATTATCTAAACAATTTGCTTGTTTTTCTAACTTAGTCGATTCCCAAATATCATCAGCATCTAAAAAGGCAATATACTCACCTTGAGATTCAGTAATTCCTTTATTTCGTGCCGCAGCCGTACCTTGATTTTCTTGGGAAATAACTTTGATTCTGGGGTCAGTTATTTGAGAACCCCATTCTACAATTTCATCTGAACTACCATCATTAACAATCACTACTTCAAAATCACTCAAAGTCTGGTGCAAAACACTCTCCACAGTTTCGCGGAGGTATTTCATTGCATTATATGCGGGAACAACAACAGAAACTTTTGGCATCTTTTTACCTAGGAAAAACAATCTATTTTTTTGATGATTTAATTGAGCGCTCTTTGCGCTCAGTACGAATTATTTAAGTTACCGGACTTGATATGGTGCGCCGCATTGTTTGTACAAGCGATCGCACTTTTTCATAAGTTTGCGAACCCAGCCGTTTTAGCAACCCTAAAGCAATACTTTGACGCAGAAAATCCCAAGATAAAATTACTTGTGGATGATGAGCGATCGCTTGATGATTAAAATGTACTGCCTGTTCGTAATCTTTATTATTTATCGCTCTCCAAGCTAAATAAAGATTAACGCAAGCATATCCTTTATCTCTTAAAGGTAGTACTTCGGCGGGAACAGATTCAAAAGCTTTTTCAATGATTGTCCGAAAAGCTTCTAAAGTTCCTTGGCAATTAGTAGATTTACTTTGAGGATGCTGTCGATAGCGAACCAAAGGTTCTTTTACTACTCCAAATTCATAGCGAGCAGCAAGGCGAATCCACATATCTAAATCTTCGAGAAAAGGTAAATCGGGATTAAATAATCCAACATTATCAAAACAACTACGACGAATCAAAGGTGTACTGTCACAGCAGCAAACTGTTTTAAATTGCACAAGTTGTTTCCAGACATCACCCTCAGCATAAGAAACAATTATTCTTCCTGTAGATTTACCTTGCTGGTTAATTAAAATTGTCCAGGTATCTACTAAACCGATTGATGTATTTTTTTCGAGAAAATGTACTTGCTTTTCTAATTTGGTTGGTTCCCATAAATCATCAGCATCCAAAAGCGCTATATACTCACCTTTAGCGGCAGTAATACCTGTATTTCTCGCAACAGATGAACCTTGATTTGTTTGGTAAATTACTCTCACTCGTGGATCATTGATTTGCGTCGCCCATGCCGCAGTTCCATCGGAACTACCATCATCAACTATTAAGACTTCAAAGTCAGAAAATGTCTGTTTGAAAACGCTCTCTACTGTTTTTGGTAGATAAGTAAGAGCGTTGTAAGTCGGGATAATTACAGAAACTTTAGGCATAGAAATTTCCTGAATTTAAGAGGTTTGTACTGGCAATTCTTTTTTCGATTGTACAATCGTCTCTAAAATAACATCATGGTAGCTTGATGTCACCGCATCCCAACTGAAGCGCATAGCGTTCAGTCGTGGTTGTATTTCTCTTTTTGAATCGAGAACTTTTGCCAGTGCAGCAGTGTAAGTGTCTGGGTTAGTTACATCACACAAAATGCCACCGTCAGCGACAATGTAACGCCGCATTTCGTCGTCAGTAGCGACGACAGGTAAGCCACTCGCCATCGCTTCTACATAAGCCAGTCCGAATGGCTCATCAATAGAAGGAAGAGTAAATACATCTGCACTGCGATAGATTTCTGGCATTCGCTCATAGGGAAATGTGCAGATAGCGAAGCGTTGGGAACCGAGTAACTCGTCACCAAGAGATTGAAAGTAAGCGCGATCGCATCCATCACCGCACAATAAAAGGCTGGCGTGAGGTAGTCGCGCTACTGCTTGCATCGCTAGTTCAATGCGCTTGTGACTATTGCGCTTTAAAGAAGCCACACATAGTATGATTGGTTTTGCCAAATTAAAATCGATGGTAGTTCCTAAGGGTGTAAATTGCTCAAGATCTACACCGTTAGGAATAACGTTAACAACTTGTTTTGGTTGTTCACTATGTACAAATTCCGCTATTGTTTGCGAAAAAACCACCAAGCGATCGGGTTGAAAACGAAGGTTGCGTTTTAGAGAACGTCCACCCCCCATTAACCCAACATGTTCGGTAAAAATAATCGGTGTACCAATTAAAGCTCTGACAAAAGCCGCCATCGCTAACCCACCATAATCATTACAGGGAAATATCACATCTGCGGGGCGACGTAATAAGTGAAAAGCACAAGGTAAGAAATTGGTAAGATGTTCGATAACGATTTCCGGATGAGTAGCAAAACGATGCACTAAAGGCGCAATCAGGGGATGGCGTACCGCACGATAAGCTTGAACGCGAGAAATACCACCAGCCGGATAGCAAAAGGAACCGCAGTCAGATCCACTCAACAGTTCTACATCAAAGTAAGCACCTAGTCGTTTGGCTAGTTCTATAGCAAAAATCTCCGATCCACCACTCCAGTTAATCCCCGCACTGGGATGAACCAATACAACTCGATAGCGCCTTTCATGTGGCGTTGTGAGTGCGACGTTATTGGTATCAAGTATTTGGTGGTTCATCGTTTTCATCTTCTGAAAAGTTCAATTCGTAGTGAGCGCTCTTTGCGCTCTCCGTCCTTAATACAAATCCATGCATTAATAATTTAATGATTTATTTTAATCTTCTCCGCGCTGACTAGGTTGTCACTAATTTAGGTTTAACAATTGAAAGCAATGGTTTCTCAATATAAGAATAAACAGCACATCCAAATAAAAGAGCTATCACACCAATTATCAGTCCAATTGTATTTAAAATCAGAATGTTTTGGCTAATATCCGGAAAAACTTTCAAGAGAATTTTCGTAATATTATTAATAAAAAATCCGTGCATTAAGTAAATTGAGTATGATGCATTTCCTATATATATCAAAACCTCATTTACATGTACATTTCTCCTCATTTCTAGAGATGTAGAGCCTACTACCAGAAGCATCGAAGGAATACCAAAGGAAATTACAGGCGATATTTCTACAACTTTGTAGTAATAATTGATTGCTCCTAAAGTATATAAAAAAGCCCCCAGACAAATTAAAGTCATTTCTTGATGAATTTTATATTTAGATACAATGTAAGCTGCTATACAACCAAGAAAAAACTCTAGATTATGTTCGTTCAAAACAAAATTAAGCATCAAGCTGTCTTTGGATAAATCGAAGATGCCAAGAAAATGTGTAAATGTCAATAACAGCCAGATGGAAATTATGGGAAAAGATAATTTTGGTTTTAAGCCAATTAATAAACCAAATATTATATAAAAGAAAATCTCAAAGGTCAATGTCCAGCTAACACCGAGAAAGCTGCTTGAGAGAATTTCTCGACTTTGAGGAAACAAAATATAAGCTTTGAAGATTTCTATAATATTTCTCTGGCTGGTGTCAGGATCGTAAGCAAAGAATAAAGAAGCGGATAATTTGAGAGTCAAAACTACCCAGTAAATTGGGTAAATTCGGGTAAATCTCTTGATAAAAAATGACTTTAGCTTGCTTCTATCACCAATATCTGATTGATGAATATATAAGATAATAAACCCGCTTAATACAAAGAAAAAATCTACACCTGAACCACCAAAATTAAATATTTTACCGAAAAAGTCTTTTTGGAAATTTTGATTAAATATCAAGTCGCAGTGAGCAAGTATTACCATGACTGCGGCAAGTCCTCGAAACACCTGGAGAAGATTTAATTTTTGATGTTTTGTCGCTTTTTGCATGAAAAATCTCCTTTGTTAATAAGGTTTGGTGAATAAAGGAGTTTGTGGTTGAAGTTTATTCCAATTCCAATCAGCAACTGCTGATACAGTCCACCAGTAAAAGAACAGAGTGGTATGAGTCCAAATGTTTTCGGTAATCATCCCCACAAAAATAGCTAAAAAAACAGCTAAAAGAGTTAAACAAAAATCATGTTGAGCCGTTCCGCTAGGTGTATCTTTAATTAAGCTGATCAAACGCACAATTTGAGCTAGGAAAAAGGCAATGAAACTCACCATACCCACAATTCCTTGTTCTACCAAAGTCCGGATATAATCATTGTGGGGAAGAAATCCATTACCAGCTACTTGTTTGCTCAACCCTAAACCATAACCTAAGATTGGGTATTCTTGCCAAGCTTTTAGTAACATATACCATTGAGAAAGTCGCCAGTTGAAGCTGTTATTATCGCCTTTTGATAAGAGAATTGCTCGCGATATATCTATATCTGGATTGAGAAGCGGTGTATTCGCAATTGATGCCAGACGTTCTTGCCCGAATTCAGTACTAGCAAATAAGCCGATGACAATTGCTAAAAAAACTAGACCACCAAGTAACTTGATAATATTTAATTTTGGCGAAATCAAAACTAGTACAAAAACGGCAAGCATGAGCAAACTAAATAAAGCTTTAGTACTCACATAAAAAAATGCCAGTAAGCCAAGCAATATCAGCCAATGCCAACGTTGTTTGGAGTGACTTAATTTCCACCAAGTAAGACCAATGAACAGCAATAAAAAGGTTGCGAAAGTGTTCGGATGACCTAGGGTTCCGTTAATGCGAGAGGCTTTTTCAAATGAAACTTGATCACCTCCCCCAAACACAAATATTGACGGTAAAAGCGAAGGCGGTAAAACTGTCTGCATTAATGCTATTGTCAGGGGAAAGATAAGTGCCAGCAGTAAAGCAGAAACAATTTTTTCTGGATGAAGTCGGTCTTTAAGCTGCATGACTATCAGGTAGACCATCAGCCAGGAAAAAATACGTACCCATTCGCGAATGCTGTCTGACAAAAAGGCAGCATTTAGCCCCAGTCCTCCCAAAGGCAAAAGTATCACCCATAAGCCTTGTAGTGCTACCCAAGCAGCAAATAACCACCAAAATTTATTGGTGCGTACAGTTTGCCCTGTCAGTAACATTAGTGTGACATAAAGTATAGTCAGGGCATCTAGACCAATGGCGAAGACGGCTGGTAACTGTTGACCAGAAAACGGATCTAAAGCCGATCGCAAGATTAATAGACCGAGTACAGCTTGCTCAAAAAAGGAAAAAAAGCAGATAATTGCTGCGATGCCTCCCAAAGCTGCACCCACATAAAAAGGTTGAACACCTGCCGCGAAGCCAACAATTACACCAACAACTGCCCCAGCCAAGCTAATCAATAGCATCAGACGGAAAGCACGTCTTGAACCTTGATTATTCAGCATCGTTATTTATACCTCGAACCGTTGTCATAATTATCACGACTACTATCGACTGCGGTTAAACGCTTTGGCGATCGCCCCCGTAGTGGTCGGTCATTATCAACTGGATAGCGGAAATACTTTTCCGTCTGCTCTGTCATTCCATTGACGACTACTCCCAATACTGGTATCTGGTTGTGTTTTAATTCTGATACGGCTCTTTGCAGGACTTCTTTGATGGTGATGCTCGGACGTGTTACCAGTATCATTCCATCAGTCTGCCGCCCTAAGGTTGCGGCATCTGCACAAGCACTTATAGGTGCAGTATCGATGATTACCATATCATAATTGGCTGCGGCTTCTGCCACCAAAGACTTCATCGCGGGTGACTCTAGTAACTGCGAGGGACGTCCGTGGAATTCGCCACCAGTTAACACATGCAAATTCTCAACTTCTGTGAGTTGCACGGCTTGATTTAAAGTTGTGCGTTTCTCAATTACATCTGTAATCCCCGGCTTCGGCGCTAAGTTAAATAGCGTATGCTGCATGGGACGACGCAAATCTGCATCTATAATTAAAGTCCGCCGAGATAACATGGCGGAAATGGCGGCTAGGTGCGATGCGACTATTGACTTACCTTCCCCAGAAAGTGTGCTGCTGATAACAATAATCTGCACCTTATCGCTACTGCGAAACTCCAAGGTTTTCAGGAGCATTCGGTAAGGCTCAACTAAGCTGACATCATCTAAAAAGCGATCGGCTGGCTCCAGAATGAGAGTTTTAGCAGGTAGACGCGGCAACACTCCGAGTAACGGTAAGCTCAGTAG
>JBPCQW010000235.1:0-14588 GCA_050997715.1 Hassallia sp.
AGTAAAAATACAACCAACGGCAGTGGCAGTAAATATTGTGGATATTAATACGCTGTATATTAGTTTCTGATGACTGCTGTGTTGATTTGCGTTATGAGCATCTTTTGTCGTTCTGTAACGAATGACCAGCGATACTCCTACGGAGTCGCTTGTCTGCGACACCAAAGCGAACGCGATCGCACTCGTACTCTGAGCTTAAAACTTTTATTTCCGTTTCATGGAGAGGTAAAAAATTGTGAAAAGATTAGTGCGTTTATTAACAGTGTTTAGTTTGTTGCTTGGCAGCTGGGGATGCTTGGGAACAACTCAGATAGCCCAAGCTAGCAACATCAATGGTGTAACTTGGCAATTTGTGCCAGTTCTTGCAGTTGAGTTCATTCAACCAACGCAAAATAAGGCAGACCAAAAACTAGGAACGGAATTTGGTAAAAAAGTTGACTTAAATAACACCAACGTGCGAGCTTTTCAGCAATATCCAGGACTGTATCCTACCCTCGCTAGGAAAATCATCCAAAATGCTCCTTACCAGCAACTAGATGATGTGTTAAACATTCCCGGATTAAGCGATCGCCAAAAACAAGTCCTGCAAGCCAACCTAGATCACTTTACCGTGACCGATCAGGAACCCGCCTTCAACGAAGGAGACGATCGCTTTAACAACGGCATCTACAGATAAAGACTGGGGACTTGGGACTAGGGACTGGGGACAAGGAGGACAAGGAGACAAGGAGACAAGGAGAAAAAAAGAATTATTCTTCTTTCCCCCATCCCCCCATCTCCCCCTCTCCCCCTCTCCCCATCCCCCCACTTTCCCCACTTTCCCAATTCCCCAACCAAGTCCATTGCTAAATATCAACAGCCAATTTGATGTCTTAGTAGTCGGTGCCGGTGCTGCTGGATTATATACGGCACTTTGTTTGCCACAGCATTTACAAGTCGGTTTGATTACTAAAGAAACAGTTTCTTTGTCCGCTAGTGATTGGGCACAAGGAGGTATTGCTGCGGCGATCGCTCCGGAAGATTCTGCTTACCTGCACATTGAAGATACTTTACGCGCTGGTGCTGGTTTGTGCGACCCCGAAGCAGTAGAATTCCTCGCCGAACACGCTAAAAGTTGCATTCAATCTCTAGTAAATCTAGGAGTAGCTTTTGACCGTCATAATAACGAGTTAGCTTTAACTTTAGAAGCTGCCCATTCTCGGAATCGGGTTCTTCACGCTGCCGATACTACAGGTAGGGAAGTAACTACAACCCTCACCGCTCAAGTATTGCGACGCCCGAATATTCAAGTAATTCAGCAAGCTTTAGCGTTAAGTTTGTGGCTGGAACCCGAAAGCGGGAGATGTCAGGGAATTAGTCTGTTTTATCAAGGTAAAATTACCTGGATACGAGCTGGTGCGGTAGTATTGGCAACTGGTGGTGGTGGTCAAGTTTTTGCCCAAACGACTAACCCAGCGGTGAGTACCGGCGATGGAGTAGCGATCGCTTGGCGTGCTGGAGCAATTTTGCGAGACTTGGAATTTGTCCAATTTCACCCAACTGCTTTAACTAAACTTGGTGCCGATCGCTTTCTCATTAGTGAAGCTGTACGTGGCGAAGGCGCACACTTGGTAGATAATGAAGGGCGACGCTTTGCTTTTGACTATCACCCCGCCGGTGAACTCGCTCCTAGAGATGTCGTCAGTCGAGCCATTTTCAGCCACTTGCAAGCCACTTCTAGCGACCTTGCAACGGCTCATGTCTGGTTAGATATGCGCCCCATCCCTGCGGACAAGATTCGTTACCGCTTCCCGAACATTGTTAAGGTTTGTCAGCATTGGGGTATTGATGTCTTCTCGCAATTAATTCCCGTTGCGCCGGCTGCTCATTACTGGATGGGTGGTATTTTCACCGATCTGATGAATCAAACAAACATTCCCGGTTTATATGCGGTGGGGGAAACTGCCAGTACCGGCGTACATGGAGCGAATCGTCTGGCAAGTAATTCCCTACTCGAATGTATTGTGTTTGGCGCACAGATGGCTAATCTGAAGTCAGAAGTCAGAAGTCAGAAGGATATCAAAGAATCGGAATTTACACTTTCTCCTTCTAACTTTATCCTTTGTGAAAGTGAGTGGAACAGCGAACAAGCACAGCTAGAAGCACTACGACAGAAGTTACCGCGTTTAGTGTGGGAAAGTGCTGGTATTTGTCGTCAACAATCAAGTTTAGAGCAAGCGATCGCTACTATTGAATCTTGGCAACAAGATTTTGCTGCTTTGAAACTGAGCCAATTTTTACTTAGATTACGTCCCACAGAACCAGCTAGTTTCACTTTACCCGACGTTGAAAGGCAGTTGCGACTCTGGGCAGAAACTCGCAATTTATTAGATGTAGCTTATTTAATTCTTAAAAGCGCTGCTTTTAGAACCGAAAGTCGTGGTGGACACTTCCGTCTAGATTATCCTCAAAGCGCTCTCGACTGGCAGGCACATACACTAGTACAAAGACACCACTGGAGTAAAAGTGGGATTATTAGCAATTCACAATTTTTAGGATAGAAGAATGGGCATGAGCCATAGAAAAAAGCAACTTATCTTTATTTCTGCTTGCCTATTCATCAATTTAATTTTGTAAATTTTTAATTTCTTAACGTGTGCCAGTACCATGTTGACTATCAGGGCTACCATTATTTGGCGGCTCGTAAATATCGCTACTTGATTCAGTATTTAAATTTGTCGTATTTAATGTCTGAGAATTGCTCTCAATTACCCTAACACTATTAGCAGTCAAACTGCTTAAAACTGCTCTTGCATCGGCAACTTTCGGGATTATCAAGGCAGACCCAATACAAAATACTATAGCACTAGCAATTTTTAAACTTGTTTCTATTTGTCTCAGTATATTCCCTTGCATTTTGATTTCATCCTGTTTTTTATTATCTTCAAGAGTCTGATTAATTTTTTCGGTAAATAACTAAATTTATATTTGCTATGTGTAAATAAAAAGCCGCGAAACGTGGCTGTTTAAGCTTCAATTATTCTTAACATTCAATAAATATTCTGAAACTACTGCTCTTGACATCAGCCAAAAGTTGTATATATTCAGAACCACATATTTGACTAATCCTACTCTTGACATCAGCAAAAAAATATATATCTTCACAAATAACAAAAAAGATGATGTGTATTTTTTTACAAAATATTAATTTTTTCTCAGTAAGCACTGTTGACTGTAACACAAGATCGGGCAATGCCCGAGGCCCAATTCAAGCAAATTCATAGCGGTTTTTACCTAAATGCTTGGCACGGTACATCGCAGTATCTGCTTGTTTAACCAAATTTTCCCAGTCGTAGCTGTTAATTGGATAGATACTGATGCCAATACTGGCGGAGACTCTGGTAGTATATTTATCGAAAACAATTGGCTCGGTAATGGTTGTGAGAATTTTTTCGGCGACTCTTGCTGCAACTTTTATATTGGGTATTGCGCGTAAAATCACGGTAAATTCATCCCCACCCAAACGGCAAACGGTATCAGTGCCGCGCAAAGAGTTGTTAAGTCGCTGGGCAATCGTCACCAACACGCGATCGCCGAACTCGTGTCCAAAAGAATCATTAATTTGCTTAAAGCCATCTAAATCAATAAACAGTAGTGCTAGTAACAAATTGTTACTTTGTGCCCATTCTAGCGACTCGTGAAGTTGTTCAGCGAAAGATTTGCGATTGGGTAGACCGGTGAGGGGATCGTGATAGGCAAGATAACGCATCTGGTCTTCTTTGTCTTTTAACTCTTTGTTAGAGCGAGATAATTCCGTGTTTGATTGGGATAACTCAGTGTTTGATTGCGTGAGTTCTTTTTCCCTCAGCTTGCGTTGCGTAATATCACGGATGATCCCAACTAAATAGAAATTACCAGCGGCATCTTTGTGAAGCGATCGCTTAGTAGCAATCAGATGAGTCTTACCAACAGCATCGGTAAATTCTTCTTCATTTTCTTGGGGTTCTTGACTCGAAAACACCAGATCATCTTGTTTGCGAAAAAGATCAGCTTCATGTTTCGGGAAAAAGTCATAGTCGGACTTTTCAATTAACATGCTTTTCGGATAACCTATAAGTTGACAATATGCCTCATTTAAAACAATCCATTGATGTTTTTCATTTTTGACAAAAATTGGATCGGGAATCGTGTTAATCACTTGTCCTAAAAACTCTTTAGAGCGTTTTAACTCTTCTTGCATGTGAGCGAGTTGATAAGTCAGCACAACAGCTGAACCGCAAAAAGTTAATAACCCAGGTAAGATTGGTATCCACCAACCATCAAGAAAAGCAACATAAGCATAACTAGTTAGCAGCAAACAACAAAAAACTATACTTAAGGCACTAATACAAGGACGTTGTATTCTGTGTCTAGTAGCAACTCCCAAATAAGCCCAGGCAAAAATCCACAACCATTCGAGTTCATCAGACCAAACTTTTAATAAAGGTCTTCCTTCCAGGGCGGCTGCGATCAACTCACTGATAAAATATGTTTGTAATTCTATGCCCGGTACAGGCTGAACCGTCCCCATCAAACGGCTGGAGTATGGTATTAATACATAATCGGCGAGACTCGGTGCAGTCGAACCAATTAGCACAATCGAATCGCTAATCCAGTCTTCAGGTACTCGGTTAGCTAGCACATCTATGAGAGAAACCTGACGAAAAGGACAGGTTTTTACTTCCCACTTATTGCAGGCTGGTTTAGGAAAGTTAGATAAAATTTGGTAGCCTTTAGCATCAGCTTGTATATAAGCACCATTATTCGGTTCAAAACGATGAAACACCGCTTTTCCCAACTGCAAATAATTATGATTATCGGCTGCCTTTTTGGGAGTAATCCCGTTGTTATTTAAGTATATTAAAGCCAGCTTCAATGCAAAACTTTCATGTAATTTCTGGTCAACGTCATGCCAATACAACAAGCTGCGACGTATTTTACCATCACCATCCAACACCACATTATTAAAACCAACTTGATGGCGATCGCTTAGTTCTCGTGGTGCGGAAACAATAGTATTTTTGTTATGTTTTAGTAATTCAATGCCAATCAAGTTTGGTGTAGACTTGTAAACTTTTACTAAATTGTCATGTCCTGACTGAACTGGCAAATCTCGATATATATCCAAACCAATAGCACGAGGTTTGTGGACTTTTAGTTTCTCTAATAGTTCTGCGATCTCCTTGTCTGGAATGGGCCAAGAACCCACCTGGCGCAAAGAAGCTTCATCAATGGCTACAATAGTAATATGATTTTCTGACGCTTCATCTGGACGTAAGCGGAAAAATTGATCCAAGGCTGCCCATTCTAAGGATTGTAATAGCCCGAAAGAGCGCAAAACTAAGATGCAGACTGCTACGCAGAACGCAGTAATCAATTCCCTGTATTTTCGATCAAGCAGTTTTTTGTGTCTAAATAGTAACTTCAAAAAACGCTTGCCTAGCTGCTTACTCATTCCCATTACCTAATGTGGGACAAACATTTTCTCTTTTGTGTAGCTATAAGCTACCTAGTATATGTAGCTCACACACAAGTAACCTATGCATTTTAATTATGCAACCCTCACGCATAGTAACGCTCGCATTCGGCATTGGTAATAATTCTCTTCCTAATCCCTAATCCGCAGTCCCTTTTATTACCAAACACAAAAAAGTCAACTAAAAGCAAATATGTCGGCTGCCTTCAGTTGACTTTTTTAGGTGAAACCAAAATCACCGAAAATAAACTTGTCGAAACAATTACCTAAAATACTTGAAATTCACAGAACCTGTGTAACCAGAATTTTTTGCTAGTTCCTGCAAGTTTTGCACTCCTGCATAGCTTTTACCATTGATGCTCCAAGTAGGAAAACTGTCTACTTTAGCGGCTTTACACACATCTGGTTTACCTTTTGGGCTATCACCAGCACATTCAACTTTGACATTATTGGTCTCGATTTCTTTGTAAGCTTCTTTACCAAAAAGTAGCTTCTGTTCGTGGCAGTGAGGACACCAATAAGCAACGTATTCTTTAGCACCTATTTTCGCCAAATGGCGTGCTAGCGCTAATTCTGATTCACCAGATTTGGTGGTGATTTCCCAACCGAATTCGGGATTCGGCGCTACTGTTGGCGTAAAGTTAATTTGTACAGGTTTGCCAGAAGTTGATTCGGCGATCGCACCTGATGGATTGACACCAGCATAAACGCCTAAAGTACCAATTAGCGTCACCATGCCAACAATAATTGCCGTAAAAAATATTTGTCCCAAATCTTCCCAAACATGACCGATAAGCGTCAGCACCAAAAGACTCAGAGAAAATAAAGCTGAACCAATACAGTAAGGACAAACAGCTTTAAGTTGGAAGAAAAGCACGTACATCAAGTAGCCGCTGAAAACTGTCATAGCGATCGCTAGAGCTAGCAGCAGCAACCATGTGACATTTTCCAGCTTTTGACGCTTGTCCTTATTTTCGCTTCCTTTAATTGCCAAGGGAGCCAAAGCAAATACCAACATACTGGTGTATGCCAAAAATCCAAACAGAGCTAATGGCTGACCAAAAACTGTTCCCCAAGGACTAGAAAGAACATCATTACAGCCTTTAACACCAGCCTGTGCCACACAAGCCGCTTTGCCTCCGGTTAACTTTTCAAACGTGAGATAAGCTGTGGTCAAGGCACCACATGTGGCGATCGCGGCAATTAAAATACGCGACCATCTTTGAATCCAAGGTGTAGAACGTCGGCGAATCATAACCTAAACAACGGTGAATGGGCAATAAGCATTGGGCATTGGGCAATGGGGATTGGGCAATGGAGATTGGGCAATGGGCAATCGGAATTAAAGAAGTTTAAGATCGCTCATGCATGAATAAATACGATTCTTTCGATGCCCCATGCCCCATGCCCATTGCCCAATGCCCCATTACCCAATTAAAATTGATTTTTTTTCAGCCTTAGAGTTCCAACTCCGATGTGCGGCTTCGACAAATTGACTTACGCGAATCGGGTCAATTGGTTGTTCGATGCGACCGTGGCGTTTTAGAGAACTGGAAACAATCACACCATCTGCTGCCTGCAACAGTGTAGCAATATTTTCCCAACTCGCCCCACTACCGATAAATACTGGCGTGTCATTTGCTGCACCCGAAGCTAGTTCTAAATCTTCTTCGTTCGGAGGACTACCAGTAGCCCAACCAGACAAAATCACGGCATCTGCCAAACCCCTTTCAATTGTATCTTTCACGGCGACGGTGAGATTTGGGGAACTTAAAGGACGGGCGTGTTTTACCAACACATCAGCAAAAATTTTTACATCGCTGCCTAACTCCCGTCGATAGCGCAATAATTGATATGCTTCACCTTCAATTAATCCTTGATCCGTTGCCATGACGCCTGTGAGGACGTTGACGCGGATAAATTGCGCCCGGACACAGGTGGCGATCGCCATCGCACTTAATCCATCATTCCGCAAAACATTTAAGCCGATAGGCAGCGTCACCAAATTCTGTATCCGCTGCACCACCACAGTCATGGCACTCACAACCGCCGGATCTACTTTATTTTTGGTAAATGGCGCATCGAAAAAATTTTCTACAATAATCCCATCAACGCCTCCACTCGCCAAGGCTGTTGCTTCTTGTTCGGCGCGGTCGATTACCGCTTTGAGGCTACCTCCCCAACGGGGGGAAGTCAGCAGCGGTAGTAGGTGAACTACGCCTATAATTGGTGTTTTGGTTTTAAATAGCTGATATAAGTCCACGTCTTTAACCCGCTTTGCGGAGTCCAAAGTCTAAAGTCTATCGGGAATAGGGCATAGGGCATAAGGCATAGGGCATGGGTAATAATTCTTTTCCCCTTTCCCTTTTCCCTTTTCCCCTCTACAAAATTGCCCATTGCCCATTAACTCATTACCAATGACTGATGACAAATTTGTTTAAAACAGTTTGTTTTACTGCCTCCCCCTTTAGATGGAAATTGTCGTAAAACATTCCATAAGATATGTTAAGATAAAAACTGGCTACAAGATGAGTTAGCCACTCACAAAACGCGAGGCACTTTCAAAGTAGTTTAGGTCTTTTGCCTCCCCATCCAAGTAGGAAGGCAATGCCTGAGTGCAAGGTTAGCTTACCGCTTTATAGGCGTAGTCGCGAGTTCGATTTCCCAAAGGGCGAGCGACTTCTCACAACCAGCCCTTAGGGCGGCTTCCCGATGGGTAAATTAACAACCCACACCCTGCGGTAATATAAAATACAACAGGCTATTTGTTAAAATATATTACAAAGTGTTCTATTTATCCGAAGACACTTTAGTTTGACCCTGGGAAACAGATTAATAAGAATATCATAGCATGAGCTCTATTTAGTAATTAGAGTGACAGTTTTGCGGGCAATTGAGTGCGTAAATCGCCATTAAAAGTGTCCCAAAAAGGGTGCGTATGACTAAGAACTCACGAAACGGAATCTAGTAGTTGAGTCTTGAACAAACAAAGAAGATTTTTGATAATATGGGTGATAAGCCAACAATTGCAATTTCTCACCTGGGCTGCGAGAAAAATCGAATTGATACAGAACACATGTTAGGACTGCTGGTAGAAGCAGGGTATGGTGTAGATAGTAATGAAGAATTAGCAGATTACGTTATTGTCAATACTTGTAGTTTTATTGAAGCGGCAAGAGAAGAATCGGTAAAGACATTAGTCGAACTAGCGGAAGCGAATAAAAAAATCGTGATCGCAGGTTGTATGGCGCAGCACTTCCAAGCGCAATTATTGGAAGAGTTGCCAGAAGCAGTCGCGGTGGTAGGTACTGGCGATTATCACAAAATTGTTGATGTAATTAAGCGGGTACAATCCGGAGAACGAGTTAAGCTTGTTAGTGCCGAACCGACCTATATTGCTGACGAAAACACACCACGCTATCGGACGACAAGCGAGGGTGTAGCCTACCTGCGGGTAGCCGAAGGATGTGATTATCGTTGTGCGTTTTGTATCATTCCTTATCTACGGGGAAATCAGCGATCGCGTACTATTGAATCGATTGTCACCGAAGCGCAACAGTTAGCGAGTCAAGGTGTAAAAGAAATAATTTTAATTTCTCAAATCACCACCAACTATGGATTAGACATCTACGGCGAGCCAAAATTAGCCGAATTACTTCGCGCTTTGGCAAAAGTAGATGTACCGTGGATAAGGATGCACTACGCTTATCCCACCGGATTGACTCCAGAAGCGATTAAAGCGATAAAAGAAACACCTAACGTATTACCTTATTTAGATTTGCCCTTGCAACATTCCCATCCAGAAGTTCTGCGTGCCATGAACCGTCCTTGGCAAGGACGGGTAAATGATGGGATCATTGAGCGCATTAAAACTGCGCTACCAGAAGCAGTACTGCGGACAACATTTATCGTTGGCTATCCTGGGGAAACACAAGAGCATTTCGAGCATCTGCTACAGTTCGTCCAGCGGCATGAATTCGATCACGTTGGTGTCTTTACGTTTTCCCCAGAGGAAGGAACTCCTGCTCATAACTTACCAAATCAATTGCCCAAAGAATTGATGGAAGAACGCCGTTCAGCATTGATGGAACTTCAACAACCAATTTCTTGGCACAAAAATCAAGAGGAAGTGGGCAAAGTTGTTGATGTGCTGATTGAGCAACAAAATCCGGAAACTGGAGAATTAATCGGTCGTTCTGGGAGATTTTCTCCAGAAGTCGATGGACAGGTATATGTTAAAGGCGAAGCGAAGCTAGGAGATATTTTCCCAGTCGCGATCCACAGCGCTGATACATATGACCTTTATGGTCAAATTGTAAATACTAACAAATAACTGTCGGTTAAAGTAGTCAAAATCAAAATAGATCTTAGGAGAATTAATGAATCTTTTTGTAGAATTAGGTATTTCTCAAGAACGCTCTGAACAACTAGAAAAACTAGGTTTCACTACACCAACAAATATTCAAGAGCAAGCAATTCCTCAACTATTAGCCGGTCGTGATGTCGTCGGTCAATCTCAAACAGGAACAGGCAAAACCGCAGCATTTTCACTGCCAATTTTAGAACAGCTAGATGTAAATGTAAGAGCTGTGCAAGCCATAGTATTGACTCCAACTCGTGAATTGGCAATGCAAGTTCATGACGCGATCGAGCAATTTATTGGTAATGATGGATTGCGCGTGTTGGCAATTTATGGAGGTCAATCAATTGAGCGCCAAATGTCCCAACTAAAGCGCGGCGTTCACATGGTCGTGGGTACACCAGGACGTGTGATAGACTTGCTCGATCGCGGCTGTTTGAAGCTTGATAGTGTCAAGTGGTTTGTGTTAGATGAAGCCGATGAAATGTTGAGCATGGGCTTTATTGATGATGTAGAGAAAATTCTCGCACAAGCACCCAAAGAACGGCAAACAGCTTTATTTTCGGCGACAATGCCGCCTTCGATTCGCTCGTTGGTAAATAGATTCTTGCGATCGCCTGCGACAGTCACAGTCGAACAGCCAAAAGCCGCACCAAATAAAATCAATCAAGTAGCTTACTTGATTCCCCGTCACTGGACAAAAGCTAAAGCTTTACAACCGATTCTGGAAATGGAAGATCCAGAAACAGCTTTAATCTTTGTTCGCACCCGACGCACAGCCGCAGAACTTACCAGTCAATTACAGTCTGCCGGTCATAGTGTCGATGAATACCACGGTGACTTGTCGCAACAAGCG
The DNA here is from genome assembly GCA_050997715.1 of Hassallia sp. Classification (GTDB taxonomy): domain Bacteria; phylum Cyanobacteriota; class Cyanobacteriia; order Cyanobacteriales; family Nostocaceae; genus Hassallia. Next base: position 10,711 of record JBPCQW010000235.1, read on the forward strand.
CGGGAACGTTTATTAATTAGGTTCCGCAATCGTCAAGTGCGCTGGGTGGTAGCAACTGATATAGCAGCACGCGGTTTGGATGTCGATCAACTATCCCACGTCATCAACTTCGACTTACCCGATAGCCCAGAAACCTACGTTCACCGAATTGGTCGGACAGGTCGCGCCGGCAAAGAAGGAACCGCAATATCTTTAGTGCAGCCGTTTGAAAGACGCAAACAGCAAGGATTTGAGCGCCATGTGCGTCAAAGCTGGCACGTATTAACGATTCCCACACGCGCTCAAATTGAAGCGCGACACATCGACAAATTGCAAGATCAAGTGCGCGAAGCCTTAACCGGCGAACGTTTGGCTTCATTTTTGCCGATTATCAGCGAATTAATGGAAAAATACGATCCGCAAGCGATCGCCGCTGCTGCATTGCAAATCGCTTACGATGAAACTCGTCCCGCTTGGCTGCAACAATCAGATGCTGACATTCCAAGTGAAGATATGTCCGGTCCCAAGCCGAAGTTGGTTAAGCGTCGTGAAGGTTCGAGCGATCGTCCACGTACTTCTTGGAATAAATCTGATGGTAATGGTGAAGAAGAAAGACGTGGTAATCCCAAGCCCAAACCTCGCACAAGCCGTCGCGATGTTTCCATGACACCGAAAAAGCTTGGTTCACCTACAGCTAGAGAATCTGCTTCTTAATTGGCAATTATTGTAGAGACGTCCCGGTGGAACGTCTCTACAATAATATGTGTCCCAACGCCGGACTCTTAACTCCTAACTATTTATGATGGGGACAGAAGCATTCTCGGTGGTTTTATGTTTACTATTACAGACTTAGAGCAACTGCAAGTCGAACATCCAGAATGGCAGATGGAACTGGTTGATGGGAGCATGTTGGTTATGGGTCCATCTGATTACGAGTCGGAAGAAATAATTTTAGAGTTTGCGCGGCTACTTGCTAACTGGGTGCGTCCACAGAGATTAGGACGAGTTACTGGTTCTTCGGCTGGTTTTATTTTGCCAAGCTTAGAAGACGTACAAGAAGCTGATAAATTAAAGAGAAACTTACGCGCTCCGGATGTATCTTTTGTTCGTGCCGATCGCCTGAAAAAAACTAAGCGCGATTTTGTGGAAATAATGCCAGACTTGATGGTTGAAGTCAAATCTAAGAGCGAGAGTCCTTCGGACACGCTTTGCGAACGCATCAAAACGCTACAAGAAAAGATTCAATTATTTTTGCAACTTGGTTCGATTGTGGGTATATTAATTGACCCTGAGAAATTAACTTTAACAATTTACCGACTCAACCAAGAACCGATAGTTTTACAAGATAACGACAAGCTGAGATTACCAGATTTATTACCAGTTTGGGAGCTAACAGTATCAGAACTGTGGCCCCCTGTGTTTGAATAATTAAGAACTTAAACGCAAAGGAATGCTGAGGTAAACGCGAAGGATCGCAGAGTTTTATCTGTAATTAATGCAGCCAAGGACGGCTAACCTCATTCAACTGGGCAACTTCATCATCAGTCAATTGCCAGCCTAAAGCGCCGGCATTTTGTCGTACCTGTTGAGCGGTTTTTGCTCCCGGAATGGGGATTGTGTTTCCCTGAGCAATTAACCAGTTGAGAGCAACTTGAGCAGGAGTAAGATTGTATTTATCGCCAATATTGCGTAGCAAAGAAATCACGGGTGCAATCTTCTGCAAGCCTTCTTTACTAAATCGGGGGTCAATTTTCCTCGCACCGTTGGGAGTTTCAGTGCTATCAACGGTGTATTTGCCTGTAAGTAATCCTTGTGCTAAAGGACTGTATGCCAAGATGGTTACACCCAACTCACGGGCAGCTGCAAAAATGCCATTACTTTCAATTTGCCGCGTCAGTAAAGAGTAGCGTACCTGATTCACGGCTAAAGGTACACCCCGTTTAGCCAAGATATCGTGCGCTTCTCGCATTTGCTCTGCGGAGTAATTACTTACACCAACTGTCGCAATTCTGCCTCGCTTCACTTCATCTGCAAGGGCATTCATCAGGGTTTGTTGACTCATAAAAAAGGCAAAGGGCCAATGTACTTGATACAAAGCAACTCGCTCGACTCGTAAGCGTTTGAGGCTGGCTGTTAAGGCGTCGGCAACTGATTGAGATGTAAATCGCCAAGGTGCTGGACCGTATTTAGTAGCAATTTGCACTTGCTGGGTAGTCTGTTGCATGAATTGCCCCAAGAATTCTTCACTCATTCCCAAGCCGTAAAGTTCCGCAGTATCAAAGAAAGTGACACCTGCATCTATTGCTGCGGTGAAGGCTTCTTTGAGTTGTTGGGAATCGTAGCCATTGCCATAATTCCAAAAAAGTTTATCACCCCAAGCCCAAGTACCGATGCAAAGAGGTGTAACAGTCGGTCCGTTTTGTCCTAATGTGATGGTTGTCACTTTTTTTAGGGATTAGAGGTTAGGAAGAAAAGTGAATCATATTTAACCTTTTATCTTTTTTCATCTATCCTACTGAGGTTTATCCTGGAAAATAGATAAAAAAATCCGATTAATCTAGACAAAGAATATGGCAAGCGGTAATTTATCTGATTCTGGGTCAGCTTTTGTGAGTGTGCCGCGAATCAAAGTTTTGACGATGTTTCGGCTCGGCTTATTTCAGATGGGGTTGGGTATTATGTCGATTCTCACTTTAGGAGTGCTGAATCGAGTCATGATTGAAGAGTTAAAAGTACCGGCGTTAATTGCAGCTGGAACGATCGCTATGCATCAATTTGTCTCACCGACGCGAGTTTGGTTTGGACAAATTTCCGATTCTAAATTGTTGTTTGGCTATCACCGCACTGGTTATATCTGGGTGGGTGCGGTTTTGTTTGCGATCGCTTCTTTTTTAGCGGTACAAGTCGTTTGGCAACTCGGTTTCAGTTTGCAAGCAGGAATTTGGACAACTCAAACTACAATTTGGGCAATATTTCTCGCTTTTATCTTCGCACTCTACGGCTTGGCGATCGGTTTGAGTGCCACACCTTTTGCAGCGCTGTTAGTTGATGTTTCCGATGAAGACAACCGCTCAAAATTAGTCGGGGTTGTTTGGTCAATGCTGATGGTGGGTATCATTGTCGGGGCAATTATTAGCAGCGGCTTACTCAAGCAAATTGCTTTAAACGCACCGTTAGATGTACTCCAATCGCAAATTAACCGTTTGTTTTTAATCGTACCGGCAATTGTCGTCGTTTTATGCTTTCTCGCGACAATTGGCGTAGAAAAAAAATATTCTCAGTATACTACTCGTTCGACGGTAGTTGAGCGCGAAGATAAAATTACTTTGGGCAAAGCGCTGCGAGTGCTAACAGCGAGTCGGCAAACCGGGATATTTTTCAGCTTTTTGCTACTAATGACCATCAGTTTGTTTTTGCAAGATGCTGTATTAGAACCTTACGGTGGTCAAGTGTTTAAGATGACGATCGCCGAAACAACAAAGCTGAATGCTTTCTTTGGTACGGGGACGCTGGTTGGTTTGAGTGTTACGGGCTTTTTGATTGCCCCGCGTTTGGGAAAGAAAAACACCACCAAGCTGGGATGTGTGGGGGTAGCGATATGTTCGCTATTAATTATTTTGGCGGGGATAACTGAAGATCCGAAGCTGTTGCAATTAAGTTTAATTTTGTTTGGTTTTGCTTCTGGTGTGACGACAACCGGAGCGTTAAGCTTGATGCTGGATCTCACAGCCGTGGAGACTGCGGGGACATTTATCGGTGCTTGGGGGTTAGCGCAAGCAATGGCAAGAGCGTTAGCTACAGTATTTGGTGGTGGGTTGTTGAATTTAGGCAAAAGCTTCTTGGCAACACCACTTCAAGCTTACGGATTAGTGTTTGCGACGCAAGCTGTAGGTATTTTG
>JBPCQW010000230.1:0-8038 GCA_050997715.1 Hassallia sp.
CATAGCCAGATTTAGCATTATATCGGCAACTGATGTCACCGATGAGATAGCCGACTCCTTCGAGATAATACCGATCGCTTAAACCAAGTCGAGAATTTTGCCCTAGTTGCGTTCTGGGAAAGCTCATGGCAGCTTGTCTCATTTGCATTTCTCTTTGCAGATGACTTTTACGGATCATCCACAAAGAGAACAGTGAGGGTAAGAAACCAACGACAATAATCAAGAAAGTGTTCACCTTATCTTTACTTGTTTTTGGGTTATATGAGTTAAATCGTAAAACACTTGCAACAATCTAGAGTCGTAGGTTTTAACATCTTTCAACTTAAGTATTGTACGTTTGAGCGATCGCGCATTGTAGCAAAAGAATACCATTTCCTAAAATAATTGAGTGGATTGACAGAATCAATTCATCAATAAAACCGTGTTTTAGGAAATTTGGTAAACTAGTACCGCAATGCAAAATTCGCTCATTCAAAATTCACTCCGGAATACAGCGTAAGCGCTTTCTTGATTTGGAATGGGTGGTTTATTTCCGTACTTGGTGTACTAGGATTAAATTTTGTTTAAACTCAGCACTTCTGCACTCAAGTACCAGTAAGCTGTTTTACCTCCGTAGGAAATCCAGCGTTGTTGAGAGCCTGAAAAGCTGTTATAGAATCTTGTACCCAAAATTGTCTACCAAGAAGAACAGCTTGACGAGAATTTAGTGCTTGTATAATACCTATCACTGGCACTTTTGCTTTTTCTCTGTCTCCTGAGTGTTCTTTCAAGATTGTTCTGACACGATTAAGTTCTTGGATATCTGCTGTTTGTTGAGAAGTTAATTCCAGCATCACCAGTTGCACTGTTTCTACTTGTTCGGCATCTTCAACAATAAATTGACGTTTATCATCTTTTACTTCTATTTTACCCCAAATAATCAAGCGCGAATCAACTTGAAGTAGTGAACTTATGCGGTCATAAGATTTAGGAAAGACAACTGCTTCTGATTGTGCAGTTAAATCTTCTATTTGCAAAATCGCCATTGGTTCGCCTTTTTTTGTCATTACCTTTTTGACACCATTTAGCATGACAACCACACAAAACATGATTCCTTCTTTTTGTTGCCCAAACTGCGTCAGGTTAATTGGAGCCAGGTATCGCGCTGTTTGCTGTATAGATTTCAGCGGATGATCAGATACATAAAAACCTAAAAGTTCCTTTTCTTTACGTAACTTTTCCGGCTGGGGTAAATCAGCAACAGGATTCGCTTTTGGGGCAGTTTCAAAAGCTTTGCTTGCTTTATTATTAGCTGTATTATTGTTAGACATTCCACCCAATAAATCAAAGAGATTTCCTTGACCGCTAGCTCTATCTCTGGCGCGAGATTGTGCCCAATCATATACTAATTCGAGGTCTTTGATTAACTGGTGGCGATTAGATTCAATTTTATCAAAAGCTCCGCAGTAAATTAGCGACTCTAAAGCGCGACGGTTAACAGCACGCAAATCTACGCGATCGCAAAAATCAGCCAGAGATTGAAACAATCCTCCTTCGTTCCTCGCTTCCAATATACAGGCGATCGCATTCTGTCCCACATTCCGCACTGCACTAAATCCAAACAAAATATTTTTTGCAAGCGGCGTAAAATCCACTTGACTAACGTTAATATCTGGTGGATCTATCTCAATATCCAAACCTGTACAGCTAGCAATATACTTCTGCACCTTGTCTGTGTCACCACTGTTAGCCGTTAACAGTGCCGCCATATACTCTAATTTATAATTAGCTTTTAAATATGCAGTTTGATAAGTTATATAAGCATATGCCGTCGAGTGAGATTTATTAAAGCAATTAGAAGCGATGAAACCATTTTTAATTACAAAATTGTGGTCGGAACTCACGCCAATATCATAAACATTTTGCGTTCCTAAAGATTTGCGTGTAATAATTTTAACCATAGGACTGGGGATTGGGGACTGGGGACTGGGGAAGAAGAGATTTTTTTACCTAACTCCTAACTTCTATTAAAGGATGCAATTTCAATACCGATTGACTTATATTCTATAAATTAATTCAACGTTCTCTGTTTTCTATTTCCCCAATCCCCAGTCCCCAGTACCAATAATTGTCAAACTGTACTAAAATCTAAGATTTGAGTCACAAAGGAAGCAATGCATGGCATCGATCCGCGAGTTGCACACACAGCTAATTAAAAAAGAACGCTCTGCCGTTGAAATTACCCAAGAAGCTTTAGACCGAATTCAAGCGTTAGAGCCAAAATTGCACAGTTTCTTATGCGTGACCGCAGAAAGGGCGCTAGAGCAAGCGCGGGAAGTGGATGCCAAAATTGCCGCCGGACACGAAATAGGGATGCTGGCGGGTATTCCCATAGGCATTAAAGACAATATGTGTACCAAGGGTATCCCCACAACTTGCGCCTCTCGGATTCTAGAAAATTTTGTGCCGCCTTATGAATCAACTGTGACGCAAAAACTAGCGGATGCAGATGCGGTGATGGTGGGTAAAACCAATTTGGATGAGTTTGCAATGGGGGGTTCTACAGAAACCTCCGCTTATCATATCACCGCTAATCCTTGGGATTTGTCGCGGGTTCCTGGCGGTTCTTCTGGAGGTTCAGCAGCAGCAGTAGCAGCGGAAGAATGTGTAGTTTCTATCGGTTCTGATACCGGTGGTTCGATTCGTCAACCTGCATCTTTTTGCGGTGTTGTTGGGATGAAACCAACTTATGGACTGGTTTCGCGTTACGGGTTGGTGGCTTTCGCTTCGTCTTTGGATCAAATTGGACCATTTGGACGCAGCGTTGAAGATACAGCAATATTATTGCAGGCGATCGCCGGTCACGATCCCAAAGATTCCACCAGTCTGAAAGTTGAAATTCCCAACTACGCTGCCAACTTAAAACCAGACCTCAAAGCCAGAGGTAAGCTAAGAATTGGTATCATTAAAGAAACTTTTGGCGAAGGCTTAGATTCACAAGTTGAGCAAGCTGTAACTAAAGCGATCGAGCAACTACAACATTTAGGAGCCGAAATTGATGTAGTTTCCTGTCCCAGATTCCGCTACGGCTTACCTAGCTACTACATCATCGCTCCATGTGAAGCCTCAGCAAACCTAGCTCGTTACGATGGCGTCAAGTACGGCTTACGCGCTCCAGATGCCGACAATCTGCTGTCAATGTACACTCGTACTCGCGCTACTGGTTTTGGTGCTGAAGTCAAACGCCGAATTATGATTGGCACTTATGCCCTTTCTGCTGGCTATTACGATGCTTTTTATCTGAAAGCGCAAAAAGTCCGCACCCTGATTAAAGAAGATTTTGAAAAAGCTTTTCAGAAATTTGATGTGTTAGTGTGTCCCACTGCTCCGAGTACAGCTTTCAAAGCCGCCGAAAAAACTACCGACCCCTTGAGCATGTACTTAGTTGACTTAATGACCATTCCCGTAAACCTTGCTGGTTTACCCGGTTTAAGTTTGCCCTGTGGTTTCGATAACAATGGTTTACCAATTGGATTACAGCTAATTAGCAATGTGCTGCGAGAAGACCAACTATTTCAAGTAGCTTATGCTTACGAGCAATCAACTACTTGGCATTTAAGCAAGCCAACACTAAGTTAGTCATTGGTCATAGGGCATGGGGCATTGGGCATGAGTCATTGGTCATTGGTTCTAGGTTTTAAACTATTGACTATTGACTCCTAACTCCTAACTTCTAACTCCTAACTATTGACTATTGACTTCTGGGATAAAAGTAACCTCCTTGATAGTGCCAATATTTCCTAAAATTTTGGGTTCCTTTTTATTCGCAGTTACTAATACAGCACCGGCATTACCAGAGCGTATAGTTAACTGTTTTTTTGCTGTCCAGGTTTTTCGCTCTCCCTTTTCTAAATTTCCCTCAAATGTAGTTTTACCATCCTCTTTTACTTGTAACCATGATTTGTCTTGAAGTTCCAAAGTTACTTCAACTGTTGAATTTGTATCCGCGTTTGGAGATGATGATGATATAGAAGTTGGCGTAGATCGAACTGTCGGTTTGGCTACTTTCGGGATAGGTGCTGTTTTTTGTTTGGCTACAATTGAGGAGTTTTGTTTCTGACTAACTCCTTGAGTTGGACGACGCGGATTGAGTATATAAAACAATCCAAAAGAAGCAGCTGCTAATAATAGGATATAAGGTACTGCCAGAGGTATATATAAATTAGGTTTTTTGTCTACATTGCTACTATCATTTTCCGAGTCAAAAAGGAAAAAATTAATCGCAAAAGAGCGTGCTAAAGAAGTACCATCTAACCCTAAAATATCTCCATAGCGACGAATAAAGCCTTGGACATAAATAGGCTCAGGCAAATCTTCAAATCGCCCTTCTTCTAAAGCTTCTAAAAAACTTTGTCGAATCAAAGTTTTAGCAGCTATTTCTTCTACACGTATGGATTTTTCTTGTCGAACTTGCCCTAAATATGCACCTATTTCCTTGAGTTGCTCTTGTTGAGGCTCATTGAAAAGTGTCACAGCTTTCTCCTGATATCCACTCATTATTATTATTCTTAAAGAGAGAAACTACTTAAACAAATGTATATAAGCTTACTTATTTGGTAAACTTATTAAGAATAATTCCCACCATCATAAAATCATAATTGTAACATATTAATGCATCCAGTTAGACAATGACTATTGTATTTAGAAATACCTTTCAAAAGATAAAATAGCGTAAATGGAAAGAAAAAAACGGAAACTTCTAATACAAGTGTTATTCAAATTACTATTTTGGCTGGGAGTAGTTGCGGCGATCGCCTACTGTACTATCTGTCTATATCTTTATTTTCAGCAACCTCGGTTCATTTTCTTTCCCTCTTCTGTTATCGAAAAAACACCAGAATCTTTTCAGCTTCCTTACGAGGAAGCTTGGCTACCCGTACCAACCACATTTGGTAAGGTAGAACACATCCACGGTTGGTGGATAAAAGCAAACCAACTCAACCCCAAGGTGTTGCTGTATTTGCATGGAAACGGTATCAATATTGGAGCCAATGTAGCTCATGCTAATCGGTTTCATCAACTAGGATTTTCGGTCTTGCTGATTGATTATCGCGGTTATGGTCGCAGTGAAGGCAGTTTTCCCAACGAAATGCGGGTTTATCAAGATGCTGCTACAGCTTGGAATTACCTGGTGCAGCAGCGACAGATTCCGCAAAAAGAAATTTATATCTATGGACATTCTCTAGGAGGAGCAATAGCCATTGATTTGGCAGTTAAACATCCAAACGCTGCCGGTTTGATTGTGGAAAGCTCTTTTACCTCGATTCAGCAGTTAGTAACTGCCAGGAACATGTTTTCCATGTTTCCCGTCAATTTAATTCTGACACAGCGGTTTGAATCGATTAAAAAAATACCACGGTTGAAAATGCCAGTTTTATTCATTCACGGCACAGCCGATTCAACTATACCGGCTTTAGAAAGTGAAAATCTGTATGCTGCTGCACCAGAACCGAAAAAACTGATTTTGGTTCCCGGTGCAGAACATAACAACACAGCAGAAGTTGCCGGGTTGCAATATCTGCGATGGGTGCAGTCTTTTGTGGAAAAAGTGCAAGCTCTTAAATAAGAGGGGGAAAGGGGAAAGGGGAAAGGAAAAGAATTATTACCAATTCCCATTACCCTTCTTTGTTAAATAGCCATTAAGTTTCATTAAACCGCATCGTTAAAAATTAGTAGATAGAAAAAAGACTGTCAGGGTGCAACCAAGGGTTAACTATCTACAATAGTCAATCATCTCTATCTAAAGATAGATACATACTTAACTTTAATTTAACAACTTCACTTATAAAAAATTTATGATTGAGAATTAGCAGTTCATTGTAGACTTCAAATTAAGTAATAATAATAACCTTATTATTCAATAAATACTTTCGTACTTAGATGCAACATTTAGTCTGGAGCATCTGCTGTTTTTCGCTACTGGATCAATACTGAGAGAAAACTCTTGTCTTTAAGGCGTAAGGCTTTAAAAGACTAAATAAATCATGAGCATGGCAAGAATTTTTACAAGTTTGTTGATGATGGTAGAAAATTGATACTTAACCGTCCGGATTGGGTATGAAAGCATCGAAGAAATTACACATGTAAAACCTTTTTTTAGCGATTGGCAGAGGCTTAAAATATGACTAACACACCTGTATATTTATTAACAATTCCGGGAAATTCTTCTATTCAAATTTCTCAAGATGATTTGCGATCGCTTTTAGGTCAAATAGAAACGAAATTGCACCGCAGTAAAGTTTATCGCAATGCTTTGGCTACTTTACAAAATTTGCTAGGTTCTTCATCTGAAGAAGCTAAGGTGTTGTTTAAAGCTATTAGCAGAGAAGCGATCGCTTTGTCATTTCAGCAATTTACAACACAGCAACCAAAAGTTACAGAGAATCAACAAAAGCTAACTGCTACACCATCTACTGAAACAGAAAATGGCGACTTATCGCAGTACTTAAATACTGTTAAATTAAATACAAACAATCCAGAGACAAATACTAACGAAGAAAATTTGCATTCGCAAAGCGTGCCGTTGGCAGAGCCGACGCACCAGAAGGTATCGCATAATCAAGTAATGGCAAGCACAACCGACCATTCCGTAAAAAAAGATAAAGCGATACCTGGTACGTCGGCTCCGCAAACGGCACGCTTCTCGCAGAGAGGCTCTGCCAATGCGATCGCTAAAACACCAACGCATTGGCTTAAACGTACTAAAAAACCTTCCAAAGCGGAAATAGCCAAGCAACTTGCGGCTGAACAACGCATAGAAACTCTGCAAAAAATCGGTCAACAATTACGACAAGCGCGATTTGCTCAAGGTCTTTCTCTCTCGCAACTTAACGTTTACACTCACGTCCCCATCCATCATATGGAAGCACTAGAGAATGGCAACGTTGAGTCATTGCCAGAAGATGTCTATCTGCGTGGCTTTATCCGCGTGATGGGAAATGCTTTAGGGTTAAATGGCACAACTTTAATTGCGGCTTTACCTGTACCTGAAATCGCGAAAGCAATTTTACCCATCAGTTCTAAGCTGAAAAATAGTTCCCCAGGATTGGGATTAGATATACGTCCGGTGCATTTGTATGTCGGCTATACAGCTTTGGTTGCTGGAGCAGTCGGAGGTTTGTCTTTGATGTCTCAGCAAGCAAATGCCGACAGAGCGGTGATTCCAGATGAAGTTACGCCATCATCAGCTTCAAAATCATCGCAACGAATGGAACCAACTACTACACCCGGACTTAGGTCTAGTAGTTCTGGTGTGAGTGTCGGATCTGATATTGCTCCCCCAGAAGCACTTTAAAAGTTGTAGAGACATTCCACTGGAACGTCTCTACTTAACTCCTAACTCCTAACTTTTTACTCTTCTTCTGCTAGGATGCTGTAAATTTCGCGTTTGACTCGGTTGAGAATTTCGCGTACTCTGGTCACTTTATCGGCATTGTTATTGCGAGCTACTTGCATTACTGCTGCACCGACCTGTGCGATCGCTTCTTTTAATTCGATTAGCTGTTGGGGTCTGTTTCCCCTGTCCATCGAAAGAAGGCGATCGCCACGTTCGCTCAGTAATTCTCTGCCAGTCTCAGTAATTGTATATACTTTTCTGCCTTCTATCTGTTCAAAGGTGAGATAACCCCCTTCCTCAAGTAGTTGCAGAGTGGGGTAAACCGAGCCTGGGCTTGGTTTCCAGAAGCCACCGTAACGCGCTTCTAATTCTTTAATCAATTCGTATCCATGCCGGGGTTCCTCTGCAAGTAACTCTAGCAAAATGTATTTAATGTCACCACGCGGAGTACGTCGCTCATCTCCCCAATCTCGTCTTTTACCGCGACCGTGATGATGCCGTCCCTTGGGTGGCATATCGTCGTGTCCAGACTCAAAAAAGTGGCGATGTCTATGAAGTCCTAAAAACATACAAATTTTCTCTCAATGTGCTTGTAATTTCATTATAGACATATCGCGATATATCGTTAATTAAACTTAATGATTGGGGAAGGGGGGCAAGATG
>JBPCQW010000237.1:0-2504 GCA_050997715.1 Hassallia sp.
ACCTCAAAACTCGCATCTTGAGTTTCATCGACTACTTTAATCGCACTATGGCGAAACCATTCAAGTGGACTTATAAAAGGTATTAGCGGTTTAATGGGTATTCTATTTCCGCGCCAGCTGTACTAGAGAATTGAGTGGATTACGGAGTTCGTGAGAGAGGACGGATAAAAACTCATCCTTAATCAGATTAGCTGTTTCAGCCGCAGCCCGCGCTGACTGTTCTTGAGTCAGAAGTTGAGCGCGTTCTGTCTGCAAGTTTTTTTGCTGTGTAATGTCAGCGATCGCCAAAAGAATCATTTCCTCATGGTTTGCTTGAGACATTTTGCAAGCATTCAGCAGCATAACTTTGCGTCCGATTTGCTCAAACTCATGCTCAACTTCCAAGTTTTGAAAATCTTCGAGCTGGCAATAGCCAGCTGCGATCGCTTCTCGAAGCGATCGCAGCTGGGGAATATCCCATTGTTTATTCCCTAAATCAAAAATCAAGCGCTGTTCTACCTGGACTGCTGAAACTTGGAATATCTCATAAAAAGCTTGATTTGCGCTGATGATGTGGAAGCTGCTATCCAGCACCAGCAAGGCTTCCCGCATTGTTCCTACAATCGCTTCCGCATAATTGCGCGATTGTTTAAGCTGCTCCCCGCTGCGTTTGAGCGCGTCAATATCCACCAACATCACCACCGCACCATCAATTTTATTGTCGATTGTGCGGTAGGGACGGATTCGCAAATCATACCAATGCCCGTTTTGGTCTTGCACTTCCTGCTCTTTCACGCTGAGGTTATTAATCACCTCCAAAATCTGTTCCTCTAGGTCTGGTACGTTGAAATTGAGATTAATATCTCCTAACGGTCGTCCCACATCGGTAGGAATCAAGTTCAGAATTTGTCGTGCTAAGGGGGTAAAACGGCGGATGCGGAGATCGCCTCCCAGCATCACAATCGGAATATTTATACTACTGAGCAAATTCTGCAAATCGTTGCTGACATGGTTCGATTCGAGATTGCGCCGATACAGTTCGTCGTTAACGGTGTTTAATTCTTCATTTGCCGCTTGAATTTCTTCTTTAGCGGTTTCCAGTTCCTCATTCGTGCTTTGCAATTCTTCATTACTTGAGAGAATTTCCTCGTTGGCAGCTCTCAAGTCTTGATTAGAGGCTTCCTGCTCCTCAATAATCGCTTGCAGATGCTCTTTGGTAGCCCCTAGTTCTTGTTGGAGCCGAGCAATTTCTTTGTCAGTTGGTTGCTTTCTGCGCGTTGTTTTCTCGCTACCACTTTCCGCTAACTCAGGTGTCGCGGGAGCATCCTCAAATAAAATTAAAAAGTAGCGTTCTTCTAATCTGCGCGCTCGGAAGGGAATAACTTTAATACTGACCTGCCGTGGCTGCTCGTTTGACCTGATTTGCAAGTTCTCCTTTTCCACTGGCATATCCTGCTTTTTTGCTTGCTGAATTGCCGTGCGGAGTTCTAGCCGCAACTCTTCTCGAACCATTTTCAGCAAATTCAAACTTGCTCTTCCTGGGGCAGGTTCCATATAAAAGCTGGTCTGTCCGCGAAATTGGAGAATCTCTACATCGTAGTTTGTAATTACACCGACCGGCGCATAGCGATTCAATACTATCTGGTCTGCTTCTTTGTGCAAGTCCAAATCGCTAAAAGTCTCTTCATCGTTTTGGAAAGCAAGATTTCCTAAGTCTAAAGGATAATTGTTGCTGACTACATCTAAAGGCAACCGAGCTGCGGTCAACTTTCGGGCATAAATCTTGTACTTTTTATCAACCAGCGAAAACAAGTCTAAGAATTCACCCACGGTTTCCGAGGTTCCTAACATCAGAAATCCGGTTGACTTCAGACCATAGTGGAAGATTGGCAGAATCTTCTTCTGCAAAGTTGCCCCAAAATAAATCATCACATTTCGACAGGTAATCAGGTCGAGCTTGGAAAATGGGGGATCGGCGCCCAAATTTTGTTTGGCAAAGACACACAGTTCGCGCACCGGCTTACTAATTTGGTAGCCATCGTCTAGCCGGACAAAAAAGCGTCGCAGACGTTCTGGTGAGATATCTTGCATCTGGCTGTGTTTATAGATGCCAAGCCGAGCTTTTTCGATCGCACTCTCACTGATGTCTGTAGCATAAATCTGAATCGGCGGTTTAATTGGCTGCGTCTCTAAAAATTCCAGCAAGCAAATGGCGATAGAATAAGCTTCTTCCCCGGATGCACAATCTGCCACCCAGATGCGGATGGATACCCCTGCCGATTTATCTTTGGTAATTATCGGAAATAAGTAATTAAACAAAATTAATTACACAAATCAATATATAATTAAATTTAGGATTATCTGAGATAATAATTAGGGTTTAAATGATTTTTTTGAGAGAAATCAATCCGCTCTCCTGGAAACTATTGGAGCGCATTTATCGCCAAAGTCGATATCATCAAGTGCGCCAAAGAGCGCATTTCTTAATTTTAGCCTGTCAGGGAATAGAGTTAGAAAAATTAATG
>JBPCQW010000309.1:0-2891 GCA_050997715.1 Hassallia sp.
ACTATATACTTCACTATTTTTGATGCGGAAATCATCCAAAGTTTGCGCTTGAGTTTTTTCCGTTCCGTCTGGGTTTCGCAATCCTGGGGAAGGGAAATCAGCGTAGATCGTATCCCCAAATTCAAAGAAGAATTCTAAGTTACTTTGGGGTGCATTTGCAATAGCAGGGTAAGGGCTAAGTTCACCACGCCAGTCTCCTGCGACACCAAAGCGTAAACCAGCTTGAATTCCCACAGGTGCTGAAGTCTTGAATTGACCGGATTCTGTGGCTCCAGCGGCATCGCTAACCCTGTAATAGTACTGGGTTCCGGCTGTCAAAGCTGTTACATCCACTTTCACAGGTTGCAGTGGATTGGTAACAGTTGCAGTTGCTTGACCTGCAATGTTACTAAAGTCAGGTGTAGTCGAGTATTCAAACGAGACATTACCTGTAAAATTGCTGCGTGCCCAGAGTACAGTAGAAGTCTGGGTTGTATCACCGCTAGCAATTCCATTTAATAAAGAATTCGCTTGAGGATTGCGGGGATTGTAGCTGGTGGTGTCAATCGTCAACGCATCTGGTAAAGCGTTAACAATGTTTTCCCAAGGAACTAGTTTAAAGTTAGTTTTGACGTTTTCACCATCGACAATTTGCGCTGGGAGATTATCACCATCTTGGGTAACGAACAAACCAAAGGGGAAATTAGCACCCAGCGGAACGTTAATTACATCTGCACCATCAGATTGTTGTACACTATCGATTGACCCGTTATTCCCAACAGCAAATCTACCCAAGAAATCGTTGTTACCTTCACGAGTGAAAGCTGCAAAGGTGCTGTCACCTTGGCTGGATGCTAATAAGTAGCCTGTACCATCTTTGCCGTAATATATAGTTAGCCCTTCTGCGTCATCGGTGAGATTTTTTCCACCCTCAAACCGGACACGTTCAATTAAAGTACCAGTTGTACCCCCATTCGGTTCAGCTTGAAACTTCCAAATCCCGACATCTTCTTGGGCAATGTAGAGAAAACCAAGTTCTTGATCTACGACTGTTCCCTCTGTTTGCGGAGAACGTCCAACAGTTGTGGGTGAAGGTAAGGTGAATTCCCGTACTCGTTCTGCCCCAATCTTACCGTTGCCTTGGTCAATTAATTTGAACTGTGCGACATCTCCAGTTGCTCGGCGATTGGCGAAGACGTAGTAATCATCGGTAACAGGACTGCGATATAATGCTAAACCGTAAGCACTGCGCGTTGATGCTGAATAAGGAGGGTCAAAGGGTAAATCTTGGAATAGAGTTCCGATGCTGCTATCGGTGATGTCTTCTAAATATTGACCAGGATTATTCGGATTAATTTTGAAGATTGCGAGTTTATCGTTGTTGCGATCGCTTGCAACGGCAATATCAATCGACTCTCCACCCAACTTAAATCCATACTGCAAGTCGATATTGTTATAACGGATGTTACCTGGATTTACTTCTTGTAGCAAATTCCCTGATAAATCATAAACTCGCAAACCGGCATTTTTCACCGTTGTCAATATCAAACTTTTTTCCGAATCAGTTGAATTAACGTAAATCGCTGGGTCATCCGCATCAGCACGTTGACTAAATGGTAAATTCGGATCGTTGAATAAATCAGGACGAGTTTCTACCGTTGGTGTTGCGGTAGGAATTAAATCTGCACCCAAAGTTAGAACTTGGGTAAATTGACTTTGACTGAAGTTGTTGTCACTCACCAACACAATCGATTGTCGTCCATCTGGTAACACCGGACCGAAGGTGATACCCTCAATATTATCTGTGCCGTTGGGTAAGTTCAAGGAGTTGAGATTTAACAGCAAGCGCTTTTCAACAGGTTTGATTGCCGCAACTTGGTCAGAACTCAAACTATTCAGCGAATCAACAAAGCTGATATCAGTTGCACCTTGCAAACTCACTTCAGAAATCCTAATCGTATTCCCCACGCCAGTAGAGAAAGAACGCTCTAAAGCGAGTAGTGTACCTCGATTATCAATTGCGAGTAAATCGACCAAACCATTATCAGCGGAACCTGTAGCGGGATTTGGTGTTGCAGGAATCGCATCTACATTATATAGATATTCTTTTTCAGGCTGTCCGGTAAGCAAATTATATTGCAAAATCCGCGATCGCGAACCGTTAGTTAAAGAAGCGATCGCACCATCTTGCAATAAAGCGCTTTCAGTAGCGGTGTACAATGTCTTTTGGTCGGGTGCGATCGTGAGACTTTCAAAAGCCAAGTTATTCCGAACACCCGATACTTGAACATCACCCGCATCAACAACACCGTTACCATTCGTGTCATTTACAACCGGAAGGAATTTTTGCGGTACAGGTAAAGAACGAATTTGTTGTCCTGTTGTGAGGGAGAATTCATTAATAAAAGGATTCGTCACCCTACCCAAACTCTGATTCACCTCACCTTCAGAGGAGATGAAAACAGTATTATTGTTGGTTAAAGCAATCCCCTCTGTATCTAAACTGTTGAGGGGAAAAAAGTTGTTATTCGCGTCTCTGAGTGTAGTGACGTTGGTAAAATTAACTTCTGGTGAAGTTGCAAAATTATCGGTAAAAGTATAAAAACGCGCAGGTGCAACTTGCGATCGATCATCAGAAATCGCGTAAAAGCGGTTATTTACAGCATCGTAAGTTACACCAGACAACCCACCGATGGGAGTTTCCACACCATTAACAGTTCCCGATACACCAGAGGGAATAAAACCTGTAGGGAAAACTCTCTGTCCTTCAAATATCACACTAGAAACAGTTTTACCAGCTTCGGTTGCACCAAGTTGCAAATCTACCCAAACTTGACGATGGTCAGAAGAGGGGAAACCACCAGGAAGACTAGGGTTAAAAGTCCCTACTAAAGGGAATGTCGGGTCAGTAT
>JBPCQW010000393.1:0-11761 GCA_050997715.1 Hassallia sp.
CATTTCCCCACCGGCAATTCCAATGTTACCCAATTAACTCTAGAATGATGCGAAATTGCCTTTCCTTGGTGCTTTTTGCCTTTCAAAGCTTCAGTACAACTTTTTGAGGGAGTTTGAGAAATAACTGTGTTCACGTCTGGGTGTTCTCTTCTTCTCTCCCTCTTGAAGACGCAAAGCTTCTCTTGAGCATCTCACAGTACCAACATCAATAATATAAATATTTATAACTTATTACTTATGTTTAAGTTAATTTATGTATGTTATTACGTAAATTATTAAATAATTATATAGTTAACACTAACTGATAAAATCAGAAAAACCTTTGTATTCACATATTCCAATCTAAGTGATAATATTTTTTAAAGCTTAACAAAGTCATCATAAGTTCACAAACAGGGTATAAAGAGTTGGAAACATTGGGCAAACACAGTCAACAATAGCGATAGCTAAACCAGGAGTTTCGCAATCCTTATGCAACCAATTCGTACATTTAACGTGTCCCCTTCGCTACCGCCCCGACTCGAACCGCTGCGGAAGCTGGCATATAATCTCCATTGGGATTGGAATGTTGAGACAAAAGACTTATTTCGCCGTTTAGACCCGGATTTATGGGAATCTAGCCGCCATAATCCAGTGTTAATGCTTGGTACAATCAGCCAAGGACGGTTAACGGAAGTTGTGGAAGATGAAGGCTTCCTGGCGCAAATGGATCGAGCTGCTCGGCAGTTAGAAGATTATTTACAAGAACGCACTTGGTACCAGAAACAGCGGAGTAGTCATTCTTCCGATGACAAAGGCAAAGAATGCTACGCTTATTTCTCCGCTGAATTTGGACTGGTGGATTGTTTGCCTGTATATTCTGGAGGTTTGGGTGTTCTCGCCGGCGATCACCTCAAATCTGCTAGCGACTTAGGATTACCATTAGTCGGTGTGGGCTTACTGTACCAGCAAGGTTACTTCGCTCAATATCTGAATGCGGATGGTTGGCAGCAAGAACGCTACCCAATCAACGATTTTTATAACATGACCTTGCACCTAGAGCGCAATCCTGATGGCTCAGAATTGCAGATTGCTGTACATTACCCAGGACGCAAGGTTTACGCCAGAGTATGGCGCGTACAGGTGGGAACTGTGCCGCTTTACATGATGGATACTAACATCGAACCCAACAATCCTTACGACCAGAACATTACAGATCAACTGTATGGTGGCGATATCGATATGCGTATCCACCAGGAAATCATGCTGGGTATCGGCGGCGTGCAGATGCTGAAAGCTCTGGGGTATAATGTCACCGCTTACCATATGAATGAAGGTCATGCGGCTTTTTCTGCTCTAGAGCGCATCCGCATACTGATTCAAGAAGAAGGTCTGAGTTACGATACCGCCAAACAGGTGGTGGGTTCAACTAATATCTTCACCACTCACACCCCAGTACCCGCAGGTATTGACTTGTTCCCGCCAGATAAGCTTTTGTACTATCTAGGGTACTATGCAGATATCTTTGGCTTACCCAAAGAGCAATTTTTAGGATTGGGGCGTGAAAATACTGGTGATTTATCTGCACCTTTTAGTATGGCAGTGCTGGCGTTGAAAATGGCAACATTTTGTAACGGTGTAGCGCAACTGCATGGTGTAGTCTCACGGCAAATGTTTAAGGGTTTGTGGCAAGAAGTGCCGGTGGAAGAAGTACCGATCGCCGCAATTACAAATGGCGTTCATGCCCGTAGTTGTGTGGCAAAATCAACTCAAGAGTTGTACGATCGCTATCTTGGACCCAATTGGTCATCAGTAGCAGCAGATAGCCCCTTGTGGGAACGCATGGACGCAATCCCAGATGAAGAATTGTGGCGCAATCACGAACGCTGTCGTTTGGATATGGTATTGTATGTGCGCGATCATTTGGTGAAGCATTTACGCGATCGCGGTGCTTCTTCGGCAGATATTGGTCAAGCGCAAGAAGTTCTCGATCCAAACGTTTTAACTATCGGTTTCGCTCGTCGCTTTGCTACCTACAAACGCGCTACTTTATGGATGCGCGATATCGAGCGCATCAGGCGGATAATGTTAGCTAACAAAGACCGCAAGTTACAATTTGTTATCGCCGGCAAAGCACACCCGAAAGACATCCCCGGTAAAGAATTAATCCGCGACATCAATCACTTTATCAGCGAACAAAATTTAGAAAAGCAGGTAGTGTTTGTTCCTAATTACGACATTCACATCGCTCGATTGATGGTGGCTGGTTGCGATGTCTGGTTAAATACACCGCGTCGTCCGCGAGAAGCCTCAGGTACCAGCGGTATGAAGGCAGCGATGAACGGATTACCGAATTTAAGTGTATTAGATGGTTGGTGGGATGAAGCTGATTATGTCCGTACAGGTTGGGCGATCGGACATGGTGAGAATTATGAAGACCCCAATTATCAGGATGAAATAGAAGCAAACGCTTTCTACGATTTACTGGAAAAGGAAGTTGTGCCTTTATTTTACGATCGCGATGCTGATAATTTGCCCCGTCATTGGGTAGCAAAAATGAAAGATGCAATCCGCTTGAATTGTCCGTTCTTTAATACAGCGCGGATGGTGGGAGAATATGCACAAAGAGCTTATTTCCCCGCAAGCGATCGCTACTACACTCTAACTGCTGATAAATATGCACCAGCGAAGGAATTAGCAGCTTGGAAAACCAAACTCAGCCAACACTGGTTCAACATGAAAATCAAAGATGTTGACATCTCCTCAGGTGCAGATATCGAGGTGAACCAAACCGTTGCTATCAAAGCAAAACTTGACTTAGCAACTCTCAGCCCAGATGATGTGCAAGTGGAGCTTTATCAAGGTACAATCGATGCCGATGGCGAGATTGTCGATGCTATTCCAGTGGTGATGGATTACCAAGGTAATGATACGCAAGACTTAGGTATTTACACTGGGAAGATTATCTACACTGCCTCTGGTTTACAAGGCTTATCCTTGCGCGTGTTGCCAAAAAATAAGTACCTTGCTACTCCGTATGAGCCAAGGTTGATTCTTTGGGCACAGTAACGAAAGTTAGGAGGAGCGGAGTTTAAAGTTCTTAACTCCTGACTCCTTCCTGCCCATTTCTGGGGGATGACAATGTAACCTGTAGTGCGATCGCCTAATACTAGGTTGCGTTGTTCTCCCCAATACCACCAGTGTGCAGCTACATAAGCGCAGATGAGACTATCTAGTTTATCTTCTACTGCTTTGAGTGCTGCACCTGTTGTGGGGATTTCTAGAGGGAAGGAACCGCTGATGAACGCGGATAAACGCAGATGAGGTTGGATGGTGGGTAGGATATGAAGAATGTAATTGTGGAGTTTGAGAAGTTCTAAACGGCGATCGCTTAATCGTCCTTTTTTATATTTGAGGATGCGTTCTAAGTTGAAGAGATGGACGATTGCAGGGTGGGGAAAGACTTCTATTTGATATCTACCAAGTTTTTGCGGTTCGATGGTTGGTGCATGTACGAAACCACGGGATTCTAGTTGTAAACCGAAGTTGATGGTGCGATCGGCAAAGGGTAAATTCAAATTTGCTGGGTAGCATCCAGCGTGATATTTGCCAAAGTATTTGTGACTAAGTTTATCTGGTAAGCGACTCCCGGTAGCGTTGGGGATGAGGGTAGGTGCGTCTACACCAATGATTGCTGCTTCGTCTGGTTGGACGTGAGTATCAATCCAAGTAAGGATGTCTGCAATCAAATCTTTGCGATCTAAGTCGATTAGTTCAAGTTGATTATCTGTCCATTGTAAGCAGCATAGTCCGCTTGGTTGCGATTTCCACCCTAAATCAATACCGATAAATTTCATTGTCATCAACCCAACTGTGTGCTTATTGTCGCATCTTTAGGCGATGATTGAAGACTTGAAAAGACGTAGGAATGCACATTTGGCAAATAAATGATTGCTGACTCGAAGTATTTGCATTCGCACATCCTACACACAAAATGTATAGGATTGCGAAGCGCGATCGCCTGCATATTAACACTGCGTTTTCGACCACCTTTTTTACCTTTGGGAATTAGTTCTGATAATATTTCCCACTGCTCATTAGTCAGATTACTTGGGTATTATGGGGTCATGGCTCTCGTAATGTTGTCGATACTTAAGTATTTGTTCTAAAGACAGGATAACGTTACATGAGCTTTCTCACTTCTTTTAAGGAAACTAAACGCTTAATGATGCCGTACTCTCAACTCACCGTTATTTCTTACATCATCGGTCCTATCTTGATCGTAGTGAGTCATGTTGGTGCACTACTCGTGATTTTCACTGGCTTATCCTGGGGGGCGATCGCTTGGGGAGTGTTACTATATGTCATCCGCATGTTTGCCATTACTAGCATTTACCACAGGTTGCTGACACATAGAAGCTATCAAGCTTCAGCGCTAGTGCTATGGATTGGTAGCATCGTCGCTGCTGCCGCTGGACAAATGGGACCCAGTTGGTGGAAAGCTCATCATACAAAGCATCATCAATTTTCCGACCAGGAACACGACCCGCATTCACCGTATCGACCGTTCAAAGGTATCAAAGGCTTCTGGTGGTCTCAAGCTGGATGGCTGTTATCTTCAGAGTTTTTACCCGCAAAGTTGCCTGCTGATGTTGAAAATGATGTCGTTTTGAGGATGGTTGATCGATTGCACTTCATTCCCACCATTGCGCTCGGTGCAATCTCCTACCTTATGGGTGGAGTAGGCTATCTCACTGCTTTTTTCCTCAGCACAACCCTCCTCTTTCACGGAGTCGCAACGGTTAACTCACTGACCCACACCTTTGGTGAACAACCGTTTAGCACCAATGATTATAGTCGAAACAACTGGTTCGTTGCAGTTCTGACTTTGGGTGAAGGCTGGCATAATCTGCATCATGCATTTCAATCATCAGCCCGACACGGTATAACCTTGCGAGCAGGTAAGGTTGCTTGTTTGCCAGATCCAACATTTTGGTTGATCAAACTGCTTGAATTTCTTAATCTAGCATCAAAGATTAGAGTGCCGTCTGAAACAGAACTTATTAATCGCGCTAAAGACCGGAACCATCAACACTTAGCGTCTAGAACTGAAGCTGAGATATCAATCTAAATCTTGCTTGCCATAGCGTAATCCTTCAAGGTGTTTATAATGAGATTTTGCAGGGATACGTGGTGCGATTTGTTCTAGACAAACCCTAGAATAAGAACGAAAGATGAAACATTCTTTCAGCGCGATGCAAGTATGAAAGTCTTCCTCACCTGATGTTTTTATTCGTTATCCCACAATGGACTGCACAAGTGATTAACTGACCAGTACTTTAAGTAGAGAGAAGCCAAAATGACATCTGCAAACACATTTCTAAATATTCAAAAGCATCTTCCCATCACAGGTGATATCAATCTCAAAACGCCGATCGCCTATAAAGTAACGCGAGGAGCAGCCAGAGTGATCAATGCAACTCAAATGGCATTGGCAGAAGCCTACGTTAATGGATTAGAAATACCGGATTCAGTCTATCGCTCGCTAATCAATTCCTCCATGCCGCTGTTATTTCAGCATTGTCCTGGTCTGCTTGCTCCCTACGAATGGGTCTTAAACGAAACGGATCATATTGCTGAAGGTTCGCGCGAACTAATGAAGCTTCAATATGACTTACCGCAAGCCATGCTGAACCAAATGTTGGGAGATTGGAAATTAATTTACCCTAAGTACAGCATGGGATTGTGGGAGCGTGGTGCTGTCGATTTAGAAGAATCTCAAAAGCACATGATCGATCAGGTAATTGAACGGCTAGAAATAAAAGATGGCGATAACATTTTGGATTTTGGCTGCGGCTGGGGTTGCGTACCTAACTACATTCTCTCTAAGTTTCCCAATGTGCGATTTACTGGGTTGAATTTGAGCCAGGAACAATGTGAGTACATGCGCCAGAAAATGCAAGACCCTGAGAGCTATTTGAGTTCTGGACGGTTCACGCTTTATGAAGGCGATCTAAATGATGCTCAATTTGCCGAGAAATTCGACAAAATTCTCTCAATTGGTGTCTTTTGTCATGTTGGCAATCTCACCAATGCCTTCCAAAAACTGGCATCCCTCTTAAAGAGTGGCGGTAGAGTATTTATTCACATCATAACCGCTCGCATTCCTAACAATATGTCGTCTGGCTTCACGCACAAGTACATTTTTCCACATGGTCGCTACTGGAATTATGACGCTATTCCAAACCACAATCAAGACCTTAAAACCATCAGTCAGTGGTACATAAACGGCATGAATTATCACAAAACGCTGACAGATTGGTTACGGCGATTTGACGAGCATCAAGACACCATCAAACAGTTAGAGTATAGCATGGACTATGCTAAGTTCCGTCGCATTTGGCGATTCTACTTGCTGATGCTGGGGACGATTTTTGCGACGTGCGATGGTGAATATAATGGTAACGGTCAATACCTGTTGGTTCATCGCTAAATTGCTAGGCAACCGGATTAGTAACACTCTCATAAAGCACATAAAATAATACAGTTTAGATAAATACCAACCTCTAAACCCGGTTTTTTAATAATCCGGGTTTATTAGGCTTAAAAATACTTTAACTTAACACTATTGAGATATAGCGATTCCCACATTCATGAGGTACAGAATATTGAATTAACCGCAGATGAAGATAGATAAACGCCGATGGACGCAGATAAATTTGTACCTCAGCAGACTAGGAAACGCTATATCACAATTCATTACTTGCCAGATGAATACTATATTTTATAATAAAATATTAAATGATATTGATTTTTAGCAAGACTTGCGAAAAAAAATGGAGAGAGGTAATTACCAATTACTAAATCTCTAATCCCTAGACGGCGAGTTGCCCTAGAAAGTGTCAAAATTAAATGAGTTTTGCGATCGCCTTTGGCGGGCGCTTTGCACCATCGCACATTTAGTATAGTGCAGATTTAAGGTAAATAAGTTGAAATTTATGGGCAAGCAACGCGTTCTGTCGGGAGTTCAACCAACTGGCAATTATCATCTCGGTAACTACTTAGGAGCAATTCGCAACTGGGTAGAAGGACAGAGCGAGTATGAAAACTATCTGTTTGTGGCTGATTTACATGCAATAACTGTACCGCATAATCCAGCGACACTGGCAGATGATACTTACACCCTCGTGGCTCTTTATCTGGCTTGTGGTCTGGATTTAGAATATTCGACAATCTTTGTTCAATCTCACGTCTCGGCTCACAGTGAGCTTGCTTGGCTGCTAAACTGCATCACACCGATGAACTGGTTAGAAGATATGATCCAGTTTAAGGAAAAAGCGGTTAAACAGGGCGAAAATGTGAATGTCGGTTTGCTGGACTATCCGGTGCTAATGGCAGCAGATATTCTACTCTACCAAGCTGATAAAGTGCCGGTGGGTGAAGACCAAAAGCAACACTTGGAATTGACGCGGGATATTGTCAATAGATTTAATCATCAATTTGCCAAGCCTGAACAGCCTGTGCTAAAATTACCAGACCCTTTGATTCGCAAAGAAGGCGCAAGGGTAATGAGTTTGACGGATGGAACTAAGAAAATGTCAAAGTCCGATCCGTCAGATTTGAGCCGAATCAATTTGCTAGATCCACCAGATTTAATCACCAAAAAGATTAAGAAGTGTAAAACCGATTTGGTTCGCGGTCTAACTTTTGACGATCCAGAGCGTCCGGAATGTCATAATTTGTTAACGCTGTATATGCTGCTTGCTGGTAAAACAAAGGAAGAAGTAGCGGCTGAGTGTCAAGATATGGGTTGGGGACAATTTAAGCCATTATTGACAGAAACGACGATTAATGCTTTAAAGCCGATTCAAGATAAATATCAAGCTGTGATGGATGATCAAGGCTATCTAGAGTCAGTGTTGCGCTCTGGACGAGAAAAAGCTCAAGCGATCGCACTTTCTACCCTTACACAAGTGAAAGTCGCTTTGGGTTATTCTCTACCTTCATGAGGTTTCGCTTTTTTGTGCGCTGTGGTATACGTGTACTTAGAGTAACAATATCTCGTAGTTATGCTTGATACGTCAAAAACAGCATTTACTTGCTTTCGCCAAGCTGCAAAAGCAGGTGATTTCTTGATTACAGCCGAGGTGACTCCTCCAAAAGGGGGTAATCCAGCGCACATGCTCAGTATGGCGGCGACTCTTAAGGGGAGGGTTCATGCCGTCAATATTACTGATGGTAGCAGAGCAGTTCTGCGGATGTCTTCGTTAGTAGCTTCGGCGATTTTGTTGCAAAATGGAATTGAGCCGATTTGTCAGATGGCTTGTCGCGATCGCAATCGCATTAGTTTGCAAGCCGATTTAATGGGCGCTCATGCTCTGGGGATACATAACATTTTAGCATTGACTGGCGACCCAGTGAAAGCAGGCGATCACACCGATGCTAAAGGGGTGTTTGATTTAGAAGCAGTCCGCTTGCTGCAAGTCATCCAGAAGCTAAATCACGGCTTTGATTGCAACGAGAAACCCTTGACTGATGGAGCCACAGATTTATTTGTCGGTGCAGCTGTCGATCCGCAATGTGCGAGTTGGTCGGGTTTGCAAAGTCGATTTGAGCGCAAAATCCAAGCGGGAGCGCAGTTTTTTCAAAGTCAGTTAATTACAGACTTTGAGCGGCTAGAAAAGTTTATGGACAAAATCGCCGCAGGTTGTGATAAACCGATTTTAGCAGGGATTTTCTTGCTTAAATCGGCGAAAAATGCCCAGTTTATTAATAGGTGCGTTCCCGGTGTCAATATTCCCGACCATATTATTGATAGATTAGCGCAAGCAAAAGACCCGCTGGAAGAAGGGGTGAAAATTGCCGCTGAACAAGTCAAGATAGCGCGTCAATTGTGCCAAGGTGTGCATATGATGGCGGTGAAGCGTGAAGACTTGATTGTGCCAATTTTGGATATGGCTGGAGTCGCGCCAGTTAAACAGTTGGTGACAGTCTAAATAGGGGCGATTTCTACGACGGGCAACTCTTGGAGAGGCACGCGGCTACGTCTACGCATTTTTTATTAAAGCAGCTAGTTGATTCTAGCTGCTTTATTACTTTGAGGATTTCGCTTGTGTATAAAATTAATTATCCTTTAGTAAATCAAGGAGAAGCCACGTTTTTCGTTACCAACATCGGCAGCATCCCAATTTGGCAAAAACGCCCACAGGCTTCTAGCCTGTGGCTAAATAAACAATATACGTACGAAGCCTGCGAAGGCAGGCTTCGTACGTATAGCGATACCCTTCTAGGGTATTGCGGCTTTCATTGGGATGCTCCCCTAACATCGCGGTTTTCGTTACTAACGTCGCGGTTTTCGTTACTAACGTCGCGGTTTTTGTTACTAAGATTCAAGATGGGCGATCGCACGCTTGAGCTAAAGCTAGATCGAGATAATCTGGATTGTCGTAACTCGGTGCATTGGTTTGGTTGGCTTTTCAGTGGTAATTAGTTCATCGGCTTTGAGCCAGAGGGCAGCAGCAACATGAAGTGCATCCATCGCGGCTAAACCGTAGATACAGCCAAGTTGATAAGCATCTTGTGTAATTTGCTCCAAGTCTGTTGCCCAATGGCTAACAGCGCTGAAGAAGGTTTCGTAGAAGTGTGTTTCGTCTTGCTGTTGGTTATAAATTGCTTTGGGCAGTACTTCTAACTTGACGAATTGGCTCGACACAAATTCCCGATTTCCGTCATTGAGAATGCTGTTTGCTCGAATGCTGGCTGACTGAACACCTTGAAAAGCAGTGATGAGAACTCCAGAGTCGATGTAGGTCTTCTTACGACTCACGCTATCCACCCCGACGTTCAGCAAGCTCTTGTTCAATTTCGGCTTCGTTGAGTAATTGTATTCCAGAGGCGATCGCTCTAGTACGAATTTCCCACAGCTTCTTAGCTAAAGGCGTTTGTGGAATATATTCGGTAATGAGTGCTGTTGCGTCTGATTCAGATTTCAGCGCTTCCACAAACTCGAAAACTTTTTGCTGCTTTTCGGGTGTGAGTTCTCGCCAGCGTTCAAGTAATTGTTCTTCTTTACCCATAATCCACCTCATCATAGAGTGATGCTTCTATTTTTGCTCATTTTTTCGGTGGCGATACTCTTACAGAGGCGATCGCTTGGTATTGAACCAGAAGCCTAATATTTTCGACTTTGGCTTATTGATATGAGAAAAACCCCCGTTGATTTGTTCCGTATGGGAAATGCGACTTCTTCGAGAATAGATAACATTCGTTCAAAAGACATTGAAATTTACGAAGAAGATGGTGATATTTGGGTTATAGCAGGTTCAGGCGGAATTTCAACGTTTGCTGTTCAGGGAGTTGAAAAGAATTGGTGGAAGTTGGATAGGGGAGCTGATATTCCCAACGAACTTCGCTTGGTGAATGATTACGGCAACCACTGGCTGTGGGAACCAAGCTACACTATGCGAATGGAAGACTACAAGAATGGATTGCGGTTAGTTGCTGAGGCATTTTACAAAGTCAATTAAGGGAGTTGTTGAACGTGAATTTTTCTCCAAAAGCAATTCGATTTATTGTTGAGGCGCTGGAATATAGGATTTCAGCTTATCAAAAGCAATTAGAAACAGAGAATTTGAATGATGATGAGGTTTCAGATATCACCAATGACATGATGTTTTTGGAATCGTTGTCCCAAGAGTTAAAGAAGGCACTCCCAACAATTGCGCCACCCGTTTTTTAACTTACTTAATGGGCGAAATTGCGTAGACGCTTTCCTCGGTTTGTCGCTACTACATCGCTTGGTGTTGAACCAGAAGCCTAATATTTTGGACTTTGGCTTAATGACCCGTACTTTTAATCCAGAATCTTATGGTAAATTGCTAGTGGGGGAAGTCGTAAAAAAGTGACCAGCCTTCATCCGAAAAAGTCGTGGTGTATCGAGGATCTAGAAAACAAGGCTGGTCACTTTTTTTTGCCCTAATGCACTAGCCGAATATCAGCCAAAAATAATTACCACGGAAGAAGAAAACGAACAAGCGGTAAGCGAAGCCATGCCCGAAGGGCTTATCGCACTCGCATTAACCTTAGAACATCGTTCCAATCGTACACCAGAAGAAGAGATGCTGTTGCAACTGTTGGTAACATTAATTGAGCAGTTTGAAGAAACCCATTACCCAATCCTCCAAGGTACACCCAATTCGATGTTAATGCATCTGATGGAGGCACGCGATATTACAACTGAAGCATTAGCTGAGGTAATTGGTTCTTTGGAAGTTGCCTTGCAAATTGTTAATGACCGCACCATTAGTAAAACTCAAGCAGAAGCGCTGGCGGATTATTTTCATGTAGATGTCAGTTTATTTACTTATGATAAAGCTATGAACCTGGATTAAAAATCCTATGTCCTAACCATCCCAAACCCAAGCCTAGATTAGAAGTGCCAGCTAAAATCAGAAAAGTGTGGAACTTGCTAAAGGATTCTTCTAATTTATGTCCAGCCCCAGCCCCAGCCCAAGCCCCAGCCACAGCCCCAGCCACAGCCACAGCCCAAGCCCCAGCCCCAGCCCCAGCCACAACCACAGCCCCAGCCCCAGCCCCAGCCCAAGCCCCAGCCCAAGCCCCAGCCCAAGCCCCAGCCCAAGCCCCAACCCAAGCCCAAGCCCAAGCCCCAGCCCAAGCCCCAGCCCCAGCCCCAGCCCCAGCCCCAGCCCTAGCCCCAGCCCCAGCCCTAGCCCAAGCCCCAGCCCCAGCCCAAGCCCCAGCCCCATCCCCACCCCACACCTCA
>JBPCQW010000417.1:0-9923 GCA_050997715.1 Hassallia sp.
CAGTCAAAATATCACAACAAGCGAGCAATAATGTCGGGGCGATCGCTCTAGTTGTGTCAGAACTGTGGTATTGATAAATTGATTGGGAATATGTTAACTAAGCGAAAAAGCCGAAGCGTAGCTGCCATTTTAGCTTTTTCTGGCACGCTGACAATTTCGGGATTACATAAATTTTATTTGGGACAGCCAGTGTGGGGTTTGTTATATGTGTTGCTTTCCTGGACACCGATTCCTAAGGTAGCTAGTGCGATTGAGGGAGTTTGGTATTTAGCTCAAGATGAAGAAGCTTTTGATCGTAATTTTAATTTAGGTAAGTCAGCGGTAAAAAATATACAACCAGCTAGCAATCAGATAACAGCTATGGCTGAAGCTTTGCGTTCCTTGGATACTCTGAGGCAAGATGGTTTGATTTCTGAATATGAATTTGAGCAAAAACGCCGCCAATTGCTAGATCAGATTACCTGAAAAGTGCGAAAATGATGAACAATTGGCTACCTTTAAACCCCAGATTGCAAAAACTGCGATCGCGCCTTTTGAATGACCCTTATTATCGACTACAATCTGGGGAAGAGATTGCGATCGCTGCACAATTGGGTATCCGAATTGATGCGAATCAAGCAAGTGTAGACGATTGGTTGCGTTTACCGGGTCTATCGATTCACCAAGCGCGATCACTTGTGGAACTTTCGCGTATTGGTGTAAAATTTTACTGTATTGAAGATATTGCCGCTGCTTTGAGTATACCAGCGCCGCGACTAGAACCACTAAAGCTGATTCTTGATTTTAGTTATTATGACGACGAAGCTTTAGGAAATCCGACGCAAATTAATATTAATACGGCAACGGTTGAGAATCTAGTAAAAATTCCTTTTGTAAATGCGTTTTTGGCTGAAGCAATAGTAGAGAATCGTTTATCGGGGGGACTTTATCGCAACTTAGTAGATTTTCAGCAAAGGTTGAATTTGTCTGGTGAGGCGATCGCTCAATTAATGTATTATCTCAGGTTTTAAAGTCACGACAAACTTAAATTTCATTCCGTACTAAGCACTAAAGTGCTTAAGATAAGCGATTAATCGCTTATACAAGTATATAATAAGTATCCCTATGGTGCTTGGAACATGAAACTTGAGCTTGGAACATATCTGTTATCTCTGGTTCCTTAGCTCTGCCTGCTACAACTGGAGGCAGAGCCTCCTTAGAGGCATTTCTATGCAGAGCATGGAAACGAGAAAAACGAGAAAAAACTCGAAACTTGTAAATTTTACCTTTGTAGTAATTAGCCTAACCACTGTGGATTCTTAGCCGTACCGTCAAAGCGATCGCTCGTCTTAAATAATTCGTACTCACCTTTTGCAGCAACGGTTGCCGTTTTCTTTAATAATTTTCTTCCCAAGTCAAAAAATCTATATTTTAAGTATGATACAAATAATACCCCGCAAACCTATAATTTTTATGCAAGGCGAAAGAAATCAAAAACCGATTAATTTATACCAGAGTTTGTGGGCAATAGCCTAATTTTCTGACAAATTGCTCCCTAAACGCTTCAATTTCTTGTTTATTAGGGCTACCGTGAGACACAATCGATATTTGGTAGCGACGCATCGTTTTTACAGGACACTGCCCAGATTCTAAACTTAAAAGCGCCATCTGCAAGCGCTTTTGCGGCTCGTAGCTAATTCCTAACTCATTTAAAAAAGCTCGAAGATTTCCAGATTCCAAAGGCGTAATCTGACTATTTAGTTTGATCCGCACTAACCAGCCATCAATCTCATGAATTATCGTGACGCAGAAAACGGGTACTTCCGGTTTGGCGTGCAGATGTTCAATGAGTCTGAGGGTTAAACTGGCGTTTGGCAGAAAATACAAGTATTCTGTATCGGTGCTTAATTTCATAACTGCTCCTTTAGTGCGGTTCCTACATCTATCAAAAGTGGTATATAGGTATAAGATATCATCGGAGATGATGTATCAACCAATCTCGCTGTAATTCTTAATAGGCATAAGTTTAATTAACTTATGCAGTCAGAGTAGTAAGCGTTGAAACACTTGCTTATCTTGACACTGTTGCCATCATCACACATCCGGGAAACTGCTGCTTTAACGCCGGAAAAACCGGACATGCGGCTTGTTGTTGTAAATTATCCGGTTTACTCCAAGTAAATGGTGCTTTTTGGGCAGCAGACATCCACAACAAACGCTTTGCCCGCGTCATCGCGACATACAGTAAACGGTATTCCTCAGCAGTTTTCAGATGTTTTGCCTGTTCCCAAGCGGCAGTGGTGCTGGGTATGCTTTCTTCACCGTGGAGGGCAGCGCGAATTTGGGCGCGAGCAACTTCTGATAAAGTAAAGTCGCCTAAAAATTGCCTTTGGGGAGGAACCCAAAATCTACCGGGAATTAAGTTTTCGTGCAAAAAGGGGAGAAAAACAAAGTCCCAATCTAGTCCTTTGGCTTTGTGCATGGTGATGATGGTAAGTTGACCCGGACGAGTGTAACGCGCTTCTACATCTTCGGTTTCCACAGGTTCAAATCGTTCGGAACTGACGATTTCACTTAAAGCTGCCAGCATTGCCCCCAGTGAACTATTGCCAGCTATTTGCCGATTTACCCTTTCTGCAAGTTTGTCTGCTGTCGCAAGTTCGGCTTGGTCGTAATTTAAGACCAAAGCGATGAAGGAAATTAGCTGATACAAAGGCAGTTCTAAACGAGCGCGAAGTAAACTGCGACACAAGCGGCAGGCTTTTTGTACCGATTCTGTTTGCGGTGGCGCCAAGGGACCTGGATAGAGAAATTCTTCTGGAAGACTGGCAAGAGCGTTAAGGTCTTGTGTGGGGATTAATTGACGCTGTACCAAAACTTGTAATGCAGCTTTCAGGTAATCGGGGGAATGAGGGCGATCGCAAAATTGTAGTATTGCTAAAATATCTTCTGGGACATGAGAATGGCGATCGCGTTCCCCCACATCGTAAAGTACAATTTTATGCTCTTTGCATACAGGAGCTAGGGCTTCAGCTAACCAGCGTCCTTGGCGATTTTCTCGGACTAAAACAGCCGCACGGGTCCTCGTTGGATCTTCGGCAAATAACTCAATTACCCTTTGAGAAAGTAACTCGACGGTGTGATGAATATCGCGTGGGGTATAAAGTTCTAATCCCCTAGCGATTGGTTGTGGATTAACATCATCTTGGCGATGATTCGATTCAACAGGGTAAATTGTTTGCGGTCTAAATGGGGTTGTAGAAATCCGATTATTTCCGTTATCTGGAATTAAATCTTTTTTATAAAGACCATTTACCCATTCCAAAGCAAAGTTTGCTGCTTCAATGACAATTTCAGTACTGCGACCAGCCTGATACATTGTTACAAGTCTATCTTGCGCTTTGCACTCTTCGCAAAATTGCCGAAAATAAATAGGATCGGCTGGGGTAAAGCTAGAGTTAATCGCTTGGTTAGGATCACCGACACGCACTAAGTTGATTTGGGATGAGGGAGACAAGGGAGATGGGGGGATGGGGAGAAATTCCTCTTTGTCTCCTTGTCTCCTTGTCTCCTTGTCTCCTTGTCCCCCTTGTCCTCCCACTTCCCCGTCGCTTGCCAAAATTTCTAAAAGCTTCGTCTGCAATGGGCTGGAATCTTGAGCTTCGTCTTCAAAGACGGCGAAAACTTGGTTTTGCTCGATTCGTCTGGCGCTGTCGTTTTCTAAGACGCGCAAAGCGGCTAAAATCATGTCGTCGTAGTCGATGAAGTCACGCGATCGCATTAACTTCTGATACTGTTCGTACAATCCGGCAGCTACGCTCAAAATGGCGTATTCGTCTGTAGTTTGTTTACTCCACTCGCGCAACTGTTCTGGGGATATACCGGAACTTTTTGCTTCATGAATCACTGTCAGCGCCAATTCTGGCAATACTTCGGTTCGCAGCACTGATTGCCGACGCAATCTTTCTGTCTCTTCTCCGTCAAATTGATGACCTTCTAACAATCGGAAATAACGCTCAGAATTATCGGCAATCCATTGTTCGACGGCGGTACGTATAAAGCGGTGACTTTGACTTGGTGTAATTAATGTGACATTTTCTAACTGCAAACCGGATAAATCAGCATGACGACTTGCGATATTTAATGCCAAACCGTGCAAGGTATAGACAGTGAAACCTGTCTGAGGTAGAGATAATTTGTCTCTTAAATATTCGCGAATTTTTACTTTAATATTGGCAGCCGCAGAGCGCGTAAAGGTGACTACAATCAGTTGACGACGTTGTGAGGTGCGGCTCAATTCATATTGACGAGCGATCGCGATCGCCGCAGTCGCTGCCATACCCGTAGATTTCCCAGCACCAGGAACTGCGGAAACAGCTAATGGACCAAAACGCCAATCAGCCATTTGTTGTTGTCCTAGTCGCAAATCGTTGCGGATAAGTGCTACAGCCGTTTCCCGCACAGAAGAAGCTGATTGCTGAGATATTTCTTTTTCCAGAGATTCGTAAGGCACCGGATCGGTAGAATTAGTGTCTGACATAAAGGGGCAAGGAAGGGAAAGGGGGAAAGGGGAAGGGGGAAAGGGGAAGAAAAATATGATGAATGATTTAAATAATTCTTTATTTCCATCCCTTTACCTTTTCCCCTCTTAAAATTGCCGATTACCCCATCTTTATTAATAGCTAAATAATGAAAAAACATCTTTACATACATTATCTAATTTTAATTACCGCGATCGCTCTTGGTGCTATTTTGCGCTTTTGGCATTTGGATTTAAAACCGCTGTGGATGGATGAGGTGATTACTGCCATCTTCAGCTTGGGCAAAAGTTATAATGATTTGCCTTTAGGTGTGGTGTTTCCCCTTGAGCGAGTGCAGGACATTTTTACTTTTCAGCCAAAAGTTAGCTGTGCGGAAATTGCCGAAAATATTGCCCGACAATCTACGCATCCCCCGCTATTTTTTTGCTCTATGCACGCTTGGCTGGGGTGGCTGAGTCCTTTAGGGCAAGATTGGGTATCAAAATTGCGTGTGCTTCCAGCTTTATTTGGTGTGGGAGCGATCGCCGCAATTTATGCTGTGAATCTCGCATTTTCTAAAACATCTGGTTTAACGGCAGCAGCTGTCATGGCAGTTTCACCTTTTGCTGTTTACCTATCGCAAGAAGCACGACATTACACTTTGCCCATGCTCTTGATAACCTTAGGTTTATTAGGACTAATGCAAATTCAGCAAGACATATTTATCAAACAAAAAGTTATATTTTTTGTTTGGGTTAGATGGGCAATTATTAATAGTATAGCTCTTTATGTACACTATTTTTGTGTTCTGGGATTTATCGCTCAGATAGCAACGTTAATTTTACTTATATATTATCCAGCAACAGCTAAGTCTATCAAGCATATTAAACGTCAAATCTGGTTCGCGTTAATTCTATCTATCAGTAGTGTTACGATTAGCTTTCTTCCCTGGTTCATGGTGACGCTAACTCATTTTAATCGTTCGGAAACTGATTGGCTGAATTCTCGCGCACACATCGCTCCTTTTTATCAAACTTTGATTAATTGGGTGTTGATGGTGATTACTTTACCTGTTGAAAACCAGCCTTTACTAATAGCAGTTGTCTCTGTTTTGTTAATGTTGATGTTTGCTATTTGGGTAGGACGGCAAATCTTTCTAGGTTTAAGGCTTTTGTGGCGTACACCAACAACTCATTTAGCTACTTTAACGCTTTTAAGTTTCTCTGGTTGGGTATTGTTAGAATTCTTTGCCATTACCTATTTATTCAAGAAAGATATTACGCTTGTTCCTCGTTATAACTTTGTTTATTATCCCAGTTTCTGCGCTTTAATAGCAGCTAGCCTTACTAAAAGTAAAAATTCGTATTCTAAAGTTGAGCGGGAACGCAAGTCCCCTCTAACGGCTGGCTCTGGAAACCGACACCGCTTATTTTCCGCAAAAGTAAAAAGTCAAAATTTATTAATTTTTTTACTGGTTGCTGTTCTTAGTTCTATTTTTGTTATTTCTAACTTAGTGTTTGAAAAGCCTTTCAAGCCAGAGCAAGTTGCTCGCAATATGAACCAAAATCCGGCTGTACCGTTGATGGTTGTTATGGCATATAGAGATAATCAAGATGTGGCTTTAGGTTTAAGTTTTGCTTTGGAAGTAGAAAAAATTAGAAAGATTACCAAGAGCGAAAAGTTAGATAAATTTGCTTTTTTTAATAACTCTCAAGAATTTTCTGTTTGGCAACAACTTTCTCAACTACCTGCACCCGCAATATCTAAAATGAATTTATGGGTTATTGCACCGGGAATAAAACGACGAGATTATCCACCGCAAATAGCAATGTCTGGGCTAAATTGCACAATTGATTCTACGCAGCATTACCGTATTGGAGTGCCTTATCAATTGTATCGCTGTGGCGATTTAAAATTGTAAATTTTGGGTTGCAGTAGAGATGTTCCGGCAGAATGTTTCTACAATAATTATGTGTAATTTTAGAGATATGAGATTAGAGGTTAGCGACGTAATTTTTTGAAGAATTTTTTGAGCGATCGCCAAGTATAATTCAAGATATACTCAAATATGCTGAAAAACTTGTTGAAACCCTCTTTTATAGATCCTTTCGTATTAGTCGTATCCAAAAATTCTAGCTGAATTACTGTACCTGGATTATTCAGTGAGGTAGGAGGTTCGGGAGCTACTTTTTGTTTACTGATAAATAAAAATGTGACTTTACCTCCCGGACCTAAATCTATTTTATCTCCTAAATTGAGCCGATAACGCTTTTTTTCTTCTAACCTGGTGTTGTTGACAAATGTACCATTAGAGCTTCCTACATCTACAAGATAATAAATGTTTTTTTCTATTTGAATTTCTGCATGAAGTCGTGAAACAAAGTTGGCATTTGGCAAATCGGAAACATTGATATCTCCTAAAAATTGACTTTTTGGTTTACCAATGCGAATTGTAGTTAAAGTTGGTAGCAACGCGAAAGAAGTGTCAGTTTGAACATGAAAAAGCTCTAAACCTAAACCTATTGTTGGTAATCTGCCTGAGTTTTGCATAACTTGCTTTTGCAGAGCAATTTTTCAATTTATCTAGATTCTTTGCCTTGGTAGCAAAAAAGCTCTGTGGTAATCATACTAGATTTAGCAACAAACGAGTCAAAACTCAGGAGTTGGAACTCCTAACTCCTAACTCCTGCCTTCTTCATTCGTCTATTTGCCAGGAATCCTTGGTTATTTCTTCATCGAGGATTTTCTTAGGACGAACTACGACAACAATTCGACCCAGCAGAGGAATTGACGGTGCGGTTTCAAACCATTGAAAATCAAGTTCGCCGGCGTTGTCAATTACAAAGTAGCTGCCATCATCCCATTCTTGCACTGCGCGATCGCAAACTACTAAAACTGTTTCTGATTTAGGTTGTGTTTGGTTGGGCAAGCGATCGCTTTTACATAAAATTACCACTGGATCTTTAGCAGCTAACACCACCTGCCAACCTGGTAAAGGCACCCAAGCTTGCTCCCCGGCAAATTTCACCATGCGAAATGGTTCAATTTGTTCCACTAAGGGAACAGCTTGCAAATCTTGTGCCTTTAATGGCAATTCACCCACCACGGGCACAAGGCGCGGCAATTCTTCTTCAGATTCCAGCCGGAAAAAGGGTAAAATTGGCGCGGGGCGTTTAGGAATAACAGTAAAATCAGTTAATAATTGTTCTATTTGCTTTCTGGCAGTTGGTGAGTAAGCAAAGCGTAAACCTTTGGCAATTAGACGCGATCGCTCTTGTAAATCTGAGTATTGACGGGCAAGTTTCCAAGATTGATAAGCAACTGCATCCCCAGGATGATTAGAAAACCCATCCGGTAAAGTAGGAAAGCGGGAAAAATCTTTGATTGCTTTTGCCACTTCTCGCGCTTCGTCGGCGTCAACCTGGTGTTGAAAAGTAAGTTCAGCAGCCGCAGCGCGTTCTTCATGGGTTAGTAGACGCAATTCATATAAAATATCACTACCGCGTGTGCTGTAATGCGATCGCGCTGCTGGTGATGCCCCGGCTTGTTCTATAGAATTGTAAACTTGAGCGCCGACAATTACTTGATTTTGCTGAATCGGCTCAAAACCGGTAGCTTCAAAAATGTCTTGCTCCTTGTAACCACTTTTTTGCAGTTGAGCGATCGCCATTCCCCATTCCACCCA
Source organism: Hassallia sp. (assembly GCA_050997715.1). Classification (GTDB taxonomy): domain Bacteria; phylum Cyanobacteriota; class Cyanobacteriia; order Cyanobacteriales; family Nostocaceae; genus Hassallia. The sequence continues at coordinate 8,185 of JBPCQW010000417.1, forward strand.
GTTGCCTTGTTTTTGCCTGAGCTTTCGTAGCAACTCTTGTGCAGGATCTGAAGCATTGTCAGAATTTTGAGGTAGTGGTGGTAATTCAGTCATAATTTGCTTTTAATCGCGCACGATTCCAATATCATTTTAAGGTTTAATCGTTTTTATTCGTTTTCAATTACGCAATTAAGCACTCTTCGCGGTCAACGCGAAGTTTCATTCTTTTAGTGTGGCACTAACTACAGTCCAATTTTACATCCCTTACATCCGTAAATTTCCGCAACGTTTATGAGTTATTTCCAAATAAACTTGGTATGGAATATAACAAGATGGATACTATTTTAGCAATTATCTTATGGATAATCCCATTTCCGAAATTGATCAAGTCCGGCATCAATTGATGACTCTAGAACGACCTAAGAAACTGAAAATCCTTGTAGTTGACGATGAGCCAGATAATCTCGATCTGCTTTATCGTACCTTTCGACGTGATTTTAATGTCCTTAAAGCCGATAGCGGTATCAACGCTTTAGAAGTTTTGGCAGCATCCGGGGAAGTAGCGGTAATTATCTCCGATCAGCGGATGCCAGAAATGAAAGGAACTGAATTTCTCAGCAAGACTGTACCACAGTTTCCCGATACAGTCAGGATAATTCTTACAGGTTTTACTGATATTGAAGACTTGGTAGAAGCGATTAACGCCGGACAAGTCTATAAGTATATTACCAAGCCTTGGGACCCAGGTGAACTCAAAGCGGTAGTGCAAAGAGCAGCAGAAACCTACGACTTGCTCAAGCAACGTACAGAAGAACTGCACCGCGCTCATGCTCAAATTGCCTTGCTGACATTTTTAGTGAAAGTAATCCAAACAACTTCTAACTTAGAAGCAAGTCTCACATCAATTGCTACCGCTTTTAGTCAGACTTTCGCAGCGGATGGCTGTATTTTGCAATTAGTGGATAAAAATACTCTTGTCAACACTCAAGGGACTTGCAGTAATACAGGTACAATTGAAAATTGGCTAGGTCAAGATCCGCTGACAACGGAGGCGATCGCTAGCGGAAAAATTCAATGTTCCGTAAATGTACTTAAAGACCAAAAGCTGGCTAGTATCGCTCAATATCCAGATAATCAAGTACAAGCACACTTTATTGTCCCGATGATTTACCGCTCGGAAGTTTTAGCAGTATTGTCGCTACAGTGGAGACAACCATGCACTTTGCGAGAAGATGAATTAGAGCTAATTCATACCTCAGCTCAACTAGTTGCGATCGCACTTATTAGCGATCGTTCCATCCAGGCAAAAATTTAGTCACGCATTCAAGAGTCAAGAGTTAAACTCTTGGCTCTTCATCTATACAGCAGCTTGCAACGTCGAGAGTACACCACCATTATCTCAAAGTCAGATATATAATCCATTTCCCTCCTAACTCCTAACTCCTAACCCCTGCCTCCTGCCTCCTAAATAATCGAGAACTTAATAACATTTACTCATAAATAAACAGTAACGATTATCTACCGTCGGCTCATAACTTAATTTATCTGCAATTACGGAGATAATTTTCAAACCGCGTCCACGCTCTTGATCGTTATCCTCAAATTCCGATATTTCTAGCAATTTATGTTCTAAATCAAAAGCTTCACCTTGAGACCAAATACGAATTTCTATATTTTCATTTAAGCGCATTGCTTCAAGCTCAATAGAAGTCTCAGGTGGAAAATTTTTGTGTGCATGTTCCACAATATTAGCAAAACCT
>JBPCQW010000508.1:0-4179 GCA_050997715.1 Hassallia sp.
GGTGTGTGGGTTGAATCGACTAATCCCACAATTACAAACAGTACATTTGTCAACAGTGGAAGAGAAGGTATTTTCGTTACGGGTACAGGTAATCCCAAAATTGAAAATAACGTCTTTACTGAAAACAAGGGCAACGGTGTTTCCGTCGCTAAATCTGCCACAGGCGAGATTCGCAATAACTTATTTCAGTCAACTGGTTTTGGTATTGCAGTTAGCGATTTGGCAGCCCCTTTAATTACTGATAACCAAATTACCCAAAACTTTGGCGGAGTTGTTATCACTGGTAGCGCCAAACCTGTGTTGCGTAATAATGTAATTCAAGATAATCGAGATCATGGGTTAGTTGCACTTCAAAAAGCGCAAGCAGATTTGGGAACCCAAGAAAATCCTGGTAAAAACCTAATTCGCAATAACGGCAAAAAAGACCCGAAAAAATTCTTCGACGTATTAAATGCGACCACTCAGAATACAATCGTCGCTGTTGGTAATGATATTGACCCTACCCGAATTTCTGGCAAGGTAGATTTTGTTGCTGCTAGCGTTGAACCACCCGCAGGTGGTCAAACTGCTTTTAAGGATGTGCCTGGAGGTTATTGGGCAAAAGGCTATATTGAAGCTTTAGCCTCCCAGAATATTATTGCTGGCTTCCCCGATGGCAGTTTTAGACCGAATGAACCTGTAACACGCGCTCAATTTGCTACTATCGTCAATAAAGCTTTATTGCCAGCAAGCAAACGCCCAGGTATTGATTTTAAGGATCTGAAAAATAATTTTTGGGCTTACGCAGCAATTCAATCTGCTTACCAGGGTCAATATGTCTCTGGCTATCCCGACGGTACCTTTAAACCACAGCAGCAAATTCCCAGAGTGCAGGTGTTAGTATCTTTAGCCAACGGTCTGGGTTTAAATGCTGATAGTCAGAATGCTTTGACTTTCTACACTGATGCTACCCAGATTCCCAAATATGCTACAGGTTCTGTTGCTGCGGCAACTTCCAGGCAATTGGTAATTAATTATCCTACCGTTAAGCAACTAAATCCAAATCGTGAGGCAACTAGAGCAGAAGTTGCTGCTTTTGTTTACCAAGCGCTAGTTAGTGCTGGACGCGCTCAAGCAATTCCCTCACCTTATTTGGTACAAACTCCGTAATAAGTAGCTAGACAAGGTGACAAGGGGGACAAGGTGACAAGGGGGACAAGGAGAATAATTCTTCTTTACCCCATCTCCCCATCCCCCATTCCCCTTTCTCTCCAACGGGGTAATCAAAAGTTGAGTTGTAAAGTTCATACCGATTTGCATAAATCAAAGCGCCAAGAGTTAAAAATTGTTAACTCTTGGCGCTTTAAATGTTTTGATTTTTTTAACTTTGGGGTCTTTAAAATTTTGTTGACCCCATTGAAATTTATGGTTTGATATTCAGGGTCTTTATATTGGCTGACCCCGTTTTAACTATTTTTATTTTCTATTGAAAATCTCAAGTTTTCAAATTTCCTAATAATTTCTTAATTTTTTATCTATATATGTTTCGGATTATAGAATTATGTTAAGTTTGTTAACTAAATTAGGCATCTGTCACTAGATATAAAAGGTAAACCAACTAAAAAGGGATAATTTATCTGATAAGAAGCTTATGCTTTTAATAATTTATGAACCTTTTTGACGACGCTGCTCCCATCGCCAAAGAAATACCATCAAGGCAACGACTCCTACCTGAAGTGCTAAGTTAGGCAAAGCACTATTAACATCGCGTCCTGCAAGCAGTTGCGAAAAAAAGACGATCGCACCGATAAAACCAGAGGCACCACAACCAATATATATAAATTGCCGCAAGCCGCGATAGGGGGCTGCCATTTCTGATTTGAGACGGGCGTATTGTTCTGGGTTAACGCGATTTTTGGGATTTTGTTGTATCATGATCTTATTAATGCTATAATTAAGAGTGGTTTTTGCCGATGTGGCTCAGTGGTAGAGCACTCGATTCGTAATCGAGCGGTCACGGGTTCAAATCCCGTCATCGGCTTTAATTAAAGTATTGCTGAATAGTTAAAGTTTTACATATATTGTCGCGCTCAGTTACCCCGCCAGATTGGAATGGGCTATAAGAACGAAGCCGCAATTAAGCAAGCTTTAAGGATGAGAGCGATCGCCTTCACGTAAAGCTGCGATAATTTGAACATTTGCCTGAGGAAAAGCAAAGCGATCAAGTTCATCCAAATTCACCCAGCGAATTTCATCGCACTCCAGTGGTTGAGGAACACCCGTAAGATGGCGGCAATGATGTACAGTCAGGGTAACGCGCAAGTGGGTATAGGTATGATCGATAGTGATCAGATGTTTTCCTACTTCAATAAGTATTCTCAACTCTTCGTTAATTTCCCGTTTGATACACTCTTTGACGGTTTCACCTTTCTCAATTTTACCTCCAGGAAATTCCCACAAACCGCCCATTGCGCCTGAGGGACGACGGCGGTCAATTAATATTTGCCCTTGATCATTCCATATTACGGCGACACCTATAATTTTATGAGGTGGTGGAGAAATAATTTCAATCATGATTTTTAGCTTAAACGAAAAGAAGCCCCACATCTCACCCTTGGGGTGAGATGTGGGATGAATTTTTGGGCGGTGAGGAGTTGACTCGGTAGGATTGAGAGGGAAAGGGGTCAAGGAGGAATCGCCGCTCTCTGTTAACGTAAGCGAGTCAATGAATTCTTCAATGATTTGTGTCATGGTCTTGTCAACTGCTACAGCGTAGCTACGAAGTTTGTTTAATCTGCGCTCAGATGGGTGTTGGGTAGTTCACAAAAGCTGATAGTAGATAGTAGAACAACTAACTACTAAGCATTAAAAAAAACTCGCCAGATTAACTTGATTTCTGCCGAGTTTGTATTTTCGCTACGAATTTTGATTCTCTTTTAGTTTGTCCACGCGACTGTATCAAGATTAAATTAATTAAGTTTTGTATCGCCGTGACAATCGGAAAATATCTGTTTAACAACATCGAATTTCTCCGACGAAAACTTTAAATCTACTAGGACTAGCCCTTTCAAGGTGTTGCGTGATGGGCTGATTTGTAGTTGGGTTAAAAGAGGTGCAAATCTCTTTCTTGAAGAATAAAAATGTTACTAGGGCAAGTGTTTGAGCGGTTTATCAAAGAAAGTCCAGTTTCCGTGATGGTTCGCGGGTTGTTAGAGAAAGCGCTATGTCCCCAAATTCTGGATGAACTATTTTTGTTCGTAGTGCAAAAACCCAATACACTCGCGAGTTATTATTCTCTACAATCGTCAATTTGATGAGCCTTGTGGTCTGCGGAGTCCATCCATCAGTACATGCAGCCCACCAAGCATCGGCGGAAAAAATAGGTGTTTCAGTTACCTCGGTCTACAACAAAATCAATGGCATTGAACCAAGTATCAACGGAGAGTTAGTCAGAGAGGTTGCTGGACAGATGGAAGCTACAATTCGGCATCTAAACGCAATAATACCTGATTTGTTACCAGGTTATCGAGTCAAGATTCTTGACGGTAACGCGTAGGCGTAGCCCGCCGCAGGCATCGCAGCAAGCGAACATCGTTTGAAAGTGCTGCGTGACATGAGCAGCGCCCCAGCCCCATTACCTGGTCAATCTCTTGTAGTACTAGACCCAAGTCTAATGCTAGCAGTGGACGTATTTCCATGTGAGGATGGTCATGCCCAAGAACGTTCTTTGTTCGATCAAGTGCTACCAACAGTTGAGGCAGATGATGTTTGGATCGCTGACCGGAATTTTTGTACCCTCAAGTTCTTATTCGGTATAGCTGCTCAAAAAGGCTACTTTCTTATCCGACAGCATCAAAATATGCCTTGGCAAGCGACCGATGATTTCCGTTTAGTAGGTAAAAGCGATAGCGGTATTGCGTTTGAGCAAAATATCCTTTTGAGCGCCGATGATGGTGAACTACTAAAGGCTCGTCGCGTGAAGATCTGCTTGGAACAGCCTAATCGTGATGGAGACAGAGAAATTTTTATTTTCACTAATCTGCCGTCTGAGGTCACTGGTGCATTGTTGATAGCCCAACTGTACCGCAAACGTTGGAAACTCGAAACCTTGTTTCAAGTCCTCACAGAAAATCTGTGCTGCGAGATTAATACATTAGGTTACCCAAAGGCTGCCTTATTTACCTTCTGCATTGCAATAGT
>JBPCQW010000525.1:0-2939 GCA_050997715.1 Hassallia sp.
GCGATCGCACCATCTTGCAATAAAGCGCTTTCAGTAGCGGTGTACAATGTCTTTTGGTCGGGTGCGATCGTCAGACTTTCAAAAGCCAAGTTGTTGCGAACACCCGATACTTGAATATCACCCGCATCTATTACACCGTTTCCATTCGTGTCATCCACCACTGGAACGAATTTCTTCGGTACAGGTAAAGAGCGAATTTGCTCTCCTGTAGAAAGCGAGAATTCATTAATAAAAGGATTCGTCACCCTACCCGCACTCGGATTAACCTCACCTTCAGACGAGATGAAAACACTATTATTCTTAGTTAAAGCAATTCCCTCTGGATCTAAACTGTTGAGGGGAAACAAGTTGTTATTTGCGTCTTTGAGTGTGGTGACGTTGCTAAAATTAACTTCTGTTGAATCAGCAGTAAAAGTATAAAAACGCGCAGGTGCAACTTGCGATCGATCATCAGAAATCGCGTAGAAGCGTTTATTTCCAGCATCGTAAGTTACACCAGACAACCCACCTACAGGAGTTTCTACACCGTTCACCGTTCCCGATACACCAGAGGGAATAAAACCTGTAGGGAAAACTCTCTGTCCTTCAAATACCACACTAGAAACAGTTTTACCAGCTTCGGTTGCACCAAGCTGCAAATCTACCCAAACTTGACGATGGTCAGAAGAGGGGAAACCACCAGGAAGACTAGGGTTAAAAGTCCCTACTAAAGGGAATGTCGGGTCAGTATTTAGCGACCAAAACACACCAGAATTGGCAATTTGCAAATCAGTAGAAGGTAAAACATAATCTGTTCGTAGATTTCCCGGTGCTGTATCTGCAAAATCTGCCGTATCAAAAGCGGGATTTCCACGTTGAGTTAGATTTGCACCACCTTGCAATATCGCTTGTTGCGGACCGCCCTCACTGGTAGGAATAAAGTTAGTATTAATATTGGGATTTTGTAACAGTTGGCGAATCGCGTTATCGAAGCTATCACCATCTACAGGGTCTGCATTCTGATCGCCCATAATTACAAAACTCGACCCTTGATTAATACCGCCTATTTTTCCAGTATCATCATAAATATAATCGCCCTTCCCTGGTGTAATGTAATCTGCCCAAAAGCGGATTTCATCATAATTGCGTTTGCCGTTGCGGTCTTCTGCACCATCGAAAGTCGGGGGTGTGGGATGACTAACTAAAGCGTGAATTGTTTCTCCATTCACGATGATAGGAACATCCCAATGACTTTTAGAAGAAAGAGGCAAAGCTGCTTGTTCTTCTGGTGAATACCAAGGAGTTTCCGAACCAGGTGTGCTAATTGTGGATAGCAACGAATCTGGCATATCTTTCCACAAAAAATTCTGGAAAGTCCGCACATTCGCAGTATCGATGGGATACTTCGACAGCAGCAACATGCCAAACTGACCGGGAAAATTGCCAAATCCGAAAGCATCATTACCGTATCCCGCTTCTGCTGGATTTGTAACTACTCTCCCATCGTTATCCAAATCAAATCCGGAGGCGATACCCGTATTTGAGGGGGCAATGTAAACATAAGGATATTCTACCGGAGTTGCGCCATTTTGACTCACGCCAAGATAATTTTGTTGAAATAATTCGACAGCTTCGAGAGGATTTTCTGCAAAGTAGTCAAATTCGTTGATTAACTGTACATCTGCATTGGTGCGCTGGATAATTTCCGCAACTGATGCAGCTTGTGCGTTATTTAGGGTAGATAAATCGCTGATTAACTCACCTTCAGCGTTGCGGTTCAAGGATGCGTTGAATTGGGAAAAACGGATTGTATTCGTAGTTACCATTGATTTATTCTGGGGTAAGTGAGAAATTTTTGGCGTTGTTGAATTAGGATATGAATTGCTCACGCAAAGTCGCAAAGACGCAAAGGTAGAAACAAGAGTTCATATCAAGTCCGCTGTCATTGCGAGCGAAACGAAAGTGAAGCGACGCAATCCCAAACCGCAAGCGAATTGCTTCATTCCGCTTTGCTCCATTCGCAATGACGTTTGTGTAATTAATTTTGCTTAACTACTTATCTAAACAAAATTCACAGTATTCAATTGCACATACTTCAACGTCGCTAGCAAGTCTGCACCTTGACTAACTAACGTATCATTACCACTAACGCTAACCGTAAAATTACTGTTTGCTGATAAACCGCTTCCGCGAGTAATTTGGTCATTAGATGAAAAACCGAAGATAGTAACAGCACCTTCACCCCCATCAAGGATAAAGCGATCGTTTCCACTCCCGACATAAACTGTATCGTTACCAGTTCCAGCAGATATAATGTTATTGCCTTGACCAGCATAAATCAGATCATCACCTGCACCTGTTGATATGGTGTCATCACCCGCACCTGCGTAAATCAGATCGTTGCCAGTTCCTGTGACAACCCGATTTCTACCTTCACTAGCGTAAACGCTATTATTACCATTACCCAGGAAGAAGACATCATTTCCTGCACCACCGTAAGCAATATCATTTCCTGATTTAGCCAGAAAGGTGTCATTACCTTCGCTACCGTAAAGGGTATTGTTACCTTCACCACCATCTAGAAAATCATCACCTGAAGTACCGTATAAGGTATCATCTCCATTACCACCTAAAATACGCGAAGTTGGTAAGTTAAGTCCAGCAAGACCAACACGGGGATCTAAATTAAGTGGTTTATCAAGCTGTAGTTGGATGATTTCGTTGTTATCAATTCCGGGAGGACGACCTACAGAGAAAGGATAATTATTGTCATTGGCAACTAAGATGGTATTTGCATCAACTACCAACACATCTTCGATGGTTTGGAAAGGAAATCTAAAGCTGGTGCTACCATCTTGGTTCAAGTCATTCGGATCTTGAATGTTCAACAGGTCAGCTACTTCTTCTTTCTGTACAAAGCCATTCGCATCTTTTTGCGATAAGTCAACTTTGAAGATTTT
>JBPCQW010000118.1:0-7513 GCA_050997715.1 Hassallia sp.
CTTAGAAAGGTTGCCAAACCCAACAGTCAGTAGTCGCAGTATACACGGTTCCATTCGGATTTTCTTTGAAAAAATAGTTAGCCAAAAAATAGGAAGTCCATTTGAATATCCAATTTTAGCTATAGCCAACGTACTTCCAGTTGGGGATAAAGACAAAGTAACCTACGAAAAAGATCAGCAGATAATCAAAGCCCAAGTAGCGCAAGCTGAAAAAATTATCCTCTATATTCATGGCATTGTTGGTGACACTGCGAGTATGGTTCCCAGTGTTAATCATGCTTTCGTGGAAGTTGATAAAAAACAGCTTTCAATTAAAGACCGTTATGACGTGGTTTTGGCTTTTGATTATGAAAATATCCAAACTACAATTGAAGAGAATGCCAGGTCTTTAAAAGAAAAATTGGAAGAAATTGGCTTAGGAGCAAACCACGGAAAACAATTGCATATTGTAGCTCACTCAATGGGTGGTTTAGTTTCTCGCTGGTTTATCGAAAGACTAGGTGGCAATGAAGTTGTGCAACACTTGGTGATGTTAGGCACACCAAATGCCGGTTCACCTTGGCCCTCTATACAGGATTGGGTTTTTACCGCTCTTGGTATCGGGTTGAATCAACTTTCGGCAATAGTTTGGCCTACGAAAATAGTAGCAGATTTACTTAAAGTTCTGGAAAATAATGGTAAATCTCTGGAGCAAATGCACCCAGATTCACCTATTTTGAAAGAACTTGCCGAAAATCCCGATCCTGGTGTAGCTTATACAATTATTGCCGGTGACAGGTCGGTGATGGCTGCTGCTATGGCACTTCAAGCAGACAAGCAAATTAATCCACTCAAACAACTGATGGATAGGATGTTTGATCCATCTGTAAATAAAGTTGTAGATATGGCGTTCTTTAGTCAGCCGAATGATATAGCGGTGACTTTGACTAGTATAAAGAGCGTTAATCCTAAGCGATCGCCTCAACCAAGAATATTACCACCCGACGCCGCCTGCGATCACCTCACCTACTTTACCCATCCAGCCGGTTTATCTGCACTATCGAGAGCGCTTTACGAATTTTCCCATCCGGAAAATCAGCCCCCAACAGCATCAGCAACAAATGCCGATTCATTGATTGCAGAACCTGAAGGAAAGACCACGCCAAAACCCGCTGAGACTTTCTCAGAAACCCAAAACCCTCTGCTAATTAGTAGCGCAATTATTACCGTAATTGCATTACTTATAGCAGGAGTTGCTATCTCTATTTTGTGGAACCGTTCTCCGCAACCACAGCCAACTAGTCAAAACCGAAGCAGTCAGACTGTAGCTGTTAACCAACAGTCACTCTAATTGCTTTCTACTCCTGATAATTGGGTGTAAAAAATAACCCCGCCTTTTCATGAGGTGGGGTTTTGCAGAAATATTGCATCTATGCCTGAAATTCAACGCAGTTTTGCAGTAATTAGCGATCGCTCTGCGGTGCGTTTGTGGCATCTCAATCGCAAATGCAAAGGATGGTGGCGATCGCCTGCACGCACATCAATAGAAGGCATCTAAAGATACTTGCTAAAAATATCTGGAAATTGTAGATAATCTGCTTGTAGATGCTTATAGTTATTAAATAACGGGCATCTTATGGAAGAAATTAAACGCAGTCTGGCAGTAATTATTGGTATTAATGAATACGGCAATGGCATTCCGGCACTAAAAACCGCCGTCAATGATGCCGAAAAAATCGCTGCAACTTTAGCTAGCATTTACGAATACCAAGTTTTGCTGCTGTTAGATAGCGATGCCAACAGCGACAAATTCAGCAGTCTATTAACGGCTCTGGAAGCGCATACATTACCCTTAGCGGATGGTAGCCAAATTCAAATTCAAGAAACTGACCGAGTATTATTCTACTTTGCCGGACACGGTATTGCTTCAGATGCATTAGATAGCACCGATGGTCCAACAGGCTTTCTTGTCCCTCAAGATGCACACATGGATAATGACAGCAGTATGCTGCCCATGAAGCGGCTGCATGATGCTTTAATTAAATTACCATGCCGTCATATATTAATTATCCTAGATTGTTGCTTCGCAGGCGCATTTCGTTGGGCAGGTAACAGAGATGCCGTGCGTCAAAATAAAGTATATCGCGAACGTTACGATCGCTTTATCTCTAGTTGTGCCCAGCAAGTAATCACCTCCGCCGGCGATGATGAAAAAGCCGCCGATTCGTTGTATCGATTTGGACAACGCAACGAAGATTCGGGAAACTCTCCTTTTGCAGAATTACTTTTGACAGCGCTATCAGGAAAAGCAGATTTCAGCACTGATGGAGTCATCACAGCTACCGAAATATACGTATACATACATGGGGAGTTGGGCAAGACAAGTGCCAAGCAAACTCCAGGCTTCTGTCAACTTAAACACCATGACAAAGGTGAATATATCTTTCCCGTTCCTGGGTTTGACCCGAATAAGTTAGCACCAGCACCCGCACTCGATGAAAATACCAATCCTTATAGAGGATTGAAATCGTTTGAAGAAAAAGATAGCAGCCTCTTTTTTGGCAGAAAAGCCTTAATCGAAAAATTACAAGCATTCATCATCAACCAACCGTTAACAGTGGTGCTGGGTGCTTCCGGTTCCGGAAAATCCAGCTTAGTGAAAGCCGGATTAATTACGCAGTTGAAGCAAGAAACTAAGGACAGGGGGACAAGGGGACAAGGAGAAGAACTCCCGTACAGACGTTCCAGTGGAACGTCTCTACTCCTAACTCCCCAACTACCAATTCCCAATTCCCAAGAATGGCGGATATTAACTCCCATTCGTCCGGGAGAGTCACCATTTAAAGCTTTGAATAATGCACTTTCACAAGAAAAATTACCAACTTTCGTCCAGCCTAAGCAAGAATTTGAAGAAGAATTACAGATACTTTATCAAAATGTCAAAGCTTGGACTGAATCTCATAAAAATGCAAAATTACTCCTGATCATTGACCAGTTTGAAGAATTAGTAACTCTTACGAGAAATGAAGATGAGCGCTTCAAGTTTTTGAGCGGGTTAGCAAGAGCAATATCAGCTTTTCCCGAACAGTTACGCATTGTGGTAACGTTACGAAATGACTTTGAGCCGCAATTTCGCAATACACCTTTAGAAGCTTATTGGACGGCTGCAAGATTTATCGTGCCAGTTATGTCACGCTCCGAATTGCGTGATTGCATTGTCGAACCAGCCACCGCTAGGGTAATGTATTTTGAACCGCCAAGTTTAGTAGACCAAATAATTGATGAAGTGGCACAAATGCCCGGAGCCTTGCCGCTACTTTCATTTACTTTGAGTGAACTATATTTAAAATATATTAAAAGTGCCAGAGAGGGCAAAAGAAATAATCGGGCAATTACTCAAGCCGATTATGAAGAATTAGGTGGAGTGACACGCAGTCTCACGCAACGAGCAGACAGTGAATATGATGAATTAATTAAACTTGATTCTGCTTACGCTCACACTATTGAACATGTGATGCTGCGGATGGTGGCTGTAGGTGGTGGTGATTTGGCACGCAGACGAGTATTGCTGACAGAATTGGAATATCCCAAAGCAGAAAATACGCAGGTAAAGTTAGTAATTGAGCGTTTTATGGCAGCACGTCTGCTAGTAGGAGGGCAAGATACTGAAGGTAACAGTTATGTAGAACCGGCTCATGATGTCTTAGTGCGGGGATGGCAAAAGTTACTGACTTGGAAAGACCAAGAATTAGCATCATTGCTGCTGCAACGCGAACTGACACCGACTGCGAATAAATGGACAACTCAAAGACGAGATAAACAAGCAGTTGGTCTTTTGTGGAATAACGATCCGCGTTTACCGTTGGTTAAGCAGATATCAGAATCTGATAAAAGTTGGTTGAATTCTATAGAGTTGGAGTTTGTTCAACGCAGCATCCAGAGAAGACGAAACAATCGGCGTCAGACAGTTGGTATTGTGAGTGCAGTTATAGCTTCACTGACTGGGTTAACGATTTTTGCTTTGGTTCAACTTCAGTTGTCGCTGTTACGCGAAAAAGCAGCCATAGTAGAAAATCGGCTACCTGTCGCTCCTGTAGATGGACTGGTTTTAGCGATTCAGACGACTGGTCAAAATCGTTCATTGTTACCGTGGAATATACTGAACACGGTGAAATCTAGTTTACTTTATGCAGTGCAAACCACTAAAGAGCGAAATCAGTTGATAGGTCATAGCGATCGCGTTACATCTGTGGCATTTAGTCCCGATGGACGCTACATCGTCAGCGGTAGCGAAGACAACACAGTACGCTTGTGGGATATGTCTGGTAAACAAATTGGACAACCATTTACAGGTCATACAAAATCTGTTCAATCTGTAGCTTTTAGTCCGGATGGGCACTATATCGTCAGCGGTAGTGAAGATAACACCGTGCGATTGTGGGATATGTCTGGTAAACAGATTGGGCAACCATTTACAGGTCATACAAAACCGATTCAATCTGTCGCTTTTAGTCCCGATGGGCGTTACATCGTCAGTGGTAGCGAAGACAACACAGTGCGTTTGTGGGATATGTCTGGCAAATTAGTTGGTAAACCGTTTGTCGGTCATACTAATGCTGTCTGGTCTGTAGCTTTTAGTCCGGATGGGCAGTACATAGTAAGTGGTAGTCTTGATAAGACAGTACGTTTGTGGGATATTTCTGGTAAAGCGATTGGCAAACCGTTTGCAGGTCATACAGGTTCTGTTTGGTCTGTAGCATTTAGTCAGGATGGACGTTACATAGTCAGTGGTAGTAACGACAGAACAGTGCGTTTGTGGGATATGTCTGGTAAACAAATTGGACAACCATTCCGAGGTAATAAAGGTGCTGTTTTATCTGTTCGCTTCAGTCCCAATGGGCAGTATATAGTGAGTGCCGGTTTTGACAGAAGAGTGCATTTGTCGGACATTAATGGCAATATGATTAGGGAACCGCTTAAAGGTCATAGAAATCCGGTTGCATCTGTGGCTTTTAGTCCAGATGGACGCTACATCATCAGTGGTAGTGGCGATCGCACAATCCGCTTGTGGGATATTAGCAATACTATTGGACAACCGTTACTAGGTCATACAGATTCAGTTACATCTGTCGCTTTTAGTCCTTCGGGGCAATACATCGTTAGTGGCAGTGTTGATAAAACACTGCGCTTGTGGAATATTAAAGGTAAGTCGATAGGGCAACCCTTTTTAGGTCATACAGGTAAAGTTACATCTGTGGCTTTTAGTCCCGATGGACGCTACATCGTTAGTGGCAGTGTTGATAAAACACTGCGCTTGTGGGATATTAAAGGTAATTCGATTGGGCAACCGTTTTTAGGTCATACAGGTGCAGTCTATTCTGTAGCTTTTAGTCCCGATGGACGCTACATCCTCAGTGGTAGTGAGGATAAAACACTGCGCTTGTGGGATATTAAAGGTAATCCCATAATCGCACCATTTACAGGTCATACCGAGCCTATATTTTCTGTTGCTTTCAGTCCCAATAGTAAAATGATTATTAGTGGCGGTGACGACAAAATGGTGCGCTTATGGAACCTTTCTGGTAAATTAATTGGGGAACCATTTAAAGGACATGATGGTTCGATTTCATCTGTCGCTTTTAGTCCGAATGGGCGTTATATCCTCAGCGCTAGTTATGACAGGACAATGCGCTTATGGGATATTAAAGGTAATTCTATAATCGCACCGTTTCAAGGTCATGAATTTGGTGTCTTATCGGCTGCTATCAGTCGCGATGGACGCTACATAATTAGTGGTAGCGTTGACAACACAGTGCGCTTATGGAACTTTTCTGACAGCAATATTGGGCAAAAGTTTCAAGGTCATACAGATAATGTCACATCTGTTGCCATCAGTCCCAATGGAGGCTACATCGTTAGTGGTAGCGCAGACAAGACACTACGCTTGTGGCAAACTCGATGGCAAGATTGGTTAGAAGTTGCTTGCAACAACTTGCAAAATCATCCTGTGTTGCAAAACCCCCAAACAGATGAAGCTAAGGGAGCGAAAGATACTTGTGAAAAATATGTTTGGCGTGATAAATAAAACACCGCAAACCTGGTAGAGACGTTCCGCTGGAACGTCTCTACAAAAAACGCTCCGCTGGAACGTCTCTACAAAAAATTCGTAATTCATATTTAATTACAAGCGATCGCACAACAAAAGACACTCCGCGCGATCGCTCTACCAAAAAATACCCATCAGTAGATATACTTATTAATTGTCAGGGTCATCTAGCTCTCAAAACCAGGAATATCTTAGCTAGGGGCATCTCCCTTTCTTGTACCGCGTCCGGTGGTTATTCCACCAACTAACCGACGCTAAGGAGTGTTAACAAATTTTTGTCATGTTTTATTTTAGCGTTTGTCATGTTTTCATGTCAAGGGAGGGGAAACCCCTACCCTTAAATGTTCACTAGTAACTATATTGACAAATGGAAACGTTTGACTTGCCCCGGTGGTACTGGGGCTTTTATAATAAAATATTGATTTTAGCATCAATCTGTATACCTGCGTCGCGCCAGTCGCGACAACTTTCTCAGCAGCTTATGTTGTTCCTCCGCTTCCACTTCTTCGCTTATGCGTGTCCGTTTCCCCCAAACATACATGAGTTTCTTTACCCCTCTGAAATTCTCGTTTTTCCGTAACATGAGTCCCCATTTGGGTTTAGAGCAAGCACTTTTTAAGTGGTATGAAGCCTATCGGGGCGTCACAATCCCCCAACAAGATTCTTCCCCTTTCCCCTTTCCCCTTCTTCATGACATGTGCATAACTTGATCTGGCTCACACCTAAAACAATATACAAGGCAAGTAATACTTGCTGAACGAAAGTTCGGCAAATCAGGTATAACTTACCCACGCATATATTAATACTTTTGTCAATATCGCATATATGGCAGAAATTAAACGAAGTCTAGCAGTAGTTATCGGCATCGATAAATACAGCAATAGCATCCCTGCACTGCAAACCCCTGTGAATGATGCTAAAGAAATCGCGGCTACTTTGGAAAGCAAATATGAATACCAAGTAGTGTTAATGTTGGATGGCGATGCTAACAGCGATAAATTCAACAGTTTATTGACGGCTTTTGAACAAGATAAACTACTTTTACCTGACGGCAGCCAAATTGAAATTGAAGAGACTGATAGACTATTTTTCTATTTTGCCGGACATGGTATCGCCCCACAATTAGATAACGCCGATGGTCCTGCGGGTTTTCTTGTCCCCCAAGATGCACGGATGGATAACAGCAGCACTTTTTTACCGATGAAGCGACTGCACGATGCTTTGCAAAAACTGCCATGTCGTCATTTGTTGATTATCCTAGATTGTTGCTTTGCAGGGGCATTTCGTTGGGCAGGTAACAGAGAAGCGGTGCAGCAAAATCAACTATATCGCGAACGCTACGATCGCTTTATCTCTAGTTGTGCCCAGCAGGTAATTACCTCTGCAAGCGATGATGAAAAAGCTGCCGATTACCTATATCCTTTTGGA
>JBPCQW010000288.1:0-6144 GCA_050997715.1 Hassallia sp.
GATGCCTGTGATCCTGTTTATATTAATTACTAAATGCTTTAAGTGTTTTTATGTAAATTTTATAGAAGCTTTTAATATCAGTATTTGTACTACAAAATGAAGTGCGGAATGTGGGTTAATAGTTGCAAGTGTGTCTGTTTCATCAAACTTCAACATTGCCAGTGTGCCACGAGCTAGAACCCCAGGCGAACCCAATGCTGATAATAGACCTGCAAAACTTAGTTGACCCCGTGTTTCAGTACCCGTAAATCCAGATAGTTCGACGGTGATGTACAGCGAACCATTGAAATATGAGAGCCAAGTCATCAACCAAAAAATGGGCCACAGCAAGATAGTCAGGTACAACACATGTTCGAGTAGCGGTTTCTGCAATTTCCGTACCAGATTGCTAAAAATACAAGTTTTTACCGGATTGGTGTAAGTAGTATCCACAAGAATTAAGCCAGCTACCCGACTCCCTAATTGCTCTGGAAACAGGCGACAGAACGTCAGATTAATCATCCCACCCATGCTGTGCCCCAACAAGATAACAGGTTTATCCCCTGCTATGGCAATAACAGCTTCCAAGTCACGGGCATATTTTTCTATAGAGTGATCGTTGTTTTTCGGTTTGGCGGATTTTCCTAACCCTGGTAGATCCCAAACAATTACTCGGAAGCGATCGCTTAGTTGTCGCTTGGCATAATACCATACAGTACTGTTTGGACCCCAACCGTGTGACAAGATAATTGGTTGACCATCTTCAGGACCAAAAAACTCTACTTGCAACACACTACCATCCGGCCGTGCTAAACGCTGCACGGTTTTGCTACGCATAAACTTGGGTTCATCGGCTCCAGCACGGCGCAGCAGTGGCAAACTGATAAAACGGCCGCCAACAGACCACAGAAACATTACTAGTCCAGCTACTAAATAGAACGTTCCTACAAGTTCTCGTTCGTACCACTCATAGAGAATGTAGATTCCCCCGCCAAGTACCCCAACGGACAGCAGTTGAAACAGCCATACAAGTAGAAAATTATGAGGCATGAATATCATGAGCCTAAACCTTGTGATACCTTGTTAACTGCTTTTAGCTTCATACCATAGTTAGAATCATCCAACTTTCACTCTCAAGAATGATTTATACAGGATTGTAAGTATGATAAAAATGCTGGGTTAGTTAATAACTAATAAGTAACAACTGTTGCGAAGGGGTGTAATTTTGAATACGGTTGAGTTTTTATCTTATCTTCGCAGCTTAGATATTCAAGTTTTTGTCGATGGTGAAAAGTTTCGCTGTAACGCGCCTGAAGGAACTATTACAGCAGAACTGCGTGCAGAAATTCAAGAGCGTAAAGCAGAAATTATTGAATTTTTAAAAGCAACTAATTTTACTAATAACCACAGCTTTAGACCTCTCGTACCTATTTCGCGTTCTCAAAATCTTCCCCTCTCCTTTGCTCAACAACGGCTGTGGTTTCTTGACCAATTAATTCCTAATAATCCTTTCTATAACATTCCAGTAGCACTACATTTAACAGGCTCGCTAAATAAAGCCGCGCTAGAACAAACTTTTAACGAAATTGTGCGACGACACGAAGCTTTACGCACCACTTTTGTCATCCAGTCAGGGCAACCAGTTCAGATAATTAATCCTACGTTAACTATTACTTTACCAATAATAGATTTACGGCAACTGCCACAAGCCGAACGAGAAATACAAGCACGACAATTCACTAACCAAGAAGCTCAACGTCCTTTCAATTTATCAACTGATTCTTTACTGAAAGTAAAACTGCTGTGGTTGGATGAGACACAATACATCCTGCTGCTGAATATGCACCACATTGTCTCCGATGGCTGGTCTATTGGAGTGCTGATTCAAGAGATAGCAGCACTCTACACCGCTTTTGCTAGCAATCAGCCTTCTCCTTTGCCAAAACTTGCAATCCAATATGCAGACTTTGCATACTGGCAACGCCAATGGTTGCAAGGGGAAGTATTAGAAAAGCAACTCGATTACTGGCAGAAGCAATTAGACGACATTTCTATATTAAATCTGCCAACCGACAGACCAAGACTAGCTGTTCAAACTTACCAGGGTGCAAGGCAATTTCTGCAATTATCAAAAAGTTTGAGCGAAGCACTTTTAGCTCTTGGACAGCAAGAAAGAGTAACTTTATTTATAACCCTACTAGCAGCATTTAAAGTTTTACTTTACCGCTACACACAACAAGAAGATATTGCTATTGGTTCACCTATTGCCAATCGTAACCGTAGTGAAATTGAGGGGCTAATTGGTTTTTTTGTCAATAGTTTAGTACTGCGTACTGACTTAACTGGAAACCCAACTTTTCGAGAATTATTGAGTCGAGTCAAAGAAGTAGCTTTAGGAGCTTATGCTCATCAAGATTTGCCTTTTGAAAAACTTGTAGAGGAACTGCATCCAGAGCGTAATTTGAATCAAAATCCGCTATTTCAAGTTGTGTTTGCCCTGCAAAATGCGCCTATGTCAGCATTAGAGTTAACTGGTTTAACTTTAAGACCACTACCATTTGATACGGAAACAACACGCTTTGATTTGGAGTTCCACTTGTGGGAGCCAAATACTCAAAATGGGTTATGGGCAGATAGCTCAGAAGGAATTAGTGGTTTTGTAATTTACAGCACTGATTTATTTGATGACGCTACTATCACCAGGATGTTAGGACATTTCCAAACATTACTTGAGGGTATAGTTACAAATCCAGAACAACGAATTGCACAATTACCGCTTTTAAGTGAATCTGAGTTAAATAATTTATTGGTTAAATTGAATAATACTCAGTTGGATTATCCTCAAGATAAGTGTATTCATGAGTTATTTGAGAGCGTTGCCGAACAGAATCCTGATGCGACTGCGCTAAACGCACGCTCCGCGAACGCACTAGTATTTGGCAATGATAAACTCAGCTACAAAGAGTTAAATATACGTAGTAACCAGCTTGCACATTATCTAAAAAAATTAGGAGTTAAAACCGAAGTTTTAGTCGGGGTTTGTGTAGAACGCTCTTTTGATATGGTCATCGGGATGTTGGGCATCCTGAAAGCAGGTGGAGCTTATGTGCCTCTAGATCCAAGCTATCCATCTGAACGTTTGGATTTTATGCTTGAAGATGCTCAAGTCTCAGTTTTATTAACTCATGAGCGATGGCTTAAACGTTTAGAAAACTATAATTCAAATATAATATGTTTAGATAAAGATTGCGAAATTATTGCTCAAGAAATTGAAGATAATCTTACTATTGAAGTTGCAGCAGACAACCTTGCTTATGTTATTTATACCTCTGGTTCAACAGGAAAACCTAAAGGCGTACAAATTGAACATAGAGGATTATTAAATCTAGTTTTTTGGCATCAAAAAGCCTTTGTGGTTTCACCTAGCGATAGAGTAACACAAATAGCCGGGGTTGCCTTTGACGCTTGCAGTTGGGAAATTTGGCCTTACCTTAGTGCTGGAGCAAGCATCTATATTGTAGATGATGATATCAAGAGATCGCCTGAATATCTCCGAGATTGGTTAATATCACAAAAAATCACAATTTCCTTTTTACCAACACCTATAGCAGAGAAGCTTCTATTATTAGATTTTCCTGAAGATGCCGCTTTACGAATATTGCTTACAGGTGGAGATAAACTAAATAAATATCCTTTAACTGACCATCCTTTCCAGCTAATTAACAATTATGGCCCAACTGAGAACACGGTTGTGACAACTTCTGGTCAGATTTCTGTTAAGAATAAAGATAATTTAGCACCTGCAATTGGTCGTGCGATCGCCAATACACAAGTTTACATATTAGATCAACATTTACAACCAGTACCCATCGGCGTTTCCGGAGAGTTGTACATAAGTAGTGATGGATTAGCGCGAGGTTATTTAAACCGTCCTGACTTAACTACTGAATGCTTCATTTATCATTCTTTTACTAATAAGTTAAAAGTACGACTTTATAAAACAGGTGATTTAGTTCGCTATCGAGTAGATGGCAACATTGAATTTTTAGGCCGCCTCGATGAGCAGGTAAAAATTCGCGGCTACCGCATTGAGTTGGGAGAAATTGAAGCCGTACTGAGTCAGCATCCAGCAGTGCAGCAAACTGTAGTAATAATTTGTGAGGATAAAAAGGAAAAGCGCCTATTAGCTTATGTAGTACCAAAAACAGAATATAGTAGCGAGCAGGAGAATATGCAATTAATACAATTGCAGAATGAGCAAGTTTTGCAATGGCAGATGCTCTATAACGAAACTTATAATCAACCTGCTGATTCCGATCCAAAATTGAATATTGTCGGCTGGAATAGTAGTTACACAAATCAGCCTATTCCAGTAGAGCAAATGCGTGAGTGGGTGAATAACCAAGTAGCGCAAATTTTAGCTTTACAACCCAAGCGAGTGTTAGAAATTGGTTGTGGAACAGGTTTAATTTTGTTCAGAGTTGCACCTCACTGCACTAAATATTGTGGAACAGACTTTTCCCCAGTTTCACTTAACTACATTCACCAGCAGTTAGAAAAGCAAGAAATGCCGCAGGTAACGCTGCATCAGCAAATGGCTCTTGACTTCGAGAAAATAGAAACAGCAGCTTTTGATACAGTAATTCTGAACTCAGTTGTACAATATTTTCCTACTATTGATTATCTGATTCGTGTATTAGAAGGTGCTGTGAAAGCAACTGTTCCGGGTGGCTTTATTTTCATAGGAGATGTGCGTAGTTTACCACTATTGCAAGCTTTCCATGCGTCAGTGCAACTCTATCAAGCGGAGCCTTCCCTAACCCGTTCCGAATTGCAGCAACGGGTTCAAATGCAAATTTTCCAAGAAACAGAGTTGGTGATTGACCCAGTTTTTTTTAGTGCAATAAAGCAATACTTTCCCCAGATTAGCCATGTACAAATTCAATTATTGCGAGGACAAAATCGCAATGAATTAACTCAATTTCGGTACAACGTAATTCTTCATATTGGTGATAAGACTATTAATAATACTGAAAATTCTTCGGTTTTGAACTGGTCTGAAGAGAATTTAACAGTATCAGCAGTGCGTCAGTTATTAATCGAGAATAAACCAGAAATATTATGTATTAATAATGTGCCTAATGTGCGGGTGATGGTAGCTGTTAAAACAGCAGAATGGCTATCAAATGTAGAAGGTTTTAAAACTGTAGGTCAAATGCGTAAAGCTTTGAAAGAACTCGATAATTTCGGAGTAGAGCCAGAAGATTTTTATACACTGGATGTACCTTACAGAGTTGAAATTACCTGGTCACATTCAAGTATTGAAGGACGCTATGATGTGGTTTTTGTACGGCAAGATGGAATAGGTAAGAGAGCTATTTTTCCAAATAGTATGGCTTACTCTCGTCCCTGGCAATCTTACGCCAATAATCCCCTACAAGCCAAAGCTGCGCGTAAGCTAGTGCCGCAGTTGCAGACTTACATAGCACAAAAACTGCCTAAGTACATGATGCCATCAGCTTTTGTAATATTAGAGTCTTTACCTCTAACAGCTAATGGTAAAGTAAATCGCCGCGCTTTAAGAGGATTCTATGATGCAATTCAGCCCCAATTGTCTGAAAATTACATTGCACCTCGGACTCCTGTGGAACAAGTGTTAATGAAAATTTTTGCTGAGGTTTTAGGACTTAAGCGCGTAGGAATTTATGACAATTTCTTTGAACTAGGTGGTCATTCATTACTGGCAACTCAGCTTGTCTCTAGAGTGCGCGATGCCTTGCGTGTGGAGTTACCTTTGCGTAGCGTATTTGAAGCACCGACAATTGCACAAATATCTAAGATAGTGGAAAGCTTTAAAGAAAGCAATGCTCAAAGTCAAGCGCCAATTTTAGTGCCATTATCGCGTGAAAGTCGGCGGATTAAGTTATCTTCCTTAAACGAAGAGAGCAAGGGGCATTAGGGCGTGTTTTCGCTCCTCGTAATATCCTAGATCAGAGTAGAGCGATCGCAGTTACTTGGGGTTCAGCCGAGATGTGTGTAAGTGCGATTCGTTCTGGAGAAACCCAGTTTTCTGGGGGGATTCCAGGCTTTAGTAGAGTAACCCTTATTGGGCTAAGTCCGCACTTTAATCCTCTACTGATGACAACTTGATATCCATGTAAGTGA
>JBPCQW010000184.1:0-4887 GCA_050997715.1 Hassallia sp.
AGGCATTGGTTTTGGTACTGCCGCATCGGGACCATTGGCAGCGATTATCAGTGTACTGGCTTCTGTTAACTTGTCATTGGCGTTATTTAACTTAATTCCTGGCTTGCCCTTGGATGGGGGAAATATACTGAAAGCCATCATATGGAAAATTACGGGTAATCCTTATAAAGGTGTGGCTTTTGCCAGTCGAGTTGGGCAAGTCTTTGGTTGGGTGGCGATCGCAAGCGGTTTACTCCCGCTACTATTGTTTGGCAGCTTTGGTAACTTCTGGAACTTGTTAGTCGGTTTCTTCTTGCTGCGAAATGCAGGTAATGCGGCTCAATTTGCGAGGGTGCAAGAACAACTAACAGGTTTGACAGCAGCTGATGTGGTAACACCAGATAGCCCCATTGTTTCTGATAATATTACACTCAGAGAGTTTGCCGATGAGCGGATATTGAGCGGAAAAAACTGGCATCGGTTCTTAGTAACTGATGATAACGGGCAATTAGTAGGTGCGATATCTATTGATGACATGCTTTTCATCAATACTGCACTGTGGTCAGAAACTAAAGGCAAAGAAGTGATGCGACCAATCGAGCAGTCTAGCACCATACAATCCGATCAACCGTTGTTGGAAGTAGTACAACTACTCGAAGGACACGCATTATCTTCACTTCCTGTGATTCGTGACAATGGCGTGCTAGTTGGAATCTTAGAAAAAGCTTCAATTATCAACTTGCTTCAGAAACGAGTGCAACCAAACCCTGCATAATGCAGTCTATCCTCACGCATTAGAAGGATTAGTCAAGTAGAAGTAATAATATTTCACGAAAAACCCGTTTTTCACAATATAAAACGGGTTTTTTGTACTTGGTTACACCTGCCAATTAACATTACTATTAACTGTCTACAGAATCGATTAATTTATCGTACTGAATAATAATTAACCGGATGGTTTCAAACAGTTTTGATACCTGCTCGTTCCCTACTTGGTATTTGCAAGCTAACTCGTCAATGTAGCCAGTTAAGTCAAAGTCATTATTGTTTGATGCATCCATAGTTTGTGTCCAGCAAGAGTAGATTTCTTCTCCCAGCTCTGGGCATTGACACACAGCGATACTCTTAGCACGAGCCATCAATAAACAGCGTTCGTGGATGATGGTGGCAAATACTTCTTCCATTTGGATGGGTCACATCTTAATATAAATTATCACTATATATTGAAGCCCAGTATAATAATAGAGGTCAAGTATGCTGCAAATATTCAATTCATTTTTGTCAAAGCTTGGCAACATTAAAGAGCAAAAAACTGAAGGGATGACAGCAATTGTAGCCTATCTAATGTTTGCTTCATATTGTTTGACGTTAGTGGCACTTTTGATTGTCATCGTTATATTGTAAAGTGCAATCAAAATCATTAAGAGCGTAGTCATGAGAGCTACGCTCTTGTTTAACGTTAACAGAACATTATTTAGTATCTTGACGACTGATATGAGTGAACTCCATATAGTCAGTGACCAGATACTCGCGCAATCTAGCTTGTTGATTTTTACAGGAATTTTCGTCGATTAAGTCAAGCTTGTGACCAATAAAATGGTCTGCTTCATTTATCCAAAAATCAAGAATTGAATCAACCTCAGCAACTTTGAGTATTTCTACCATGCGTTCTTGCTGTTGTTCTGACAAATTATTCAAAGTTGCCAAGTAACAATATTCTCGAACAATGCTACGAATCTCTAGACTTAATGGTAAGTCTATGCTATTAATCAACTTTTCTTTATGAAATTCAGTCATTTTTATTAGCTCCTCATCAAATTATGTTCAGACTTACGCATCCACAGATATAACGAGACACGCAGTATCCCTTATTTGCTTGATATAGTGAACACATTTGATAATTTTCACCTCCTGTATATAGTGAATATATTTTGGTTTTTGTGACCTTACTATACAAGTGATTTTATTTAAATTTTGTGAGTAACAACTAAAAAATGTCACAAAAAGTACAGTTTTTCACTAAAAGTTATAGTTGATCCACCGCTAAAATGACTAAAACGCCGTCGTAATGTGCCTAACCTACACGCATTGGAGGGAATTGGATGGTAACTGGCGTTCGACACACATTTGACGAAGAATTTCAAGCATTACTTACTCCTGGAAGCTCTTGCGCCCATTCTATGCTAGCTTTTGTCAGTCGCAGCCTTGCTCAGTTTAACCTGCAAGACTCTTACACTGCTACTTGGATATTGAATGAAGCATACATACGCGGTGTAAAGCAAATAGCAACAGGTGAAACGATTATTAATCCTTTAGCTTGGGTAAGAGCAACAGCTTACAACATTATTAGAGAGGAGAGTCGAAAAAACAAAAGATTAGTATCACTTGAGGAAAGTGTAATAGAATCGCACTCCAACAACAACAGGATTACCCTAGAAGAAGAAATTGATGAAGATTTTGATAGAGTAAAGTTCGCTTTTAATAAGCTAGAGCCAGAAGAAAAGCAAATTTTAAACCTGAAAATAATCCAGGGTCTATCATGGAAAGAAATTGTACAATATTTAATTTTGGAGGGAAAGGAAGTCCCAAACGAAACCACACTACGCAAGCGGAAAGAAAGAGCATTAAAAAACCTTCGCAAAATTTATCATTCTTTGCAACTACAAAACTCCTAACTGTTGCCCGTTACAATGGGGAAATTACTGTTTGATGCACAGAAGACGAAAATCCTTCGCGCATCAAACGATGATCGTTCATATAATCGCTATCCAAAATGCCATAATGTTTGGTTTTTTGTGCTGTTTCAAACACGAACCCACCGCCCGCTCAACAAGCTGGTTTTCGCTTGTTGGGGTCGTAGCCTTGGGCTGCTAGCTGGGCATACCCGGTATCGGTCATGCCCAAGTTGTGGATGTTGGTCATGGGGAGTTGGGGAGCGATCGCGCCCAATTCCGTATTCAACTTGCACATCTTTGGCTATTTACACCAGAACCCCGTAGACGTTTATTCAAAGCCGGAGATCTGGTGTGTATTACTTGTTCGATGACATCGGCAGCATAGCACACTCCTCCTGAATCCTGAATAGCGGAGCATAGTTTCGCTGCATTATCTCGATAAGTACGATCTTCCAACACCCTCTTAATAGCCGTTTTTAACTTAGGCACATTCAGTTTGGCGAGGGGCACGACTTCACCCGCACCAGCTTGTGCAACCCTTGCTGCCATGCCTGGTTGATCGGTGGTAATTGGAATGGCAACCATTGGAACCCCACTACTTAAACAACTCACCGCTGTGCTGCCTGCGTGAGTAATGACCAGGTGAGAACGGTTAATGAGTTGTTGATGAGGAGGGAAAGCAACCACAATTGGATTCCCAGGGAAATCAGCCTTCGATGCATCTGCTTTAGGATTTCCTAGAGAAATTACTAACTGAGCATCAATATCCAAGCAGGCTTCTGCAATGCAACGAAAAATTTCCAAATTTTGGTTTTGTAATGTTCCTAGAGTTGCATATATTAAGGGCTTACCGTTTAGTACTTCAAAAGAGAAATGCTGTCTGTTTAAGGATACAGGTTCTATATCTGAGGGATTCTTAAGAGGTCCTGCATAATGAAACCACGGTGCGATTTGTTGGCGGGGGAAATCGAGTTCTTGAGGCAATTGAGATATCTGGGCAAGTTTTGAATAGGAATCATCCCGCTTGTAATGAGGTGGCAAATGCCATGTTTCTCTCTGCTGAACCAATACATCCCAAATGGGTCGGGTCAGATAATTGGTTAGAACATTTCCCAACTGATTTCGCAGATTAGCCCACCAGACGTTTTTATATCTCCAGTGAGTGAAATAAGGAGGAACACCAGGTTCTTTATTAATGGGTAATGCATTGCAGACTGTAATAAAAGGTAAGTTTAGATAGTCGGCGATGGTTCCCCCAGCGCTTGTAACTTGATCGATAAGAAGAAGGTCAATTTGAGCGTTACGAATAGCGTTAGGAGCATCACGAAACAACATATTTGCTTCTTTCTTAAAAAACTGGATGGCAAATTTTAAGCCTGACAATCCAGTTAATTGTCCCAATTGGGCATACATAGTTTCTATGCTGCCAGGGGGAAAATCGCTAGCCCCAATTTCATAAAATTCCAAGTTAGACTGAGAAATTTTTTCTTCTACTTCTGGCACACCAAACAATATGACTTTGTGTCCACGACGCAGCAGTTCAATTCCCAAATTGCACATCGGATTTAGATGGCCGATTGCGCCAGGACACAGAATACCAATACGAGACATATAGTGTAAATAGTTAAGAAAGCACGTCACTTCAGTATAGACAATAAACCAAGTCGAAGCGTTGATGAAATTCCGCATTCCAAATCTCTTATATACCCAGTAAGTTTCAAGTTTTACAAAATGTAAATACTACATTTATTAGTTTTAAATAAAACTAACAATATACTTTTATTACTGAGTCACACTGATATAGTTGTGATTTTTAGTTATAAGTTAAGCTTTGCCACCGAAAAAATACGCTTTTTTGTAGGTAGTAATTGCACCCGATCACTCGTCGGCTTATCATGGCTTTGATGAAAACGAGCGATCGCCTTGAAGTGGAACCCAATCAACTTAACTTGTTCTCAAACTTTACGTTGCAGCCAGTTATTAGACCTAATACACTAATGATGAGTGCTGACGCTCTAGTACAATGGAAGTCTCAGATTTTTGACTATCAGCAACGCTTAAGAGAAAGCCAGCCGCCACAACAAACCACGCTGTTTGATGTTGCACCGTCTCATTGCGACTTAGACCAAATTGACCCGCTCACACTGCAACTGCGATCGCTCTCGTTTACCGAATGCCAGCAGACAGTCCAGGGGAAGCTTGTTTATATTTTGTAGTTGACTCGGCTGTTGAC
>JBPCQW010000306.1:0-6945 GCA_050997715.1 Hassallia sp.
GAGTTAGGAGGCAGGAGTCAGGAGTTGGGAGTTAGGAGTCAGGAGTTAGGAGTCAGAAGGAAAGAATTTACTTCCTTTGTTTCTCTACTTTCTCTACTTTCCCTACTCTTCTACTCTAACCCAGTACAAGCGCAAATCAATAGCGACGGGGTTTTGCTTGCTCGACCTTTACCACCACTACCAGCAAACTTGCAACCGAGTCCCTCTAATCAACAGGCATTACCGCAGCTCGATGCAGCGCAACAATATGACTACAATTCTCAAACCACCAACCAAACAACCACACCTTATCAAGTGGAGTTTGAAAATAAATATCAAAATCAAAATCAATACCAAAATCAAAACAACCAGAACTTTGGTAAATACGTGGTTTATGTCGATAACAGGAATTCTGGACTACTGCAACAAGTACGTCGAGTTGAACCCACAGCTTTATTAAGACGATATCAAGGACGTTCTGTAATCCAAGCTGGAACCTTTAGTAAACCAGATAACGCTCAACGGCGTCTTAGACAACTGGCAGACAACGGGATAAATGGAGTACGGGTTGTGAGTTCTAACGGACAGGAAATACCCTATAATTCTCCTGGAGGTTATTCAGGAGGTTATTCTGGGGGTTATTCTGGGGGCTATTCTGGAGGGTATTCTGGAAATAATAGAAGTAATTATTACTATGTAGTGATTCCGGGGCGATCGCAAGACTTACCGCAAATCGAAGACAAAATTCGGCGCAACATCGGACAAAGGGCGGTAATATTGCAAAGAAACCAGCCACTAGGTTCACATGTAGCTGTTGGAGGTTTTACTCAACGAGGGGAAGCAGAACAATGGAACAGTTATCTGCGAAATTTAGGCTTTGGGAATGCCAGAGTTTATTACGGAAAGTAAAGTAAAGTTAAGAGTTAGGAGTGAGGAGTGAGGAATTAAAACTCCGCTCCTTTCGTACAGACGTTCCGATGGAACGTCTCTACCGCTCCTTTCGTACAGACGTTCCGGTGGAACGTCTCTACCGCACGTTCGCTCCTCGTAACTAATAATGGCTCGGCAAGAAGAAATTTCCCAAATAATAGTTACTGCACAGCAAATGCGCGATATTGAAGCGCGGATATTTGCGGCTGGAATGCCTGTAGCGGCTTTAATGGAAAAGGTGGCAGGATTAATTGCCTGTCGAATTCAGGATATCTACCCAAATGTGAGACAAGGGGGACAAGGGGGACAGGAAGTAAACCGTGTGGGTATTCTTGTCGGTCCGGGTCATAATGGTGGGGATGCGCTAGTTGTAGCTCGTGAGTTGCACTTTTGCGGCTACGATGTGGGGATATATTCTTCTTTCTCTAAGCTGAAAGAATTAACTTCGCAGCATTTGCAGTATGCTCAGAGTTTAGGTATCCCCTGTTATGAGTCAATAGAGCAATTGTCAGATTGCGATTTGTTGATTGATGGGTTGTTTGGATTTGGCTTGGAAAGAAGATTGCAAGATGCGATCGCTGAAGCAATTAATCAAATTAATTCTTGGTCTAAACCCATTATCAGCATTGATTTACCTTCGGGGTTGCACACTGATACAGGTGAGGTATTGGGGACTGCAATTCGCGCTACACACACCTTTTGCTTAGGTTTGTGGAAGTTGGGTTTATTGCAAGACCATGCTTTAGAATATGTTGGCTCATGTGAATTAATCGACTTTGATATCCCTTTGGCTGATGTGCAAGCTGTTGTGGGAACAAACAAAATTCACCGCATCACTCAAACTACTGCACTTTCAACTTTACCGCTACCGCGTCCCGCTGTTACCCACAAATATAAGGAAGGTCATTTACTGCTGATTTGCGGTTCGCTTCGCTATTCTGGAGGTGCAATTTTAACTGGTTTGGGTGCTAGGGTAAGTGGTGTGGGAATGCTTTCGATTGCTGTACCAGAATCGCTGAAGCCGCTTTTGGTAGCACAATTACCAGAAGCACTAATTATTGGTTGTCCGGAAACTCAAACGGGTGCGATCGCTTCTTTACAATTACCCGAAAATACCGACTTGAGTTCCTTTGATGCGATCGCCATCGGTCCCGGTTTAACGCGAGATGCTAGCCCAATTGTACAACAAGTTTTAGAATGCGATCGCCCTTTAATTCTCGATGCTGATGCTTTGAATATTCTCGCCCAGATGGGAACTATTGCCACTTTACAAAAACGGCAAGCAGTTACAATTCTCACCCCCCATGCTGGTGAATTCAAGCGATTATTTCCCGATGTAGCCGATCCGATGAAAGACAGAGTGCGTGCCGTGCGTGAAGCTGCGGCGCAAAGTGGTGCGATAGTATTATTAAAAGGAGCGAGAACAGCGATCGCTAATTCCCAAAATTCAGTCTGGATTAATCCTGAAAGCACTCCAGCTTTAGCCCGTGGTGGTAGCGGTGATGTCTTAACTGGGGTAGTCGGTGGACTGTTAGCGCAAGCTAAATCTAAGCATATTTCTATAGAGGAGATTGTCGCAACTGCTGCTTGGTGGCATTCGCAAGCGGGTATTTTAGCGGCTCAAGAACGCACAGAATTGGGAGTTGATGCTTTTACGCTCACGAATTATTTTATACCTTTTTTGGCATCAGTTAGAAAACCACTTCAACATTGAAGATGATGCTGCCGGGTACATCAACATCGTACCTTGGCATTTCAACCTCTAACCTCTCGCTCTAGATACTGACGCACCCCCTGACTCATTTCCAATAGGTTGGGTGCAATCTTTTTGCCCAGAAAATCCTCGACTACAAACGCAATTTGGTTTGTGAGAAATCCTGGTACTCCTTTAAGTTGTTTGGGATCAATCATTAGTTCGCCACGGTTCTCAATTATAGTAGTATTGCCATCTTCAATAAAGCGATTCTTGCCGACACAGTGAACTGCTTCAGTGAAAGCTTTGGTTTCAATTTGCCACGAAACAGTAAACTCTGACTCGTTCCATGTTTCATATTCTTTCCATGCGAGCATGTCTTCACTTAGTACTGCCTTTGCAGCGAATGGAATCTCACCGCCACCGTACCACTCGTTGATGCAATAAATTTGTCCATCTTCTTGACGACGTGACTTAACTGCTATGTAGCGTATATTTGGCATGTAGGGAACAAGCTCAACCAACTTGTCGCGGTAAGTGGCATAAACTAGGGAGCGTGGGAAAGGAATGCGGGTATTAGTAGATATGTTCATTAATGTTTCCTGAACGGCAAAAACAAAAATCGATTAAGTTATCCCTAGGCTAGCTTAATCGAAATATTCAACATCAATGAAAGCACTATGAGCGATCGCTTACCGATTTGCACTCCCCTACAGAGTTGCTACTCACACGCTACATTATCTCCTTGATGATTCCGGTTTTGATGTCGGTTTCAAAAATATCCATGCAGCAAATAATGTCGCTGCTGTAAATAGTTGCGCTAAATCCAAAGCAGACAAATATCCATCAGAAAAAGAAGCAATACTGCGATCGGTTATACCAAATACCCAAGATGAAATACCAAACAGCCAAATGCCATTCTTGAGACTTCCTACAAATTCATTAGAGTCTGGTGATTGTTCGTTGTTCATAATTTCCTGCTTTATTCATGAATCTGATGATTGAGTAGAATTCCCATATTTAATTTGTCTGTATTTCCTTTATATTAATAAATATTTTATTAACTTGACTATATTGGCAAAAAGTACATCTAAAGATGCTTTTTGATTCGAGTCCTGAAATTCTATACAGGGTAGTCATGCATTTTTGTTACAACAACGACCAAAATCTATAATAAATTTAACATTTCGTCAAAGTAACTCTTTGGATAGATATTTGGGGATGGGGAGGAGTGGGGGACAAGGGGGACAAAGAGACAGGGGGACAAGGAGACAGGGGGACAGGGAAGACAGGGGGACAAGGAGGACAAGGGGGACAAGGAGGTAAGAAACAAATTCTTATATCTCCCTTTTTCTCCCCCTCTCCCCATTCCCAATTGCCAATTTCCTTTTATGCCCTTAGATACTGATTATTTAGAGACAAAACTTAGTTAAATCAAAGAATGGCGATACTATGTAAATTATTTAATGACTGCAATCCAGATAAACAATTCATCTAATGTAGAGCAGCAAAAAAGCGTTAAACCTGAGTTGGGACTGGTGTGTATCACCTTTTCTAAAGACGTGCGTTTTCGGACGATGACGCGATCGCGATATTTGCAACTGACTCTCGAACAACGTGAAAGCGCTTTGAGAGAACTTTATCGAGATAATTTGCAGCGTCTGAATCTTGGCTTGTCCTTTTGTCAAGAAAATCAGCTTCGGCTTTATCGCATGTCGTGTGGTTTGTTTCCTCTAAGCGATATGGAAGACGAAATCGGCGCAGATATATTGAAGGATATGAGCGCAGATTTAGCCAAAATAGGGCAAAAAGCGTCAGAATGGAATATCAGAATGGTGCTGCATCCAGACCAATATGTAGTTCTGAGTTCTGATTCGCCAGATGTGGTAAAATCAAGTATCAAAATTCTCGAAGGACACGCCCACACATTTGACTTGTTAGGGTTGCC
Source organism: Hassallia sp. (assembly GCA_050997715.1). Classification (GTDB taxonomy): domain Bacteria; phylum Cyanobacteriota; class Cyanobacteriia; order Cyanobacteriales; family Nostocaceae; genus Hassallia. The sequence continues at coordinate 4,551 of JBPCQW010000306.1, forward strand.
ACAATCCACATGGTCTTTGATGAATATTCATGGTGGCAAATCTCAACGCACAGAACAACTGGTGCGGGTAGTTTCGGAACTACCAGAAAACATCAAAAACCGTTTGACTTTTGAAAATGACGAGTATGCTTACAGCTCTCTTGAAATTTTAGAAGTGTGTCAGCGAACTGGTGTGCCGATGGTTTTTGATGCCCATCACCACATTTGTCATGAAAATTTAGATAGCTACGATGACCCAAGTGTAGCATCCATGTTTTACGCAGCGCGAGAAACTTGGGCTAACCCAGAGTGGCAATTAGTGCATATTTCCAACGGGGAACAAGCTTTTAAGGACAGAAAACACAGCGAATTGATTACCGATATGCCAAGTGTGTATAGTGAAGCACCTTGGATCGAAATTGAGGCTAAACGCAAAGAAGAAGCGATCGCCCATTTGCGCTCTTGGTGGGTTATGGGAAAATAATCTCAAATAAAGTATTTAATATGGCGATCGCAATCGATTTTGGTACTAGCAACACAGTTATTGCTCGTTGGAATCCCGTCACCAACAGCGCAGAAACCATTACCATACCAGGTTTGTCTGTTCAACAAAGTTTGAACCCACCACTAATTCCCAGCTTGGTTTACGTTGAAGATGCATCACAAGGACAAGTATTAGTCGGGCAACAAGTACGCGATCGCGGTTTTGATTTAAGTAGCGAACCGCGATTTTTTCGCAGCTTTAAACGCGGTATTGGTGCAGAAATTCAAGGTTTCTTACCCGAACTTGATGGACAAAATATCACTTTTGAGCAAGTTGGGCAATGGTTTCTTTCTCAAGTGATTTCGCAATTAGCACCGATGCAAGGTGGGTTAGATTCTTTAATATTAACCGTGCCCGTAGATAGCTTTGAAGCTTATCGTCATTGGTTAGGAAAAGTTTGTCAAACCCTTCCCGTCGAATCTGTGCGAATGTTAGATGAACCCACAGCAGCAGCTTTGGGTTATGGGATGGTAAACGAAGAAATTCTCTTAGTAATTGACTTTGGTGGGGGAACTTTAGATTTATCTTTGGTACAGTTAGATAAAAGTGTCCAAAGAACCCAAAAACCAGTCGGATTTCTGTTGAAATGGGGTAATAAATCTTTAGCCGAAGATTCAAAACAAAAGGCAAAAACTGCCCGCGTACTAGCGAAGGCAGGGCAAAATTTAGGCGGTACTGATATTGATAATTGGGTGGTAGATTACTTTGCCAAAACTCAAGGATTAGCGGTAAGTCCTTTGACAACACGATTAGCAGAAAGGATAAAAATTCAGCTTTCAACGCAAAGTCAAGGAAGTGAAGTTTATTTCGATGATGAGACATTTGAAAGCTACGAATTAGAACTAAATCGCGATACATTGGAAAGTATTCTCAAAGAACACTCGTTTTTTGAGTTATTAGATGAATCGATGAGGACACTGTTACAGCAATCGCGACGTCAGGGAATAGAAATTACCGATATTAATGCAGTTTTATTAGTTGGTGGAACAGTACAATTACCAGCGGTGCAAACTTGGGTAAAGCAGTATTTTAGCGAAGATAAAATTCGTTGCGAACGTCCTTTTGAAGCGATCGCTCAAGGTGCTTTACAATTAGCCCAAGGTGTAGAAATCAAAGATTTTCTTTACCACAGCTACGGTATCCGCTATTGGGATAAACGCAACAAACGCCATAGTTGGCATCCTATCATCAAAGAGGGACAGCCTTACCCGATGAATCAAGCCGTGGAATTAGTTTTAGGGGCTTCTGTAGAGAATCAGCCCAGCATTGAATTAATTATAGGGGAATTAGGAGCGGAAACAGGCGGTATCGAAGTATTTTTTGATGGCGATCGCTTAATTACCCGTCGTCAGGATAACATACAAACAACCGTCCAACCCCTCAACGACAAAGACGGTGCGAGGTCAATCGCTCAACTGACACCCCCAGGATATCCCGGAAGCGATCGCATCAAAATTCTTTTTCAAGTCGACGGGCAGCGCTTTTTACGAATCACAGTTGAAGACCTATTCACAAACGAAACCCTCTTAGAAAATCAATTAGTAGCACAGTTGAGTTAGGGGGAATGGGCAATGGGGAATAGGTAATCGGGAATTGGGCATTGGGCATGGGGCATTGGGTAAAATTCCTCTTCCCCTGCCTCCCCTACCCCCCTGTCCCCTTGTCCCCTTGTCCCCCACTCCCCCACTCCCCCACTCCCCCACTCCCCCACTCCCCCTACCTCTGTATAACCACAGAAGTTCCTACCGTTGCCCAATTGAATAACCATTTAGCGTGATTTACTGCGACATTTATACATCCGTGACTAACTGGAGTACCAAAATTTCGATGCCAATCTGCACCATGAATTCCATAATTGCCGTCGTAAAACAT
>JBPCQW010000388.1:0-5018 GCA_050997715.1 Hassallia sp.
AATCTACTAAATAATCATGAATTAGTTGATAGCGTTCCGGAACATCAGGAAATAAAACTACTAACCCGGAACGCACTAATATTTCTAATACTAAATCTAATTTTTCGGCATCTTCTACTTCTTCTAACTCTATCGCTAATTGGGCGCGACTTTTAAAAGGTCTTTGATTGTTTTCATCTGTTAATAAGTATAAAACAAGTAGCGCTGCACGTTCATTTTCAACGCCACAATCTTGGATAAGTTCCTTGATATATCGTTCAATTAAGCGATTTGGTCTATATGGCTGATATGTTTCTAAGCTGGTGATTCTTTCATCTTGAAGTTGCGCTCCTGCTACCTGCAATTCAATCGGACGAACTTCTCCTAATTCGGCTGACAAATCTTCTATCAATGCATCAATCAAAGCAGGTTCTAAATAAATGTGCGATCGCTCTGTTAAACGCTGCATAACAATTTTTGCATCTGCGGGAGAAAAATTATTTAATTGATAGCGAATATTTTTATCAAGAATGTTCTTATTAATCGCTTCTAATGCCGATAAATGCTTAAACTCTAATAAACGATGTAAATAATCTTCCCTCAAAGAAAGAATAACTTTCACAAAAGGTATATTTAAAGCTTGACTAATAAATATATCAAACTCTTGCTTTTTATTTCTATCTGTGTATCCAAAGAAAAATTCTTCAAATTGGTCAAAAATTAAAACTGTAATTAAATGGTTGTCAGCATTTTCTCTTAATTGTTGCTGAATCCCGGCAATTGTGATTGGTGTTTCTGCAAAAGGTAAAACTTCTGGATCGATGACGACTTCTTTTTTAATTCGCGCCTGCGCCTCTGATAAAGATTTTCCTAATTCTCCCACCCAATCATCGTATAATTGTAATACCACAGGCACGGCAATTTGATCGCCGATCGCTCGATTTTGCAATGCAGGTACTAAACCCGCAGTCACAGTAGAACTCTTACCCACACCAGACGGACCGTGAATCACTATCAGCTTTTGGTCAGCGCGGCTAATTCTGCCAATCAAGTTATTTATATCACCTTCGCGACCAGAAGCGGCAATTTCTAACGCAACGCTGCTACCTCCAGCCGGTGGCAGCAAAGCTGGGTTTGTCGCTTGTCTTTGGGGTTGCAAACGTCCTGCACCGATAAAAGCGCGAAAACCATACTGCTGTTCGACAGAACGACGTTTTTGACGAATAGTAAAAGCTTCTAGATAACGTTTTTCTTCAAAATAAAGCGATCGCAAAGACCGTAACAAGCGAATATAACGATGGGCATCATAACGATGGTCGCTAATTTCTAACGCTTCATCAAGATTCTCACTTGCCATCTTTAACTGTTCTAAAGCGATTTTTTCTTCACCCAAATGACGCTGTGCTTTCGCTAAAAGCAAGCGATAACTTTGCGCTAACAGTAAAGGAAATATCCCTTGATTAGAATCACTATTATCTTTCGATTCGTATAATTTCCACAAACTAACTCGTGCATATTGACTCGCTTGTGCCCAGCGTAATTCTTGCACGGCAACTTGTGCTAAAAAACCATAATCACAAGCTAATTGTATTTGCGATCCATAAGTTTGATGCAATTCCAAAGACTTTTGAGCAACCATTTGCAACTCTTGCCATTCTTGCATATGTTGCAAAACTTCCGCCAAATCTCCAATAAATTGCGCGGCTACATCCGGACGTCCACTTACTTGCAAAACATTCAAGCATTCTTGAAAATACAATTTAGCTGAATGCCAGTAACGGCGATTTTCGGCATAATTTCGTTCAGCTAAACGACAACAACACAAGCCAAGATAAAATAATAACACTCCTTGCCGCAGCAGGGGTGAAGCGTGGCTATTAACGATATCTAACTGCGAACCGAATGAATCGGGAATTCTAAATTTATCGCTTAGTTCTTTCTGATTGCCTGATAATTCTTGCCAACACTTTAAGCTTTCCTGGAAATGGTTTAGAGCTAAATTTATGCGATCGCTTACATAATCATCTATACCGAAAACAAATTCTAAACTAGCATTTAATTCTGCTTCTAAAGAGATACCATGACTTTGTAACTCTTTAATTGCGTATTGAAGTTCATAACTATGCTCCCAAACTTGCTCTATGGTACAATGTTGGTCTGCAAGTTCACGTCCTTGACGTTGTGTAGCACGAGTATTTAAAACTGTAGCGAATAAACAATCAGTTTCTTGTTGCAAAAATTGCAGCAACTCGCTTGAGGTCATTTCAAACCGAATTGGTGTCGCTGCCCAACTTGCGAAATCTGGTGCTAAACGCAATAATTTTTGCTGTACTTCATCATTCACCCAAAAAACCATAGGGAATGAGTGTCTTTTGCGAAACTCATCCCGAATATGATTGATCGCACGCAATAAATCATCCAGTCCTTCCACAGACTCTAAACCGAAAATCATCAATGCTGAAGGCTGCTTTTTGCTCAGTTGTGTATGAAGAGTTGTGTAGAAGCTTCTGGCATTATGAGGCAAAACTAGCTTTTGAATGTCATCTGCGTGGGGAAATAGTTCTTCAAGTCGTTGTAAAATTTGCTGTTGCAAAACTTTATAATTGCAGCAAACTACAACCACGGAGAATTGATTCTGAGAGAGAGCGATCGCCCTCCCCAAACTTCTAAAAGAACGCTCGTTATCTGTTATGATGCTTGTTTGCGGTTTTCGTTCAACCATGATTGAAATTTTTGCGTTTCTGCTAAAACTGGGTTGACCGCAAACCAAACTCCCTGATGATCGCGGTATTCAAAGACAAACAAACTTCTTAACAAAGTGTGATATTCGATATCACCTCTAACTCGTTGCTGTTGCACCACTTGAAAAATTAATTCCCACTCGTGCGGATCGATTGGGTTAGCACGGTAGTCACGTTGTCTTTGAATCACAAGTTCCATACAATTGCGATCGAAAGGTGGGTCTTGTTCCCGCAGACAGTCATACAACAATCCTAGCAAGTCGCGTACATGACCACCACTGATCAGACACAACCGATCTAAAGTTTCCGGACCGTCAAACACCTCTGTTATTAAGTTTAACCTTTCTTCTGGGTAAATATCAGGAAAAGCTCTAGCTAACACCATTTGACGCATCAAAGCTAGTCCGGGAGTGTAAACCTCTCCATTCCGGGAACGCACAGGTATCATTGGTAACACTTTAGGAGCGACACCACCACCTAAGCGTTGCTGTAGTTCAGCGCTATCGTTAGAGAAAGTTAAAGCTAAAGGAATAGTGTAAACTACATGACAACTGAGTTTACGTAACTGCTCACCACGTTGGATAAATAAATATTCTGGCAGCGATCGCCCAGATGGTAAAGGTCTAATTGCCACTCTGTCCAAATTATCGACAATGACGACTAATCCTTTTTTACCTCTAGCTTTCAGTTCGGTGTTCGCACGATCTAACAGTTCTTTATTAATTGACTGTAAAATATTTCCCGTGCGAGGTTCGAGATAATCGCGTAAACGTCGTCGTAATTGCGGACTTTCTTTGGTTTTTGCGGTAATTTTCCCAATGCCAACAGACAATTCAGCTTCATAGTCTAGGTCAATAGGTGTTTGCATGAAATCTATAATTTCCGTAAACAACTTAGTAAAATAGCTAGGTTTGATACGGATTTTGATTGCTTCTAAGCTTTCACTCACCTGACCGGCGATCGCTAGTAAAATATCAGTTACATCTACATCAGCCATTTCTAGGACATGAGTAGACTCAAAATATACCACATGAAATTTTTGCTCTTCTAACTCAGCTTTAAGTCGCAATAACTCCGTTGACTTTCCACAGCCAAGATGACCTGTAAATAGCTGACAGGTTGCGACATCCGGTGATATCCGCGTAATGGTACGCTGCAAAGCTTCGATGATTTTACCACCCCGCACTGAGGCAAAATCAATATAATATCGGCGATCGGCAGGATTTCCCATCATTAGAGGTCTGCTCGGATTGCACGCTTGATAAAATCTTTCTAAATTTAGGAGCATAACTAATCCATTTCACTTAGGGAAAGACGGGGATTGCGAAAACGTCTGGATAACTAACTATATTTATATCTGCTCGGTGGGTAGTAATTCTTACTTAGTCTACGAAGATCCTTATCAAAATACAAACTATATTGACATTCTTCCGGATAATTTTTCCGATAAATTTGTCAAATAGCAACACTTTTATTTAGGATTTTTTAAGTAATAATATTGATGTAAGTGTAAGTCAAAAAGATTTTATCAGAGAATAATCTTCTATTAGAAATTCTAAAAATTTCTAATAGATAAAAAGGTTATAGTGATTACAATTTGGAAGTATTCCTTCAAATAAGTTTTTTCAGTATCCATACAGTGCCTCATCAGTTTCAGCGTTGCTTGCGGCTATTCAGCCAGACTATATTTAACTGCTTATACTTTCATCAAAAGAAGATTTGTAGCTAATTGGTATTCAAAGCTAAATTTAAATAGTATTTTTTGATAAGGTCTTTGACAGCAATGATTAACCAGATGAAATAATTTTTATTATAGTATTTTATTTGACAATTTTATAAGTCAATATATATTTTATTAGAAAACAAGTCTTTAAAAATATAACTTTATTTAGTTACAAATACGAATAAAAATAAGACTCACGTATTTTCTGCGTTTATTGAATTTCCAAAATTCATTGATTTGGCAGTTTGTACGTGAGTATTGTAAATTCAAAAAGATGCAAAAAGACCTGATAAAATAATCTATATAAAACGAGCCTACCTAAGCATTCTTAACTTTAAAGTTAAAATGCTTATGCAACTAACTTTACGCAAAGAAACATATAGCAGTTTGCAATTAAATGAGTTACAGTATCTCAACTTGAAAGCCAGATACAAAGACTGTTTAACTTCTGAATTCTGACTCCTGACTCCTGACTACTGCTGTAACTATCGAAAAAATCACATACTATATTTACTGCTAAACCTCGTCCATGTTGAAAAGAAAGAGTTTCGCTCTTATTCAGATGTGTCCCAATG
>JBPCQW010000396.1:0-3361 GCA_050997715.1 Hassallia sp.
ACAATAAATCTTGGCAACGTCGGGAACAGTGGCAAAAGCAATATGACGAAGCTGAACTAGTAGAACAACCTTTCTAACAAATAACAAACAGTTGGGAGTAACATCCTGGCTGTTTGTTTTTTAACAGACAGGACTTACGCACTCCTTCACGAATAACGAACCGCAGAGGACACGGAGGAATGAGAGTTTGAGAGGTCTAACAGCGTAAGTCCTGACAGATTCAAAAGCGATCGCTGTCTAATTATTTTGATTCAGCCTCTACCCATAGCATGGTTGCCAGCCACCCGAAGCGTCAACAATGATGATGCAATTAAACAAACTGCCTGTCAAGTTCACGGGAGGCAAGGGGAAAAAAACTCGTGCGTACTTACCAAAAAAAGTAACGTGACAAGGACAGTCTGCCAGTTAGACTGTCCTTTATTTTTTGCGATGGTCGAAAACCGACCCTTTGGGCGATCGCCTAAACTGAAAAACGCTTTTCTCACACTCCACATCCACTTCTCTACATCTACAAAACGTTACAGAAGAATCCTTCGTACAACTAACAAGTCTTTACAGCGGCATTCGCCGAGAAGAGGTGAAATAATTCGTAAAGGTCAATATCATGTCTGTTAACAAAATCTTCCGCGCAGCTACAATCATCACTATCGTCTTCATCGGTTCATTCAGCCTTCCTCAAGAAGCGCAATGTGGAGTAGTCCGCGATGATGGTAGCATTTGCCAGCGATTGGCAGGTGGCGAGAAAGACTGCAAAGAATTAGGTGGCACATGGGACAGCAAGAAAAATTGCTGTGAAATCCAAAACATATAGTTAGATAAAGAACGGTTGTGGGGGAATCCACAGCTATTCTTTTTTTTGGTCAGTAAAGAAGATTGTCCAACCGCATTCTTTATTGCTTTGGGCATGAATTAAGTAAAAAGGACAGTTGTATTAATGCAACTGTTCTTTCTACTACTCTACGTCCCGATCTAGTGTATTCACTCACTAAATAAAGGGACAGCCTAAGCCTGATCACTCATAGTTAAAAATTCTTTAGGTACTTCACGAGGCGTATAATTAGGAACTCTCTTGACAGGAGTACTAGCATTCACTTTAATATCGGCAGCGACAGTTGGTTTAGCTGTAGGAGTACCAAACAAAGGTTGCGATCGCTCATGACCAGTTGCTCTATCAAATTCCAACACCATATGCTCGTGTAACGCAACTACATCTGCCATACGGTTGCCCAGACTACTAGCTATATCTGGAATCGGAATATTGGCGTGCCAAGATACTGGAATATCCTCTTTCTGGAAGTAATTATCAACCTCGGAACGAATATAATCGGCTGTACCACCACAAAATACCAATTCCCGTACATCATCTTCCATCACAGAGCGCAACCACCGTGCTGCTGCCCGCCAATACTCATCCCTGGCAAGGAATAAAGCCTTAGACATAGACTCTCCATCAGCTTTTATCTCGCTACTATTACGCTTGCGAGAAAGCTTTTGCAACACCTGAGCATCACAATTTACACCGGCTTCAACGATCGCGCCAACAATATCAGTATTATCGGGGCTAAGTCCGGATACTTTAGAAACAAAATTGCTGACAAGCCAAGACATGCCCAAATCGCTAGTAATCCCCCGATTAGGAAAACCATCTCGAACAATAAAAGCGCTCGCATTGCGATAACCCACCATCACAAACATCGAAGTAGGTATAGTACCCCCCAAGGTGCGTCTGCGATAAAAGAATATACCGCTTCCTTCAGATGCCACGTTGTAGTAAGCCATCTTCACCCGCATCTTACCCGCCGGAGTTTCAAATCCTGTAAAAACCTGCTTTAAGCGACTTTCCAACTGAGCCTTGTCTTGAGTCTCCCCTGGTGGCAGCAAAATATTCAAATAAACAGAAACATTATTCCCCAGTCCCAATTTCTCTTTCGCCAACCAAATTGCCCCACATACCTTGGGTACTGCCAGCTCGTACTTAAGTTCCTTCAATTGCGATATTCCCCGAAACTGGTGCCGAGCAAGTGTACCCAGTACATAGTATTCTCCACCCACACCTACCCAAGTATGAGATTCAGGCAGCCCTTCTGATTGTATATTCTCAACCGAAGCCTTCGCCACATCAGCAACTTCAGAGTCCATCAACAAAACTTGCGGCTTCCCTTCCGGATATTCCTGTACAATCGCCTTAGTCTTGCTTCCACCCATGTCTAAAGTTAAAACAATTTTCTTAGGTTGAGCTTTATCGCTAGCTTTAGCCATATATGAAATTTTTTATTAACGAATGATTTTGTAACAACCAATCTAACCCACACGTAAATGAGAGGGGGTTAGTTCATACAAATTTCAAAAACCCTATTTTTTATTAAGATATTGTAATAACATAAACTACCACTCTAGCTATGCTCCTCTCCCCTTGAACAAACGCATGGCAATTAATTATGTGGCATAGATTTAATAGCAATATTGGGTGGAAAGAATTACTCAAACGAAGGCTTGAAGATTTAGGATGGACGCTATACAAATTAGCCAATAAATATGCTCTTAATGCGGTCGAAGAAAATAGCCCAGCAAGAAGATATCATTCAGCAATTGGCAAATTCTTTGAAGAACCTGAAAGGTCTAAGTCAAAAACAGTCGAAAATGTTATCAAAGCGCAAAGTCTGCCGGACAGAGACTTCTGTCCGGCGAGCTTTGCGCTAGGTGGGGAAATAATCATTATATGGGACAATACTGACACTTAAAGTATTAAATAGAGAATGTTTAAGTTGAGAAAATATACAACAAATCAACTTATTAAATAAATATCTAGACGGCCTGAAGAAATCTGTCCTCCAGAATTAATTAAACCCACATATTATAATTGCCTTAAAAATAAACACAAGTTTAATGCCCAAGATATCGTGGGTTTATTAAACAACATATCAACTAAAAAATACAAATATGGTTAATATACTACATTGGCAAAATAAAATTAAAGATCACAGTAAATTTAGTTTATATTCAGTCACTTTTACAATCGCTGACGCGAAACTGAATTAACAACTCATTCAAAAACTATGTCCTGCCAAACTTGCTCCTACTTCACCTCCAACAAATATCTCCCTTGCACCGTAGATCCAATTCATTACAGCAACACCAGTGGCGAGAAAGAATGCAAACAGTACGAATACGACTCATCCAAACCGCATTGCGGTAATTGTGCTGCATTCAACGGAACCAGATGTCGCATCACTTATAAGTAGCTAGACAAAATTAATTACATAGTTTTTTCCAAATTCTCTAAGAATTTTTTCCAGAGATTCAACAAAATTATTCCAGCTAGAATAAGCATCTATTTCAATCCATTGATATTTGATAAATC
>JBPCQW010000397.1:0-5187 GCA_050997715.1 Hassallia sp.
GATTTATCAAATATCAATGGATTGAAATAGATGCTTATTCTAGCTGGAATAATTTTGTTGAATCTCTGGAAAAAATTCTTAGAGAATTTGGAAAAAACTATGTAATTAATTTTGTCTAGCTACTTACCCCAGCCGCTCGCCACTGTTTGTAGTGCCAATAGACGGTGGAATAACGACTCTTTTTTGACGAGCGTAAAAGTTTTCGGTCTACTGACTGTACAACTTACCTTGATTCAATCTACTGCAATCTCTCTTATTTATCCCTGTAACTGCTTCAACCATTGAGATGCATTGTGTTTTCGTCTGCTATTGCGCCGTGGTCGATTACGAAATATCGTTGTCTATGATGATCGAAAAGGGCTAAACCTACGCAGTATTGAACTTCTATATATGGCACAAAGATGTCTTTATTAAGACACAAAAGTCCTCTTCAACATTTTAAGCCTCTACTAAATACATCGGCTAATAATTACGAATTACGAATTATAAATTATTCTGACCCCCTTGTGTGATTTATTCATCAGTAGTGCTATGCCAATGGGGAGGTTGTAATGTCTTTGATTAATACTTGTTGGGGCTGGTTGTTAGGTGTTGTCATCGGTGGTTTTTGCGTTGCGAGTGGAAGTGCTGTTGCTCAAATTACCCCCGATAGAAGCCTACCCAATAATTCCACTGTCAAACTTGAGGGAAATACGAGAATTCTTGAAGGTGGAACGCAGGCAGGAAGAAACTTGTTCCACAGTTTTCAGGAGTTTTCTGTCCCCACTGGCAATACGGCATACTTTAACAATGCTCAACAGATTCAGAATATAATTAGTCGCGTCACAGGTTCGTCTATCTCGAACATTGATGGGTTAATTCGTGCTAACAGTAAAGCAAATCTATTTCTACTGAATCCTAATGGAATTATATTTGGTCCCAACGCCGCACTCAATATTGGTGGTTCTTTCACGGGCACGACAGCAAATAGTTTAAAGTTTGCGGATGGCAGTGTTTTCAGTACCAACCCAAACCAATCGTCAGCACTGCTGACAATCAGTGTCCCCATTGGGCTACAACTTAATAATAATCTGACAGGTATGATTAACAATGCAGGCAATCAAGCTGTCAATGAGGGACAAAACTTAAGCTTGATTGGCACTAATGTCACTAACAATGGGCAACTCTCTGCAACAGGTGGGCAAGTGACAGTAGCTGCGGTTCCCCAAGGTGAGGTTTCAATCGGGGAAACAGGAGAAATACTGGGCTGGCAAAACTACATTCGTAATGGCAGTGATATTGGCACTGCAATCATCTCGGGAAAAATTGATGCCTCCAATCCCAAACCCGGAAAAACTGGAGGAAGAGTGTTGATAGTAGGCGATCGCGTGGGGTTGTTGGATTCTGTAATCAACGTTTCAGGAGATGCTCTTGGGGGTAAGGTTGTGGTGGGAGGCGATCAAAGTAGAGGAATTCCTCTGGCAAGTGCAACATACATTAGTCCGACGACAACCATCAATGCAGATGCCCTCACCAGAGGTAATGGCGGACAAATTACTGTTAATTCTATTGAATCAACTCGTGCCTATGGCAGTTTGAATGCACGGGGTGGAAGACTTGCGGGGAACGGAGGCTTAATTGAAACATCAGGAAGTCATTTTCTTGATGTTGGTGGTATTCGCATCGACGCCAGTGCAATCAATGGTTTGGGCGGCACTTGGCTTCTCGATCCGCGGAATGTCACTCTTGACTATACAACATCGACTGGTTCGTTTAGTAATGGCGATCCGAACATTTTCACACCCAGTGTTGACAATGCAGTTGTCAATATTCCAGATATTACAAACCAACTGAATACTGGAACTAACGTCACAATTACGACAAGTGGCACGGGAACTCAGGAGGGAAACATCACGGCAACTGGGTTTGGCTTTGGTACGGGAAACACAAGCCCCGTCACCTTAACTTTACAAGCGAGCAACGATATTACCCTGCAAAACTTTGGCATCACGGCGAACAATGGTCTTCTGAATTTAGTACTGCAAGCTGGTGTTGGTTCTCCTCGTGGCAATGTGAGGCTTACGAGTGGTTCAGTTGAAACCAACGGAGGGGCATTCACGGCAACGGCACCGAATTCTGTCTTGCTAGAAAACTTTGGAATTCCGAATAGCAACAACAGTGGGAGCCCGGCAGAACCTATCACGATCACTGCCAACAATATTCGCCTCACAAACCCCAATATCCAATCAGCTGGAGATGTGAAACTGCTTGCAGATCAAGTTGGCAGCAATGGGAGTGTGAGCATCAACGGTGGTAATATTGATATTCAGAGAGGAACATTCACGGCAAACGCAACAGGTTCTTTCTCTCTAGAAAACTCAACGATAAATAGCAACAATACCGCAGGCGTCGCTACTCCGATCACCATCAATGCTCCTAATGTATCGATCACAAATAATAGTAGTATAAACAGCAACACAAGCGGCAATGGCAATGGCGGGTTAATCTCCATCAACGCTAACTCGCTGGCGCTACAGGGTGGACGTATCAACACAAACACAAGTGGCAATGGCAACGGCGGCGCAGTCTCTATTAGTACTAGTAATTTCACCTCAGATAGTGGAGGAGACATTACTACCAGCACGAGTAACATTGGCAATGGTGGCTCGGTCGCTATTCAGACTGACTCGCTCACACTTCAATCAGGAGCAAGTATAAACAGCAACGCTAGCAGTCAAGGAAATGGCGGGTCAGTCTCCGTTAACGCGAACTCATTTACACTTCAATCAGGTGGACGTCTCAACAGTAACACGAGCAGCAGTGGCACTGGGGGGTTAATCTCTGTGAATGCTAACTCACTCTCATTTCTACCAGGTGGAAGTATAATAAGCACCACAAATGCTACTGATAATGGCACTGGAGGATCACTCGCCATCAAAGCCGACTCCCTTACCATCACTGGAGGCGTAATTAATAACACAACCAGTGGCAATGGGAGATCGGGAAACATCGACATTAACACCAACTCACTTGCACTTAGAAACGGTGGGATATCCAACGAAGTTGGCAATTCTGCAAGTGGTAATGCAGGAAATGTGACTATTAACTCTAAGACTATTGAGGTGGAACAAGCTGGTATAAGTAATAATACTAGTGGCAGGGGTAATGGGGGACAGCTTATTCTCAAGGCTGACACCATTCAATTGAAAAACGGTGGGGGAATTGGCGTAGACACTACAGGTGAAGGAAACGCAGGTCAACTTCACCTTACTACTAACTCACTCTTAATGGAAAATACAGGGATTGGCAGCAATAGTTCGGGAACTGGTAATGCTGGAGAAATCAATATTAATGCTGCGGGCACGATTTCACTGAACAGAAGTGGTATTCGTTCAACTGCTAACAGTGGACAAGCAGGAAAAATTAATCTCACTTCTGGTTCTCTGAAAATCAGCAACAGCAGCAACATTAATAACAGCACCACAGGTCAAGGCAATGCGGGAGCGATCGCCATCCGAACAGGCTCATTTACAATTGAAGATAATAGTGGAGTGCGTAGTGATACTGGAATACAGAGAAGCGTAGGCGAAGTTAGGTCTATCGACAACACAGGCAATGCTGGACGCATCGACATCATCGCAGATACTGTTTCCTCCAATAACCGTGTCTTAATTAGTAGTGAAACAGGTGGCCGAGGATCTGCGGGAGACATTACGCTAAAAGCTAATTCCCTAACACTGACAAATGGCAGTAATATCAGTACAAGTACTTTAGACGGTGCTAAAGGGAATCCAGGACAAGTTAACGTTACAGCCCAGTCAGTTTTGTTCAGTAATGATATCAATGGTGAAGCTAGCGGTTTGGGCAGCCTCAATAGAGGGACAGGCAATCCCGGTGGAACAATCGTTCTCAATGCCGACTCTGTTGTCTTAAAAAATGGAGGAGGACTTACTGTTCGTACTACGAGTCAGGGAGATGCTGGAAGACTCACTCTTAATGCCAACTCACTCTTCACGCAAAATGCAGGAATTAGTAGCGAAACCTCTGGCAGTGGTAACGGTGGGGAAATTGACATTAAAGTTAAGCGTGCTGAGATCAATACAGGAGGTGGTATTTTTGCAAACACTTTTGCCAGTGGAAATGCGGGAAGTATTAATTTCACAACAGATTCTCTACTACAGAATAACACCGACATTATTAGCAATACCTCTGGGAGTGGCAATGCCGGAGAAGTTAAAGTGATTGCCAACTCAGCCGAGTTAAGAAATAATAGTCTGATCAGTAGTCAAACGACTGGTAGTGGAAATGGTGGTAACGTAAATCTGCAAATTGATAGAGCCTTAAGAGTGGGCGCGCGGTCTAGGATCTCAGTATCTTCTATTCCTCCCTCTAGTGGCAGTAGTACGCAATTGGGTGAGGCAGGCGGTATTAACGTGCAGGCGGGTTCTATTTTTCTAGATCAAGGTAACATTGAAGGACAAGCAACTTCTGGAAATGGTGGCAGTATCACCCTAGAGCCACGAAATTTATTACTACTGCGTAATCAGAGTCAAATCTCGACAAGTGCAGGTACGCTACAAACAGGTGGTGGTAATGGTGGCAATATTAATATTGATACAGGCTTTATTGTTGCTGTGCAACAAGAAAACAGCGATATTACGGCAAATACTTTCTCAGGTAATGGAGGTATTGTCAAAATCAACGCTCAAGGTATTTTTGGCATCCAGCCACGGCAACAACCCACTCCCCAAAGTGATATTACAGCATCTTCAACAGGTGGAGGAATTAATGGGGTTGTCGATATAAATACACTTGAGATTGACCCCAGTCGTGGGTTTATTAATCTACCAACAAATGTAGTTAATACATCAGGATTAGTGGCTCAAAGCTGTTCCGCTTTTGGTAAAGGGGGTAGCGAGTTTACTGTTACTGGACGCGGTGGTTTACCCCCTAGTCCTGATGACTTCCTCACTAGTGATGTGGTGTGGTCAGATACTCGGTTGACAGCGTTACCTGTTTCAACTAATTCTCGTGTTACGCCATCAGTTCCCAAAACTTCTGAGGGTGTGGCGATTATACCTGCTACTGGGTGGGTGTTTGATGAGAAAAAAGGGGAAGTTACGCTGATTGCTTCTTCTTCTAGTTCTGAAGGTGTGGGTTCTAATCAGGTTAAGTGTATTGTGCCGTAAGAGTGTCTCATATCATGTC
>JBPCQW010000419.1:0-5949 GCA_050997715.1 Hassallia sp.
ACGATCGCCCTGATATCTTCGCGCAGGCTGATTCTACTCAATGGCAGATAGCACTGGACATTTTGCGCTCTGCTGAAGAATATTGGGGAGCAACAAACACACCGCTGAATGTTCTGATGCTGAATTAAATAACCTAGCGACACCTTAAGCTAAGAATATTAACCTATCGTCCAATCTTCAATTTTTAAATTAGGAACTCGCCCAAAATCCTTGTGATTGCGTGTAACTACGATACCATCAACTGAAAGAGCGATCGCGGCAATTCGTAAATCTCGCGTACCAACACGGATTTTTTGACGAACTAAATTTTGATAACAACTGTAAGCATCCTGGGTGAAATCAAGCAACTTAACATTGTTAAAGTATTTTATTCCATCCGATAATCCTTTGTAAGCCCATATCACTCGCTCAGATTGGGAAGATTGATTGATAGCGTTCAGCCATCCTCGCATTTGTTCTTCAAATGTAACAACTGTTACAGCAATATTTTCTGGATTAATTTGGTTTATACGCTGCTTTATAAGTGGATGATCGTTTTGAAAAAGCGTCAGATGATCGGTATCAAGTATCCACATCACTTAACTTTTTCCTCTGCATCGAGTTGCTGGTAATATTCATCCATTTCCGCATCAAGTTTACGGCGATCGGCTTCTATATAAGCCTGCACCTCATCAAAAAGCGGATTATCTTTATACATACCAGCAAATTTCATCCAAGGATGTTCAGCTTTCGGAGGTTCGATTTTGATAGAGACGATTTCGGCTTTAGCTAAACGCTCAGTCAAACGCTCATATAAACTTGTTAAAGCTTCTTCTTTAGTAGCACCTATGGCTTGACAATCTGGTAAACCTATTACCGTCGCAAGAACCCTACCATCTTCTTGATTTTCAATTAGCACATCGTAACTAAATTGAGACGGCTTTTTGCTTGGAGATGTCAAAAGAGATAAATTCATTTCTATTGTTTACCTCAAAGGTTATCTTGATTTTAACTGACAAAAAGGTATATTACGCCGCCTGATTACTGGGCAAAATAAAGAGATTTACGCTTCCAAGCGATCGCTACAATAGCTTTCAAGAAGTAATTTAGTAGCTTTGAGCAAAATGATTTTGCGGTACTAGTTACATTTGTCTCTTTTTCTTGCCGATACTGACAAGCATAGGGATAACAACCAAAAATCCCTAATGATTAATAATTATTGGGTAAAAATTGGGCAAAATAAATTAGAATCAAAGTCCGGAATAGTATTCAATATCAAAGTAAATATACTAATCGTTTTTTTTGATTCAACTTTCAAATCCGTAGACTTACTAATCTAACGGATAGGTATTACACCCGATTGTCGTTTTATTAAAGTCTAATTTATATGTCAGACCCCTACATTGGTCGTTACTTGGGCAAACGTTACCACCTTCAGGAGTTAATTGGTACTGGAGCGATGGGTCGAGTTTATCGTGCTAAAGACGTATTGTTGGGAGGGGTATCTGTAGCCGTTAAATTTCTCGCTTTATCAATTCAAAATGAAAAGATGGGATTGCAAGATCGCTTTGAGCGAGAAGCAAAAACTTGTGCCTTAGTTGGGCAAAAAAGCATCCACATTGTTCGCGTTATGGACTATGGCGTAGATGAGAATGCCACCCCGTTCTACGTTATGGAATACCTGCAAGGAAAAAACTTGAGCCATGTCATCCGCAACCAACAGATAACTTTAGCAAGTTTCTTAAGTATGGTGCGGCAAATCTGCTTGGGGTTGCAGTGCGCTCATGATGGCATTTTAGTTGATGGTAAAGTCTGCCCAATTATCCACCGGGATATTAAGCCCAGCAACATGGTGGTGATTAGTGACCCTAGTTTTGGCGAGTTAGTCAAGATTCTCGATTTTGGGATTGCTAAGTTATTACAGTCAGATAGTAATCATACTAACTACTATTTAGGTACGCTGGCTTATTCTTCTCCAGAACAAATGGAGGGCAAAGAACTTGACAACCGCTCAGATATTTATAGTTTGGGTGTAATGATGTTTGAAATGCTCACGGGCAAAGTGCCTTTAGTCGCACCAACCCACTCTTTTGGAGCATGGTATAAAGTACATCACTATCAACAACCGCGTTCTTTCAGTGAATTTGTGCCCAAAGACTTAGTACCAAAGGAATTAGAGAATTTGATTATGAGTTGTCTAGCCAAAACAGTTAATTCACGTCCTCAAAATATCAGTGAAATCCTCAAGGTTTTGGCATCCCTAGAACAAAGTTACACCATTGGCATTCAGCAAGCTCCAGTTCAAGCTTCAACTAAAACGCTTACCGTTCCAGCTTCTTTGGAGCCGAAGACTAAGGTAGATTCGCGCTCATCCTTCTCAACTGATGAACTGGCTAGCGTCACTTCTTGGCCCCAAAATAAACCGATCGCCGATATTGTTTTTCCCCAACCCATCCATGTCAATGGTAATATTTGTCCGGCTCTGTGGGTGATGTTACCCAAACAGGAAATTGAAAAGCGCTTAATCTGCACTCGTTACAATCAATTTCTTTTTATCATTTCTCCCCACCCGATGCTGCTGTGGATTACCGTCATTTACAACCGCAAACATGGTGCTAAATGGCTGCCTTATTATCTCGACCTCAAAACAAATATTGGTCAAGAAATGACCCGCTTACTGGGCTATACAGGTCATTATCGGCTTTTATTTTTCCCACGAGAGGCTCCCCATAATTGTACTCATATCCAACTTTCAAGCATTGCCCCCGCACAACGTCAACGACTTCAACAATGGCTAACAATTAGCAGCACACTCATGTCGTCTGTAGATCCGCAAATTAGTAAAAATTTACTCAAAAACGAGTATGAAAAAATTAAGCCCCAAATTCTGGGAAAGCTCAAACTGATTGATACAGATTCTCCCTTCGACCTTTGCGACTAAGTTTGAATCTGAATTAATATTAATTTTTGTTAATAAAATATGTAACTTGCAAGATATCGTTATACAAAATATAAATAGTGAAGTGAAAAATCAATTAACGCAAAGTGTGGTTGGATCTACGCAACATTTGCTATCTTTGAAAATCCAGCGAATGAATGCAAGTAAAAACGTGTAATTTTGACTATGGGCGCTGCAAAACAAATGTCATTAATTTGTTTAATGCACATGCATTGCTAATCTAAAAACTACAATCAGTTGAAACCACATCAAGTATGTAGTTATAATAGTTTTCTGGTTGAGTTTTCGCTCTTTTAATTGTGTAATTTGAATTGCTTTTTTCGAGTTGACGCCCCAAACATCCCCAGCTTTTTTCCTCCTTGGAACCGAGCAAGAGAAGGAGGTCGCCCACTGCGACACGAGAACTACTCTATGCCATAGCGGAACCGGAATCTAAGCCCCACTGGTGCTTGAGAAGCTCTTTATAAGTAGCTTCACGCACAACCATCTGTTCGTAAAGCTTAACCAAAAAGTCTTGAGCTTGTTCGTGGCTCATATGCTGCACTTGACTTGCAAATGAGCGGATGTTGAATTGCTGTTCGAGGGATAATTCGATTGGCTGACTCATAATTAACTCCAAAAGACAACGAATACAGGTTATGTCGTTTACAGAAGCCCTAGACGGTTAGTAGATGGACATCAAACTGTCGTGCATTTGTTCCTTCATATTAAAAAAGATAACAATTGTTTGACAGATTGCCCATATACCAAGTTAGGTATTTTTGGGATGATTTATCTTGTATCTAAACCTACTGATATATAACTCAAGTCTGTTGAAGCAGATTTCGGAAATATTCAGAGGTTTACAGCTGGCAATGATATAATTACCTTTTTTCGTCCTGGGAAACGGGAAGATTAAAGGCTTTAATCGGGAATTATATTCGCAATACCAGGCAATGTGCAAGATGTCAATTCACCAAAATATATAAAATTAGCCTCTGAAGTTAATCCAAAGGCTAATTTTATTTGTATCAAATTGTAAAGAAAAAAAAAGCTCAAGCTGAACAAAATGGTGAGTATATGTACTGGGGACTGGGAACTGGGGACTGGGTAAGAAAGATTATTCCCCGGTTCGCCAATCTTTAATGCCTAATTTCTCATCCCTAGTCCCCAATCCCTACTCCCTACTCCCCAGCTTAATCGAGTGCGACGATGACAATGGTGATATTATCGTGTCCGCCTTGCTCTTTTGCCGCTTCAACTAAAGCGATCGCAGCTTTGTCAATTAAAGGGCTTTCTTGGAGGAAATAAGCAATTTTTTCATCGATAAGTTCTTCTGTCAGACCGTCACTGCACAAAAGCAAGCGATCGCCTGATTGAATATCCAATTGTCTCACATCAACTTGATGCAAGTCTTCACGCCCCAAGCACCGGGATAACACATGACGGAAGGGATGAGTGCGAGCTTCATCTTGAGTGATATCACCAACTTTAATCGCCCGTGCTACCCAGGTATGATCTTCAGTTATCTGAGCTAATTGGGAATCACGAAAGCGGTACAATCTTGAATCGCCAACGTGAGCTGCCCAAGGTGGTTCTCCATCGCGAAAAATCACCGCTACAACCGTTGTCCCCATGTCAGCGCGTTCTTGGTGATCTTGCTGATCGTGTAAAATAGCATCATTTGCTTGATTTAAAGCTTCTTCTAACAATTGAGCGCAAGGCTTAGAAGAATCCCAATTTGCTGACAAATATGCCTTAATTTCCCCAGTTGCAATGCGACTTGCTTCTTCGCCTCCCGCATGACCACCCATACCGTCAGCAACGACGAAAAATCGCCCTTCTGGGTCAATATAGTAAGCATCCTGGTTATTAGAACGAATAAGTCCGGGGTCACTAACACCGGTAAAGTTAAGTTTCATAAAATTTTGCAACAATTAATACATACGGTCATTACGGTCGAGGCGTAAAAGCAGGCGAATCAGCACTACTGAGACTCCGCCAGCAATTAAACCAGGAAGCAGTGCTAACCATACATAATGATTCACTAAGAGAATCGTAGCAGAAACAGTAAATCCACTGATAATCAGAGCATAGCTTATTCCTATCTGAATATTGCTTTGTCGGCGCAGCAGGCGATCTGTTTCAGGCGATCGCACGCGGACGCGTACATCTCCCCGTTCTAGTTTCTCTAGTGTATCTTCTAATCTACGTGGTAGTCCCAATGCGGTACTACTGACTTGAGCTGCTTGCCGACTTAATTCATTGAGAAAACTATTGCCTTCAGAACCATTCATATTAGTCATAAGCTGCATTGCGTATGGTTTGGCAACTTCCATAAAGTTAAAGTCGGGGTCTAAACCCTTTCCGACTCCCTCTAAAGTAGAGAAAGCTCGCATCACAAAAGTGAAAGTTGCGGGAAATCTAAATGGCTGATCGTAAGCTATTTCGTAAAGATCGTCACTAATTGACGCCACAGACTGATTCTCAAAGGGCTGATCCATGAAATGATCCAGCATATACTGGACACTCCGCCGCACAGGTCCCATATCATCCACTGGTGCTAATGCGCCCAAATCGATGAGAGACTTAACAACGCGATCGCCATCTTTAGAAGCAATCCCAAACAATGTTTCCATCAGTCCATCACGAATGTTGGACTTAATTCGCCCCATCATCCCAAAATCGTAGAATATCAAAGAACCATCGGGACTGACAGCAATATTGCCAGGGTGAGGATCGGCGTGAAAAAAGCCATTATCAAGCAACTGGTGTAGATAAGCTTCAGCCCCTTGACGTGCCACAGCTTTGCGGTCTATACCTGCCGCTTCTAAAGCTTCGTATTGACTTATTTTAATACCTGGGAGATACTCTAGAGTCAACACTCGCGGCGAAGCATAGCGCCAGTAAACTCGCGGCACTTTCACCCAATCGTAGCTGCGAAAATTGCGGCGAAAAGTATCGGCATTGCGACCTTCATTGAGATAATCAACTTCTTCCCAAAGAATGCGGCAACACTCTTCGTAAATACC
>JBPCQW010000427.1:0-8481 GCA_050997715.1 Hassallia sp.
TTCGGGTTGTGAACGAGAAAGGCGCACCTCCTGGTTTCGGGGCAGTTTTAGTGCGAGAAGGAATTGGTCGTTGGACTGTGCCGATGTCCATAGCTTACTTGGTATGGAGATACAGCTTATTATTTCCTAATTTAAGTGCTTTTACGGGATTAGTTGCTTTGCTCTGGTTGGCAGAAGGAATGGGTTTACCGTCGAAGCAGGGGCGTAGGCGGGCATTACACGACCGCTTGGCGGGTACTTACACTATAAATGCTAATCGCCCCTTTACACCCCCAGTGTTACCTAATAATTATCAGCCCAGCTTGACAGAAGATGAGGAAGGTGCGATCGCCTTAGAATATGTTGATCAGCCTAACCTCTGGGGACGGATGCGGCAAAACCCCAGTCTGCCTTTATTTGGGGTAGCACTTATCAGCATGGTTGCCGTATTAGGAACTTTAGTAGGCACTCAAGTTTATATCCAAACTCAGCAAACCAATCGCGAAGCCGATCAAGGTAAAAGACAACAGTTTCTCGCACTCGAAAAACAGTTAACTCCCAACTCCACCGCTAGCGATGAAGAACGCCGAAGTGCAATTTTGGCAATGGGTACTCTGAATAACCCGCAGGCAATGGAATTTTTGGTGAGTCTGTTGGCTAAAGAAACCAACCCCATTTTACTTGATACGATTCAACAAGCCTTGGTAAATATCGGTCCCGAAGCCATCCCCGATTTAAAACGCATGAATCAGTTTCTTGCTGGTGAGATGAATGCTAACAGCAACTCACCCCAAGATGGAGAAATGCGACAAACAAAGTTACATATCAATCAGCGAGCGATTAACAAGATTTTAGCTGTCAACAGCAGTCGAATCGACAGCCTCGATCTGAGTCGTACGCAATTGGGACAAAGCGGACCTGGGAATAGTTCCACCTTCAACTTGGTATTAAACAATGTTGATTTATCGGGAATTAATTTCAAATTCGCAAATCTGAATTCTGCGAGTTTTAAAAGTAGTCGTTTCCGAGGTGCAGGTGAAGATGGACGTTGGGATACTTACGACGATTCAATAGCTGACTTGAGTGGTGCCGAAATCAAACAAGCCAATCTCACTGATGCAAACCTCAGCCGCGTTTTGATGATCGGTACCGATTTGAGACGTGCTACCCTCAACAGAGCTAATTTATCCAATGCGCGTTTGGTTGGTGCTAAACTTGGCAGCGCTCAGTTAGTGGGAGCCGATCTGCGAGGTGCAGTTTTGGAAAATGCTAGCTTGACAGGGGCTGATTTAGGCGAAGCGAAATTAAACGAAGCGAATTTGTATGCTGCCAGTCTCAGTCGGGTGATTGCGATTGGCACGCAATTATCTTTTGCCAATTTAAGCAAAACTAATTGGCAAGGATCGGATTTATCAGGAGCTTATTTGGATCGCGCCAATCTGAGTGATGCTAACTTAAGTGCGACTCGCCTGACTGGTGCTATATTGCGATCGGCTCAGATGCAAAAAGTGAATTTGCGAAATGCCGACTTGAGCCTTGCAGATTTACGGGGAGCAAATTTGGCTGGTGCTGATTTTCAGGGGACAATTCTTGCTCCTAGCAAACAAGATCCAGCAGATGAATTTGTCCAAACCCCAGCAATGGGGGCACAATCTGCTGTAGTACAGGGAGTTGATTTTACTCAAGTCAAAAATTTAGATCCCAAGCAACTGGCTTACATTTGTACTCAAGGTGGCATTCATCCCCGTTGCCCTTAGTAGGAGTGGAAGAATTTAATCAGGGGAAAAGATTAAAGAGAAAGAGGGGTAAAGGGAAAAGGTAAGGAAAAAGAGCCGTTGTAATTACTCATTATGTTTTCTTTCCCCGTTTCCTTTTCCTTTTTGTCGGCAAATTTGCTACATTTTGCCAAACGCTACAAACAAACGTGCCGATTTTTGCCAAGATAATATTATTTCCCAAAAAGTCAGTGGGCAAATCGGCATGAGTGAAAAATCTATAGAAAGCGGCGGGAAGGCTTTTCTCGCTCTACTTTTGCCAATCTCTTTTTTAATTATTTTCCTGGTTACCACCTGGCGAGTTTTGCTGGGTGGAATTCTGCTGGTAGCTGGTTTTAATCTTTGGCAGCGCTATAAATGGCAAAAGTGGTGTCAGGATGTTAACCCGATTTTCAATAAAATGATTCGGGAAAGCCAGGGCAGGATTACGCCAATGGATTTGGCAATGAAGGGCAATTTTTCTGGGCAAACGGCAAAACGTTATCTAGATACTAAAGCCACGGAATTTGGCGCTAGCATCCTAAATGAAGACAGCAGTCCGGTCTACCATTTCATCAGTGGTAGCATTCTCGGCAGCATACTTGACAGTAGTGAGCCAATCAAAGAACTTGCATCTTTACCTGTTGCCATTAATGCACAATTACTGGCAGCACCGTTAACTCAGCAACAGGAGGAAGAACCAAAAGCTGAATCATTGACACAGACAACCACAGAGGAGGTCAAAAAACCTCTGGACAAACAGTTAGTTTTTGGCTCTCTTATTCAATCGGAACTGGCTAAACGGCTAAATGTTTATTCCAGCACGGTATATAAACGACGAAACGATCCAGATTTTTCTGAATGGAGTCGCAGCAGAGATCCGGATGGGATTGCTTGGAGTTTTTCGCGTACAGCTAAGGAGTTTTTCCCGTTGGAGGAGGAAGGCAAAAGGTAAAAGGTAAAAAGAAGAAACCTCACTTTAATCTTTTTACTCCTTCGGAGTTCGCCAGTCGCTCATGGGGGAAACCACGGCAGGTGCTTTATGCCGGGGAACCCGTCCACCGCACTGCCTCCCCTTGGCGTTAGCCTCTCCCAAAGGGAGAAGACCGCGCTGGCTCACTTTTTACTTTTTACTTGTAAACCCACGGCTTCGGATATGGAATTCAATCCATTTTGTTCTAATTTGGAAAGCAAGCCTTGAAGAATACGGCGTACTATCATCGGACCTTCGTAAATCCAGCCTGTGTAAACCTGGATGAGGCTAGCGCCAGCAGTAATTTTGTCCCAGGCATCTTCTGGGCAAAAGATGCCACCAACGCCGATTATCGGCATTTTCCCTTGGGTTTGCGCGGCAATAAACCGAATTATTTCTGTGGAGCGATCGCGTAATGGGGCACCACTAATTCCACCAGCTTCTTCTGTGACAGATTTGCCGATTTGGTCAATAACCAGCGTTTTTAGTTGATCGCGGCGGATGGTGGTATTAGTGGCAATAATCCCCGCCAGTTGGTATATCTGAGCAAGGGAAACTATGTCCGCGATCGCTTCCCATTCTAAATCTGGTGCTATCTTGACAAAAATAGGTTTTTGTGAAATGTTTTCTTTTTGCAAGAGATCCAAAATAGAACTAAGCATGTCTCGATCTTGAAGCGATCGCAACCCTGGCGTATTTGGCGAAGACACATTAACTACAAAATAATCTCCACAATCTTTAAGTAAGCGAAAACTGTTGAGATAATCGATTGCGGCTTCTTCTAAAGGTGTCACCTTAGATTTACCCAAATTTACACCTATTGGTATTGATATTAAATTCTGCTGGCTTTCTGCCAAAAGTTTTGCCATCGCAGCCGCACCACTATTATTAAAACCCATGCGGTTAAGAGCAGCTTTGTCTAATGGCAAACGAAACAACCTGGGACGGGGATTTCCCGGCTGTGGGTGGTAAGTGACAGTTCCTAATTCGGCAAAGCCAAAACCCAAACTCGACCAAATAGAAGCAGCAACTCCATCCTTGTCAAATCCAGCAGCTAACCCAAGAGGATTTGGGAAGTTTAGCCCAAATAGATTTTGTTCTAAACGTGCATCCTCAAGACAAAAAGACTGCTGTAAGCGGTGATGTATCCAACTAGCGGGTGGATTATTGCTTGTTTGCGATAGCCATTTAAAACTGCGAATCGTTGTGGAATGTAACCACTCTGGATCTGCTTTTACCAGATTAAATAAAAGAGGTCGAAAAGCAACTTGATAAATATCCAACTTCACTTAATTCCTAATTTCAAAATTGCAACCATAGATAAACGCGGATAATATTGAAAGAATTATTAATTATCTGCGTTTATCTCGGTGCATCTGCGGTTCAAAATACAAATTCCAAAATCTATTAGTCTAGATGCATTTTTGGGCACTCTATATATTACTAGCTATGTTGACTCATAATTCAGATGGCGCAGAACCAAAAACCTATAGCTGCCGAATCACAAATCTTTTCCTTGGTAAGCATTCTCCAAAGCCTTAGGGAAGAAGATAATGTTGGCGTTTTGATTGAAACTATTATTTTTTATCTGAAAGAGCAATTTGATTATAAATTGATTTGGATTGCTCTTTATGACAGACTTAATCATATATTGTTTGGCAAAGGGGGCTTCACACCAGGTAATGACACGACTTTGTTACAACAGCGCGTGGTTCTTAGTCCAGGAGATTTATTAGAGCAAGTGGTGATTGAACAGCGTCCTTTGGGTGTAACCGATTTGCGAGCCGAAAATAGAGCGGAGGAATGGCAGCAAGTGGCAGGAAAATACAACATCCAGGGAACAATTTTTTTGCCAATTCGTTATAAAGACCGTTGTTTGGGTGTGGTGTTGCTGGGTTCAGAACGTTGGGGTTACTTTCTGGGTGGGGAAGACAAACCAAGGCTATCAATAGTTTTAGGGGAACTGGGGGCAAAACTGTATCAAAGTGAGATTAATTTGCAGCATCAGCAAATTAAGCGTCTTGACGAGCCTTTGATTAAATTGTTGGAGCGAGTACAAACTTTAAATAACTTAGAGCCAAGGTTAGAAGCAGTAGTGCAAGCGACTCATCAATTTGTTTCTCCCACCCGCACCAATATTTACTGGTTTGAGCGAGAAGGACGCTATTTTTGGCGACGGGTGAGCAATCAATCAAAGAGCATTAGCGATACCAGCAATCAGCAAGCTGCGGGAATTACGGTACAGGAAATGAGCGATTTTTATTATGCTTTGTCGGTCAATCAAATTGTCTCAATTGGCGAAGCACGTAGTTCTCTCAAAAGTAATTTTACCGCAAAGCTGCTACAACGACTGCGAGTGCGATCGCTTTTGGCAGCTCCTATAATCTGGCAAAAAGATTTGCTTGGCTTTTTAACGGTGGAAGCTAATGAAGCACGAATTTGGACAGAAGCTGAGACAAATTTCCTCAAAAGTGCTGCTGGGTTAATTTCCCTAGTTGCTCCTACCCAAAGCATGGAAAGTACCATCAATAAAGTTCAACAAGATTCTCAACTAACTAGCCAAGTTGCCCAAGCTATTTATAGTAATCATGATGTTGAAGAAATTTTAAGTAACTGTGCCGCAAAAGTTTTGCAGCGCTTAGGGGCAACACGGTTTTTACTATTACAATACAACCCAGACCAAAATAATTATCAATTTATTTATCAAAGCCAGCTTGCTAATCGCGGATCTTTAACATTTACTCTTGATGCTCTCAAAGAAGTTGATTTACAGCTTTTGCAACGTGCTACGGTAACAGTGGGTATAGAAAACTTTGAGGAAGATTTGCGATTTTTTAACTGGCGTTCTCCGTTGTTAGAAAATGGCGTGCGATCGCTTTTAATTAGTAATTGTACTGCTGGTCATGCACCAGAAGCGCTTTTAATAATTGCTCACGAAGTCAACCGTGCTTGGACAACTTTAGAAAAAGAGCTTTTGCAAATTGTCGCTCAACAAATTGGTGTGATTGTCCGTCAGTGGCAGTTACACTCAAATACCCAGCAACAGCAACAAATTTTACAAATATTTCAGCAATGTTTTCGGATTACGCAACAGGCACACGCCACAGCCGAAGTAGAAGAAAAGCATCTAGAACGTACAGCCATAAAACAAATCGCATCTCTTCTCGGCTGTCCCTTGGCGATACTTTTATCTTGGTCGCCCGGTCAGCATGTAGCACAAATTATACCGATAGTGATTGCTGATAATCGGTTTGCGATCGCTGTTGATGCACCTATCCCAATTCAAGCAGAAGTTTTGATTCAATGGGCGCTAGCTAGAGATGGTTTGTTGACTCTCACCGTCGATGATTTACCACCTGATACTAAGAAATGGTTGAATGGTATCGACATCGGTCAAATTTTGGTGATGGCATTACGTACCAGTCCTGATTATCAACCTACAGGTGTAGTGTTGATGGCAGACAATTCAGAACGTCGCTGGTCAGAACAAAGTCTAATCACCACAGAAACATTAATTTGTCAAGTAGCTTGGTCGCGGCGATGGTTGCAAATTACTAAAAGTCTTGAATCGACAACGAAGGAATTACAACAACTCAATTGGTACAAACATCGTCGTTTAGAAGACATTCAAAGAACGACAACGTTGTTACTCGGTCAAATTCATGATTTGGGTATTCCCGCGACTGAACTGGCTCAAATGCTTTGTCAGCAACTGCTACGACAATTAGATCATACAACTGCTTCAATGACAGGATTGTTAAAGCTAGAGCAGTGGCAGTTGCTTTATAGCTGTGAAATAATGCCAATAGCTAGTTTGTTTAAGCGATCGCTCGAACGAATTGATAATTTAATTAAACAACAAAGGCTCTGGGTAGCTGTGCATGGTTTAGGGCAATCTGTTGATGATCCAGACTTAGAGCAAAGCGGTTTGCTTCAGTCTACAGGAAAAACCACAATAGCGATCGCTGGCGACATCGTGAAAATTGAATTAATTCTGCATGAATTGTTGCTCGGAGCATGTCATCGTTCTCCAACAAATAGCAGAATTGATATTTGGTGTCGCCGTTTAGATGAGCGCTTCTTAGAAGTATCAATCACAGATAATGGCATCATTGACGCACAGCTAGTTCAAGAACTACACCCAGATACACCCAAAGATTTGCTTGCTTTCTCAAGCCTCAATCAACCACCAGGTTTGCACCTGCTGATCTGCCAAAAACTGATGCAAAAACTAGGCGGAGAATTGCACATTTATCAATTACCAGATAATCGAGTAGTCAGCCGTTTATTGTTGCCTCTAGTTTGTGGCAATGATTGATCATATTAACTTGCACATTTCAAGATGAAATTGCCAAGCAAGACTGAATCAGTGTTTATAACTATTAACTCTGATTGATTAGTTTGACAAACTACATAAAAATCCTTGTTAAATTTTGAGGGGTATAACCCATTACATTTCTTTGTTTACCGACGGCAAAAGAAGTTTTTATAGACTTCTATAAATTCCTCTATTCATCTTAAATAAAGGGAATTTTTCCTTAGTAGACCCGCCGAGTTGATTAAATATAGAGGCAGCAGACAGGCTCAAAGTCTAGGAGGGGAATGACCCCACCTTTATTCGCAAAAAGTATTCAACCGTTGTAGCATTCTGGTTATAATTGTCTTCCGTCTGTCTCTAACATTTAACTCAAATCTGCACCGTTTGATATGGCACGCACTCGTTCTAAATCAGATTTACCTACAAAAATCTGTCCGGTATGTCAACGTCCCTTCACATGGCGCAAAAAATGGGAAGATTGCTGGGACGAAGTGAAATATTGTTCAGAACGTTGTCGTCGTCATCGTTCTGAGGCTAAAACAACTGGGGAATAGGGAATGGGGACAAGGGGACAGGGGGACAGGGGGACAGGGGACAAGGAGAGTAATATCTTCTTTCCCCACCTCTGCCTATCTCCAAGGAGTCTCCCCATCCCCCCGGTTAAAGGCAACTTAGTATTAGACGCAAATAGCGCAAAGGTATAAATGAAGTTACATATGCAACCTAAATTAATTATTCATGGAGGAGCTGGGAGTTCTCTCCACGGTAAAGAAGGAGTAGAGATAGTGCGGCGATCGCTCTATAAAGTAGTAGAAGAAGTTTATTCTCTTTTACTTTCTGGTGCAAGAGCTTCTGAAGCGGTAGTGCGGGGTTGTCAAATGTTGGAAGATGACCCCCGCTTTAATTCTGGTACTGGTTCGGTATTGCAATCTGACGGTCAAATCCGCATGAGTGCTTCTTTGATGGATGGGACAACGCAAAGCTTTAGTGGTGTGATTAATGTTTCGCGGGTGCAAAATCCGATTGAATTAGCGCAATTTTTACAAAATTCACCCGACCGAGTGCTGTCAGATTACGGCTCTGCTGAATTAGCGCGGGAAATGCAAATTCCCAGTTACAACGCTTTAACTGAGTTGCGGTTGCAAGAGTGGATGCAGGAACGACAGGATAATTTTAAAAGAACAATGGCTGGTGTAGTGGCAGAACCGGAACTGGTGGAAACTAGCACCGCCCGACGCGGTACGATTGGCGTAGTAGTATTAGATACTCACGGTAGGCTAGCTGTTGGCACTTCCACAGGTGGTAAAGGCTTTGAGCGGATTGGACGTGTCAGTGATTCTGCAATGCCTGCTGGCAATTATGCTACAATAAATGCTGCCGTAAGTTGCACGGGTATTGGTGAAGATATCATTGATGAGTGTTTAGCACCAAAGATTGTCATCCGCGTTACAGATGGT
>JBPCQW010000432.1:0-8091 GCA_050997715.1 Hassallia sp.
CAGATACAGCATGGAATTGAGGTCATCCTCAACGCTGGTTGATACATAACTGAATAACCGTTGTAGGAAATATATGCTTGCGAGAGTTTGGAGTGCATCAATTGTCGGCATCGATGCCGTTAAAGTAGGTGTCGAAGTCGATGTATCGGGGGGTTTGCCGGGAATTGTCGTGCTAGGATTACCCGACGCTGCCGTACAGGAATCAAAAGAAAGAGTAAAGGCAACTTTGAAAAATGCTGGTTTTGCCTTTCCGATGCGAAAGATTGTCATAAATCTGACCCCGGCTGATTTACGCAAGGAAGGTCCTTGTTTTGATTTGCCTATCAGTGTAGGCATTTTGGCAGCTTCTGAACAAGTCAGCGCGGAGTTGTTGGGAGATTATCTTTTCTTAGGTGAAGTTTCTCTTGATGGAAGTTTACGCGCTGTTGCGGGTGTTCTACCCATCGCTGCGACTGCTGAAAAGATGGGAATTGCTGGTTTAGTTGTCCCGGCTGATAATGCACAGGAAGCTGCTGTAGTTGAAGGTTTGAAGGTTTATGGATTTAATAATATATCTGATGTGGCGCATTTTTTAAATAATCCAAGTTCTTATAAACCTGTGCAGTTTGATAGTACACTACAAACATCGCCTGCAAAGCTTCTAGATTCGTTTAGCAGTGCTGACTTGAAGGATGTTAAAGGACAGGCACATGCGCGTCGTGCCTTAGAGATTGCCGCAGTCGGGGGACACAATTTAATTTTTGTCGGACCGCCTGGTAGTGGTAAAACGATGTTAGCTAGACGCTTACCGACAATTCTACCACCTTTGGTTTTCGCTGAAGCTTTGGAGGTGACGCAGATTCATTCGGTGGCTGGGTTGTTAAAAAATCGTGGATCTTTGGTACGCGATCGCCCTTTTCGCAGTCCTCACCACTCAGCTTCTGGTCCCTCGTTAGTTGGTGGTGGTAGTTTTCCCCGTCCTGGAGAAATATCATTATCACACTTTGGCATTCTTTTCTTGGATGAGTTAACAGAATTTAAACGTGATGTCTTAGAATTTCTGCGTCAGCCGTTGGAAGATGGTTACGTCACAATATCACGCACGAGGCAATCGGTTACGTTTCCGGCTCAGTTTACTTTAGTGGCAAGTACCAATCCTTGTCCTTGCGGTTATTATGGCGATACTATCCAACAGTGTACGTGTTCGCCACGACAAAGAGAGCAATATTGGGCAAAGCTTTCGGGTCCGTTGATGGATCGAATTGATTTGCAAGTTGCGGTTAATCGCTTGAAACCAGAGGAGATTACCCAACAACCGACAGGGGAATCATCTGCAAGTGTGCGGGAGAGGGTGCAACAAGCACGGGAAAGGACTACACACCGCTTTCAAAGTGAACCAAATCTGCGTTGCAATGCACATATGCAAAGCGGTCATCTTCAAAAATGGTGTAAATTAGATGATGCTAGCCGCAACTTGTTAGAAGCCGCAATTAATAAATTAGGCTTATCGGCAAGAGCAAGCGATCGCATTCTCAAAGTAGCACGCACAATTGCAGATTTGGCGGCAGATGATGACTTGAAGGCAAATCATGTCGCAGAAGCAATTCAGTATCGCACAATAGATAGAATGCAGTAATATCATGTCCGTTGAATTGATATTAATAAAAACGCCACAACCTTCGTAGAGACGTTCCGCCGGAACGTCTCCACAATATGTGTGGTTTACCCGACATGATAGAATTTAGTTACTTCTAAGCCTTTATCAAAGATTCTGCCCCATCAATCCAAATTGGTGTGCCGCTGATATGGCTAGAAGCATCTGATGCTAAAAATAACACTAATTGTGCGACTTGCTCAGATGTTCCTGGTTTGCCATCAGTCAAGGGAATCTTACCTTCAGGAAACTCAACTGGTTCTTGGATATGCTCTAAATCTCTTCTTTCAGTGTTTTCATCAATATTGGTTTCAATTGCCCCAGGACAAATCACATTAACACGAATACGATGTTTAGCAAGTTCTAAAGCAATCATTTTTGTGAAAGCAACTTGTGCGGCTTTAGAACAAGAATAAGCAGTCGAACCAGTATTACTAAAAATGCGTGTCCCGTTGACAGAAGAAGTAATAATAATCGAGCCACCCTGTTTTTTCAGATGAGGTACAGCATACTTAACTGTTAAAAAAGTTCCTTTGAGATTGATGTTTATTGTTTTGTCCCATTCTTCGGGTGTCAATTCATCTATAGGTGCCCAAACTCCATTAATTCCGGCGTTGGCAAATACAATATCTAAACGTCCCCACTTATCTGCAATTTGCTGAATTGCTTGTTGCATTCCTTCTGGTTGGGAAATATCAGCAATAAGTGAAATTGCTTCGCCATTGTCGCTTTTAATTTGGGCAACAGTTTCTTCTAATTCTTCCTTTGTACGTCCTAATGCAGCAACTTTAGCACCTTCTTTAGCAAGCAATTTTGCCGCTGCCTTCGCAATGCCGGAACCTGCTCCTGTCACCAATGCCACTTTATTTGTAAGTTGCATAAATATTTTATTTAGGAATTGGGCATTATTAATCGTTAGTTGGATAAAATCCCACTAACCACATCTTTTCCTTTAGTTATTTAACATAAAGCGAAAACATTAGTCATACTGCTATTGGCAGAAAGCGTTTCTCTACCTAATGGTATAAATTTAGCGATAGTAAATAAGCTATAGAATTACGCTGAGGTAATCTTTTTCAGTTTTGCTTTAGTAGCAACAGCGACTAAGGCACATAAAAAAAGTAAAGCTGAAGTAGTCGATGGTTCAGGTACTGAAACTTTGACCTGACTTCTTCTAACTTGGATAAAAGTTAAATTTGTTGGATTAGCAAAAGAGCGTTTTAGAGAACCTTCAAACAAAGCTATGGCAAATTCTGCGTTGCCACCAAAATTAAACTGAGTATCTTGTTTAGATAAAGTAAAATATTGACTTGTTTGACTGCTAATAAAATCATTTTCGTTGAGAGAATTTAAATTAGCGCTAAGGGAAAAGAAGTCTAAAGGAGTTTTTTTAATGTTCGGCGTAGTGTCAGATAACAACTGAGTAAAAAAATCATCTAAAAGACCTTGATTTGCGATGTCAGTTGTGTCAAATAATAAAAAATAAATATCTGCACTTGCTCTAGCATTCTCTGCTACTGGTTTATCTATTGATGTTTCCAAGTCTAAAAATGCTGTAAAGTCTACAGAAAAAGATTCACCAGCATCTACAAAAAAGTTACCTAAAACTTTACCATCAGCGTTTGCCAATCCTAAATAATTTTTATTTTTACCAAAGGCTTGACTTAAAGATTTATTAATTACTTCTGCTGGTTCCAGGAGAAAATCTATGTTTGTATTATTGGTGGCTGATACCTCGCCATCTTTGGTAATAGTTGAGGTGTTAGCATTATTTACAGTTGCGGTTACTTCCGGGTCAAGATTGAAGTTTTTTAAATAAAATTCTCCTTGAGATAAAGCTAGTGTAGCAGCTTGAGTGGGTGAGGTTACTAAGCGAGAAGTAGCTATCAAAGGAGTAACGAATAGAAAAAAGCGCCGAGTAAATCCTAAAATACGCATGATAAGTTTATGCTCGTATACTAATATCTACTGATTTAGTCAAGTAGTCAGCCACCCTGTAAATGTTTGTTATCAGTAGTATTGCGGTTATTACAATCTACATACATTTTTACCCTGTTTACGGAAAATTTGAGAAATTATGTAGATAAATCTGGCTTTTACTTTGCTCTGCCGAGATTTTCTCTACGAAGTCTAATTGTATTTAACTACAGTTCTGCCTCAAGGACGCAAGAAAAATGCCTTCTGGCAGATGTGGCGGTTTAGGAAATTGGGTATCAATTAAGTCTAAGGCAAGCTAAATACTGGCAAAAGGAGACTTGTTGATGAATGTGAAGGCAATTTTGGGACTATTCCAAGAGACATTTCAAGAATGGAGTAATGATAAAGCCTCGCGGTTATCGGCAGCGTTAGCTTATTACACGATATTTTCGATCGCACCGTTGCTGATTATTGTAATTGCGATCGCTGGTGCAGTATTTGGAGAAGAAGCGGCAAGTGGTCAAATTTTCGCACAAATTCAAGGTTTAGTTGGTGAAGCTGGGGCAAAAGTCATTCAGGAGGCAATTAAAAATGCCAGTCAACCAAAACAGGGTGCGATCGCTTCCATCATCAGTGTTGTAGTTCTAATATTTGGTGCCACTGGTTTATTTACCGAACTACAAGATGCTTTAAATACAATTTGGGAAGTACAGCCGAAACCAGGACGCGCTGTAAAAAACATGGTTCGCACTCGCTTTTTGTCGTTTGCAATGGTGCTGGGTATCGGCTTTTTGCTTCTCGTGTCGCTGGTAGTTAGTGGAGTGTTGGCAGCCTTAATTGGTTACTTTAACAACTTGATACCAGGTATTGATTTTATTTGGCAGATAGTCAACTTCTTGCTTGGTTTTGCAATCACTACTGTGCTGTTCGGGCTAATTTTCAAAGTTCTACCAGATGTAAAAATTACTTGGAGTGATGTTTGGATTGGAGCTGCTATCACCTCACTATTATTTTCCTTTGGTAGGCTTCTTTTAGGGCAATATTTAGGAAACGGCAGCTTCGGTTCAACTTACGGTGCGGCTGGTTCTGTGGTAGTTGTCATTGCTTGGGTTTATTATGCTGCCCAAATTCTCTTTTTCGGTGCTGAGTTTACCCAAGTTTACGCTAGAAGATACGGTTCGCAAATTGTCCCGGCTGACAATGCTATCCCCATGACTGATAAGGCTCGCGCTAATCTAGGAATGAAATCCAAGCATACTGAAGAACCATCTGCCAAGAAAAGAAATTCTAATTTTATTAATCGCCTATTTCGGAAACTGACACAAGGCAAACGCTTAAAACGGAGAAACAAAAATTAGTGATTTTCATAACTAAAGGCTAAAAATTTATGTTTGCCCACCTGATAGTCATAATGCACAGATGGTTCTCAATCAATTGGCAAGCAATTTTTGTCCCCAGCATGAGCGTCTTGGAACTGATTGTTAGAGGTTCGCTGGTATACCTGGCATTGTTCACAGTACTACGTTTTCTTCCCAGCAGACAAATGGGAACGCTTGGAATTACTGATTTGCTGGTGGTTGTATTATTTGCTGAAGCTGCCCAAAATGCGATGGCAAGCACTTATACATCAATTACCGAAGGAGCCATTTTAGTAGGAACTGTTATTTTTTGGAGCTATTTGCTCAACTGGTTAGGCTACAAAATTCCCAAGTTTCAACAGTTTCTTAATCCTCCACCTTTACTACTTGTAAAAAATGGGCGTCTGATATTGCGCCATCTGGAACGCGAACTAATTACAGAAGAAGAGTTGATGAGCCAATTACGTCAGCAGGGTATAGAGTTTTTAGTTGATGTAAAAAAGGCGTATTTAGAAGCCGATGGTAGCATTAGTATCATTACATCTGATTCCAAAAGTAGTCCTTTACCTGAGCAAAAAGCAGGATAATACGATTTAATATTTTGAATTGTGAAGTTTATATTATAAAAGAGGTTCAAAACTTTTACTGTAAGACTGTAGAATATGACGGTTGAACTCTGTGGCGGACTGTGATTGAGCGTTATACCTTGCCGGAAATGGGCAATTTGTGGACGGAAGCTTATAAGTTAAAAACGTGGTTGCAAGTAGAAATCGCGGTTTGTGAGGCTCAAGCTGAGTTGGGTTACATTCCCACAGAAGCGGTTGAGGAAATTAAGGCAAAGGCGAATTTTGACCCCAAGAGGGTGCTAGAAATTGAAGCAGAAGTGCGCCATGATGTGATTGCTTTTTTAACAAACGTAAATGAATATGTTGGCGATGCAGGACGTTATATTCACTTAGGTTTGACTAGTTCGGATGTGCTGGATACGGCTTTAGCTTTGCAATTGCTAGCAAGTCTTGATTTGTTGTTGCAAGGTGTGGAAGATTTAATTGTTACTATTCGGAAGAAGGCAACAGAACATCGTCATACGGTGATGACTGGACGATCGCACGGTATTCATGCTGAACCGATCACTTTTGGTTTTAAGTTAGCTGGATGGTTGGCAGAAATGTTGCGCCATCAAGAACGCTTGAAAATTCTCAAAGGAACGATCGCTGTGGGGAAAATCTCCGGTGCGGTGGGAACTTATGGTAACATCGATCCGCGTGTGGAAGCTCTCACATGCGCTAAACTCGGACTGACACCCGATACCGCATCAACTCAAGTTATTTCACGCGATCGCCACGCCGATTACGTGCAACAATTAGCTTTACTCGCCGCTTCTATTGAACGCTTTGCGGTAGAAATTCGCAACTTACAAAGAACAGACGTTCTCGAAGTTGAAGAATTCTTCTCCAAAGGGCAAAAAGGCTCTTCAGCTATGCCGCACAAGCGTAATCCCATTCGTTCGGAACGATTAACCGGAATGGCACGCATTATCAGAAGTCATACTGTGGCAGCTTTGGAAAACGTTGCACTTTGGCACGAACGGGACATTTCCCACAGTTCCGTTGAGCGGGTAATGTTTCCCGATGCTTGCATTTTGACACATTTTATGATTAAAGAAACCATCGACTTGGTGAAAAACCTGCTTGTTTATCCTGAGAACATGGAGCGAAATCTCAACTGTTATGGTGGTGTAGTATTTAGTCAGAAAGTCCTACTTGCTTTAATCGAAAAAGGTATGAAGCGAGAAGAAGCATATAAAATTGTCCAAGAAAGCGCTCACGCAGCTTGGAATAAACCCGAAGGCAATTTTCACGATTTGATTAGCAATTCTCCTAGCGTAACAGAGAAATTATCGCCGGCAGAAATTGCCGAATGTTTCGATCCACAGCAGCATCTAAAACATTTAGAGCAGGTTTACCAAAGGTTAGGTATTTAACAACTAGTTGGTAATTGTTAGTTGCTCGATAAATTACTAATATCATGTCGATAAATTAACGAAAACTTTTGTAAAGACGTTCCAGCGGAACGTCTCTACAATGTGTGTGATTAACCGGACATAATTAGAACTAACGCAAAAAATCTCTCTTCCTCATTCCTCTGCGAACTCTATGCCTCTGTGGTAGCCTTGTCTGCGACACGCTCCGCGAACGGCAACGCCAAGGGCGAACGTTTTTTAATTAATTTGCGTAAGTTTTGATAAGATAATTGCTAACTATCTACTTGCGCTCGCAAAGGTGTTACATTGCTTAGGATCGCCGGTTTGGATACCCCGCTTAAACCAGCTAACCCGTTGAGCTGAGGAACCGTGCGTAAAAGATTCTGGTACGATATAACCTCTAGATTGTTCTTGCAGGCGATCGTCACCAATGCTACTCGCTGCATTTAGCGCTTCTTCGATGTCACCTTCTTCCAGAATTTGCCGCGATCGCTCGGCACGATTTGCCCAAACTCCGGCAAAACAATCTGCTTGTAATTCTAACCGTACAGAAAGCTGATTCGCTTCTACTTCACCGACTTGATTCTGCAACCCTCGAACTTTGTCAGAAATACCTAGTAAATTTTGAACATGATGCCCAACTTCGTGAGCAATCACATATGCTTGGGCAAAATCTCCTGGTGCTTGGTATTTATTTTTTAGATCGCGGTAAAAACTCAAGTCAATATAGACTTTTTGATCTCGCGGACAATAAAATGGACCAACTGCTGATCGCGCAAATCCACAAGCAGACTTAACCGCGTCCGAATAAAGAACTAATTTCGGTTCTACGTAGGTATTCCCTTGTTGTCGAAATATACTGCTCCATGTGTCTTCTGTATCAGCCAGCACCACAGACACAAAATCAGCCATTTTATCTTGAGCTTGAGTTGTGCGAGGTGATTCAGTAGTCGGGCGATCGCTCGGTGCGCCATCTTGTTGCCAAATTACACTCGGATCGCCACCCAGAAGCGCTACCACGAGCGATAAGATCACGGCTCCAATACCCCCACCCACCACAGGAGCGGAAATTCGCGATCCACGGCGATCTTCAACATTTTCGCTTCGACGACCGATTTGCCAACGCATAATTACTTGTTAGTAAAGTTACATATATTGCACAGCTTGAATTAGATAGGAGAAAATCTTTACCCGTCTTT
>JBPCQW010000460.1:0-2736 GCA_050997715.1 Hassallia sp.
GAGATAATCTCCAAATTTTTTCTCTTTCAATTGGGAGTTCTCTAAGCGAGTGAATAGCGATCGCCCTATTTGGCAAAATGTCAATCATTTTACTTTTTAATACAAGAGTTTTCCGAATAATTTTGGCGTATAAAATTTACTTGCATTTTCAAGTGTTATCTGATAACTTCATCATTGCACATAAATCTACTTTAACTCAATCAAGTTACCGTAGATTTTTTTAAGACTAGTTAAGCAGTATCCCATGACACATTTTCCAGGCAAACAGCAGAAATTTATTCAAACAGTTAAAAAACTATTTCCCCGGCTAAAACCTGCCTCTGCCGCAATACTTGCAACAGGCTTAGGCATAAGCGTCTTGGTTCCTGTTTATGCAGCGGGTAGTGCATCTACTAACCAAAAAACTCAACTAATTAGCCAAAGCGGTAAGAATGTGGAAATAACTCTGGTTTCCTATGCAGTCACCAAGGTTGCTTATGATAAAATTATTCCCCAGTTTGTGGCGAAATGGAAACGGGAAAAAGGTCAGAATCTAGTGATTAGAGAGAGCTATGGTGGTTCTGGCTCTCAAGCGCGTGCAGTAATTGACGGTTTAGATGCGGATGTTGTCGCTTTGGCACTTGCTCAGGATGTGACAAAAATCGAAAAAGCAGGCTTGATTAAACCAGGTTGGGAGCGAGAAGCACCAAATAACGCAATTGTGACTCACTCAGTAGTTGCACTGGAAACTCGTGACGGCAATCCGAAAAAGATTCAGATTTGGAGTGATTTAGCCAAACCAGGAGTACAAGTTATTACAGCAAACCCCAAGACTTCTGGTGGTGCTAGGTGGAACTTTTTGGCTTTGTGGGGTGCGATCGCTCAAACTGGTGGAAATGAAGCTAAAGCTGTTAACTTTGTAACTCAGGTCTATCGGAATGTAGCTGTATTGCCTAAAGATGCACGAGAAGCCAGTGATGTTTTTTACAAAAAAGGTCAGGGAGATGTTCTGCTCAACTATGAAAACGAAGTAATCTTAGCTGCACAACGAGGAGAAACTAAACCTTTTTATGTAGTTCCCCAAACTAACATTTCTATAGATGCTCCAGTAGCAGTGGTTGACAAGAACGTAGACAAGCATAATACCCGTGCGGTTTCGGAAGCTTTCGTTAAGTTTCTTTATACCCCTGAAGCTCAACGTGAGTTTGCCAAAGTCGGTTTTCGACCAGTTAACTCCGCTGTCGCAAAGGAAGTACAGAGTAAGTTTCCCAAGATTTCCAAACTCTACACTGTTCAGAGTCTAGGTGGTTGGGCTACTGCTCAGAAGAAGTTCTTTGATGATGGCGGAGTTTTCGATAAAATCCAAGGTGGACGACGCTAATAAGCTGTCGGTTTAACCTAATAGCTCGTTCCCAGTCTTAGACTGGGAATGCAGGTGGTGAGGCTCTGCCTCAACTTTCCCAGTTAATAGCTCGTTCCCAGTAGCTCTTTCTCAGACTGGGAACGAGAGCTAGAATGCATTTGATTTGTGAAAATTGCAAACGTTAGAAACCGGGTTTCTGAGTTTTCGATCAAAATTTTAGAGGCAAACCGTCCTGAAATACTAGCAGTTCTCCGGGTTGGATTTGCGTCCAAACTTCGTTGTCGGTGAGGGGGGTAGTAGCGATAACAGCAACGCGATCGCTCTGAGTTGTCAATTCTTGGAAATCTACAGTTACATCTTGGTCAATCAAGTGAGCCGCTGCAAACGGCGCTTGCCGTACAATGTAACTAAGCTTGGTTGAACAGTGAGCAAAAAAATGCTCTCCCTCTGATAATAAGTAATTAAAAATACCATAATTAGAAATTAAAGCAGTAATTTCCCTAAGAGCTAAATATAGTTCTTTCACGTCTGGCTGACCTTCGGGAAAACGTTGCCGTAAGGTTTCTAGTATCAAACAAAACGCTCTTTCACTATCAGTTTTACCGACAGCGTGATAAAATCCCATACTTTGAGGATGAAAATCCGGTAAATCTCCATTGTGAGCAAATACCCAATACCTCCCCCACAGTTCCCGACGGAAGGGATGGCAGTTTTCTAAACTAATTTCCCCTTGAGTGGCTTTGCGGATATGGGCAATTACATGGGTAGAGTGGATGGGATAGCATCGTACCACCTCTGCGATTGGAGAAGTAACCGAGGGTTTGGCATCGATAAAAAGCCGACATCCTTTACCTTCAAAGAAAGCAATCCCCCAACCATCACTATGGTCGTCAGTTTTTCCTCCCCGCGCAGAAAATCCTTCAAAAGAAAAGCAAATATCCGTGGGGACATTGCAGTTCATTCCGAGTAATTGGCACATAGCGATCGCATCTGTGAACTATAGACATTAATGCCGTTAGCCCCAAGATACTTCACAATGACTGATTTAATCTGGAGCGATCGCAACAAGAATGAAGATTTCCCTTTGTTAAATCCTTCTATGCTAAAAGATTGTAACGACGGATATCCGGTTTTGCAGCAACCAATCCTTCCAGTTTAGCTGCTGCCGTTTTGAAATGATCTGAGACTAGATGAGTATCTAGAACCTGATGAGAAGCCGATTCTTCCAC
The DNA here is from genome assembly GCA_050997715.1 of Hassallia sp. GTDB lineage: Bacteria > Cyanobacteriota > Cyanobacteriia > Cyanobacteriales > Nostocaceae > Hassallia. The sequence goes on from JBPCQW010000460.1 coordinate 2,572, forward strand.
AAAAGTGCTGTTTCGGGGGAAGATGCCCAAACTGTAACAATGAAAATAAGGAATGAATGTAAATGAATCAATTAGTAACAGCAATTCCTACTGCTTTAACCGCTTTCACTGCAACCAACATTGATGACCTTGTTATCCTGACGCTGTTTTTTTCCCAAGTTAATA
>JBPCQW010000465.1:0-8302 GCA_050997715.1 Hassallia sp.
TTGGAACTTCCTTGTATTGTAATTGATCGTCCTGCGATCGATTACAATGAGGTGAATACACCCTAATGCATATCTATTGATAGGGAGATAACGGGTATTTACTGATTACGGATTTAGTATTTACTGTAGTCATCAATTATCTTGGCTAAACCTGGTATTGCGTCTTCCACATGTTTCTTCGCTGAGTTGCGGAGTTTACTATATGCTCCTCGCACAATCGTGTTATTGCTTTTCTCGATTTTAGCATCGGTGATGGCGAGTAATGCGTTTGCCGCGCGATCGCGGTTTTGAGTCAGGTGTCCGACTGGATTGCCCGCTTGTATACCCTCACTCCAAATAGGATCGAGTGCATTCAAAGATTGTGGCAAAAGCCCCTCAATCGCATCGTTGCAATAAGTGGGTCTAATTCCCTTGACAACAGAGTAGGCTGCTTTCAAGCCCAGACCCGAAACCCCTCCCATCCTAGCAACTTGTGTATCGAGCAACTTTGTGCAGTCAGCTACAATTATGCTCTTTTTATTTGGGTTTGAGAGACCATCGCTCAGTGCCATTTTGATTCTCCTTAATGGAAATGTGCTTACTTAATTGATTTCTATTATAGGGCAAATTTATGGATTATTGGTATTAATTGTTTTCAGTAAGCGGTGACGCAAAAATATTTATGTCCGAAGCGTTCCGTTGTGAAACAATCTCAAACCATTGCGGTTGCGTCATTCGGCTTCGGACAAATATATGTTTAATTTTGCATACTTGTATAGGAGCAGTAAACGAAAAACTTTTTCTCCAAAGAGCGATCGCTCTTTCAAGGTCTTGAGTGCTGAGTTATCTCATTTACCATGAATTAAATAGATGTTGTTATTTACGCTTCGTCAGTTAGGTGTTTAATTGTTGTGAGTAAATAAAATTGTTATATTGACAAATAGCTCTAAATATGAGTTTAAAATTTGTTTCCTAATTCAAAAAAAATGAGCAATAAATGAGCAACAAATGAACACTTTTTGGACTGGAAGGTGAGCTAAAGGAGTGGCAATCTAATAAGTGTTCGTTCTAAGTGCTTTTCCAGACATAGGTGGCTGGATATAAAGATGGATTTAGCTTATGAAAAACTTTGCATGGAAAACAGTCATATTTGCACTTATCGCTGTGCTGATACCAACTCACGTAAAAGCTGTTAGTTTGACGGCAACTAAGGAAGCGGGTGAGACTCTTACTACAGCTCAAGTTATTCCATCGGGACCGCTATCGTTGGATTCTATTTCTGGGACAATCTCCCAAACGAATCCTGCTAATCTATTTAAAATCTTTCTAACTGGCGGAAAGACATTCTCAGCTACGACTAAAATCAATCCAGGTAGTCTTGCCGATCCACAGTTGTTTTTATTTGATTCAAACGGCAAAGGCATTTACGCAAACGACGACGAGAGTATTAATACAAAACAAGCTACCCTACCGAAAGGTGAATTTTCCCCCAGTAATGCTGGTACTTATTACTTAGGGATCTCTGGGTTCGACTACGATCCTGTTGGTAGTGAAGGTAAAATTTTCTCAGATTTCCCCGATGTTGATTTTCAAACAGTTTTGAAACCATCTGGTACTGGTGATGGATTTCAACTTCAGGAGTTTGACGGTTTGATATTGGACAGTGGGAGTTATAATATCACGCTCACCGGCGTTCAAACTGCTGGTGCTAAAGCAATTCCGGAAGCATCTTCTGGACTAGGTTTATTAGCGTTTGGTGTTTTGAGTACAGGTGCTATTGCTTCCCGTAGAAGACAGCGGGGTAGAACTATAAATGGTATTTCCTAACTGAAGTTGGGGAAAGGTTTTGATTAGCTGGTAGTTAGTTTCATCTTTTTGAGGATGCAACTTTTCCCTGCAATATATAAGCGCAGCAATTAATTTTTAACTACCAGCAATAAGCGCTTACTTTTATTAGGACATATGAAAATGAAAAAGAACTTAATTTCCACTTCCCGACGTAATTTGTTGAAATGGGGTCTTCTAAGCGTTGGTGTGGCAGCTTTAACCACTCTACCTGAAAGAGTGACTGCAATGACTAATGAGTATGGCAAAACTCTGACATTTAATGCTGATGATATCGGTATCCTCAACTTTGCTTTGTTATTAGAAGAACTAGAAGCAGCATTTTATTTGCTCGTTCTCAAGTCTGGCAAGATTACAGATCCCAAAGAGTATGACTATATCAAAGCCATAGCTAGTCATGAAGCTACCCATGTCAAATTTCTTCGGGAAGTATTAGGCAGCAATGCTACTTTTAAGACGAAAAACCTCAAATTTAACAGAGCTGGGTTAGATGCTGTCTTGACAGACCGGGATACGATCTTAAATACAGCTGTAGCTTTGGAAGATACGGGTGTTCACGCTTACAATGGTGCGGGAACAAGCTTAAAAGACCCTACATACTTATTGGCTGCTGGTTCCATCGTATCGGTTGAAGCAAGACACACTGCGGGAGTACGTGCGCTCCTGAAGCGACCTGTCACAGAACCAGATAGCGATCGCACAGTGAACGATGCTGACCTAGTTGCTGAACTCAATCCATTTAAGGGACGTGCCTACGATGAGCTATACACGCCCAAACAGATTATAGCAATTGTTGGCTCTTTGAATATATTGAAAAACCCAATCAACGGCGCACTTGTCGCTTAACCCCAGGAGTTACAAAAAAGATGAAAATCCTTTTATCGTTAGCAAGGCAATTATTTGCCAGCCTCGGTTTGGCTGCAACTTGGGGTAGAATGCTTATCCTGTCTTTACTCCTTCTATCCTTGCTCACAATCCCAGCAACACCAGCTTATGCTCAGGAAGCAACGCTTACACCCAAAGAAGTTGTTGAATACGCTTTGACATTGGAAAAACTGGAAGCTGATATGTATAGCCGTGCGTTTACTGCAATCAAGAGCGGTGGACTGAAGGATCTCGTAGAGCCTGCTAAAAAGGCAATCAGGTCTTACGGACAGGATGAGGGTATGCACGTTACCGATTTATCGGCAGTATTGACATCTCTGGGAGGTGATCCAGATACGATCAAGATCCCAAAGAACCCCAACTACGATGCTATACTCAATCGCGACCCATTTGCTAATCCTGTAGATTTTCTCCTCGCGTTACAGTATGTTGAAGACACGGGGGTAGCAGCTTATAAAGGACAGGTGCAGAACTTGCTCCTTGCCGGTGACGCTGGCAAAGTTGTCTTAGCTGGAGCTTTGGAAATCCACACTATAGAAGCTCGACATGCTGCTGGTGTCCGCTATCTACGGCAAACTTTTTATGGTGCAGATGTGCGACCTTGGGTAAGAGATGCTAGTGAAGTCATCTTTAACAAGAATCGAGAAGGATCTAATTCCCCGATTCCATTCAGTAATGAAGCTTTTGATGGCTTTGCTACAGAAGACGAAGTGCTAGCACTTGTAGGTCCGATTCTGACCGAAAAGTAAATAGATTTCGGCTGTTCTCCACACGCTAATCGCAAGCGATATGCAGTGTGGGGAATTTTTTATTTTTGATGCTTTGCGTAAAAATGAGCGCATTTTTCAACGCAGAGGAGCGCTGAGGTAAGCGCAAAGGAGCGCTGAGTGTTTGCGAATTTGATTCGTTATTAAGTAAAGTTACTCGTCGTTTAAAGTTTCAATTAATAAGTTTACTTGCTGCTGTCGCTGCTGTAAAAAAGTTTCGCACTGACGTAAAGATTCTACTGCTTTTGCAAACTGCTCAAATACTTCTTCTAACTGCAATTCACCCGCTTCAATCCCAGCAATGATTCTTTCGATTTCGGCAACTTTAGCTTCATAATTTCCCGCATCCATCTCGGAAGTAGAAGTAGTTTTACGTTTAACCATTAACTTCGGTAATTTTCACTTTAACTTTTCCTTGCGCTAACTGAATCGATAATTCTTGTCCTGGTTCTAACTCGGTAGCAGAACGAGCGATCGCGCCATTTTCTTTTTTTACCACAGCATAACCACGTTGTAAAACTGCCTGGGGGTCGAGAGTTGTCAATTTTTGCCGCAACAATTCTACATGCTGGGTTGCTTGCTGCAATCTGCCTGTAGTTACTTGGATTAATTGCTGACGCTTCCAACTTAGCTTGTCTGCCTCTTGCTGCACTTGTCGATCTAAGCGCAAACGTTGCAAGCGATCGCGCATTCCTTGCAGTTTATTTCCCGTAGTTTGCATTCTAATTCGCATTGCGTCGTGTAAAACTGCAATTCGCTCTTGATGTTCAGCATACAACTCTGCAAGTGCGGGTACAACCAATTCTGCCGCTGCGGTGGGAGTATGTACGCAAACATCCGCTGTTAAATCTACTAAAGATTCATCTCTTTGATGACCAATCCCAGTAATTACCGGAATTGGACAATCAGCAACTGCACGCACTACCCTTTCATCATTAAAGCAGGCTAATTCTTCAACCGCACCACCTCCCCGCGATAAAATTAACACTTGGGCGCGATTATCTCGCTCTACGCGGGCGATCGCCTTTACAATAGATGCTGGTGCTTGCTCACCTTGCACCGTTGCCGGCGAAAATAAAACGTGTAAACCGGGATATCGTTGTTTGAGTGTTTTTTGAATGTCACCCCAAGCAGCAGCAGTGGGGGAAGTGACGACAGCGATGATTTGCGGATGAATTGGAAGCGATCGCTTTGTTTCTAAATCAAATAAACCTTCCTCTTGCAAGCGATTTTTTAATTGTTGATAGCGCAACGCTTGTAAACCCACACCAGCAGGCAAAACCTGCCAAACTGTAAGTTGATATTCTCCTCTTTGCGGATAAACTCGGATACTCCCCAAAATAATTAACTGTTCACCACGAATCGGTATCTGTGCAAGTTTTGTTAATTGACTATTCCACACCACACATTTAATTGCCGCGCTGCCATCTGGATCTTGTAAAGTGAAAAATAACCCACTGCGATGTTGATTTGCGCTAGAAACTTCACCAGTTACCCAAACTTGCCGCAATTGATGATCTTGCTCTAAAAGTAACCGAATATAATCAGTTAACCCAGCTATTGAAAGCGCTGTATCAGGAATTAAAGAATCAGCAAACATTATACATCTTTATAGGGGTAAGGGTTAGATACAAAAGCCAAGAGCCTATGTAAATCCTAGCAAATATATTGATTTTGGTGACTTGACAATCCTTTATTGCCAAACACGACTATAAGAAAGACATACAAGCATGTATAGATAACAAGCTTTTTTGGGATTAATAAACAGGTAACTACCTCGTTAATGAAACTTATTAATTTGCATTACAGATAATGGAGTTGGGATGACAGAAGAAGTTAACAAACGAATCTTTGATCCCTTTTTCACTACCAAACCTATTGGTAAGGCAACTGGAATGGCATTATCAATTAGTTATCAAATTATTGTTGAAGAACACGGTGGGCAATTGTACTGTATCTCTACACCTGAAAAAGGAACTGATTTTATCATCCAAATTCCAGTACAGCAATGAAAAAATAGAAAAATAGCAAGTTAAAATAATTTATTATTATACATTAAATATTCTACAATTTACCAGATAGGGCGAATCGAATGTAGTCATTTCCCCAGCTTTCTTCCCAGGAATGGGAAACAACCTCGCTGAAAGTGGTTTATCTAACTTTATTGCTAAAGTAGCCATATCAATTAATATGGTAGTAATCTTTTCTATTGTTATATCACCAGGAATCGGAACTGTATCAAGTCCACAACCACACACGGCAGAATAAGCTAACAAATTTGTGATATTGTAAGTTTGCTCGTTAGCTCTTGCAGCCAAACCGACATCTTCACAAACCGGAAGCATTAACCCAGAGTAACCGCAAATTTTCACAGATACGCTTTTCAAAACACGAGTCAGCATTCCCGATATTGCCAATGTCCCTTGATTTCCAAACTTTCCATTCATGATTTTTTCATAAGCAAAAGCAATACTTTCTTTTTGGTCGAATGATGGTGCAAGAGATGTGTCAATTCCTTGATATTCGATAGCATATTTCTCACATATTGTTTGAGCGATCGCCTCAAATTTTATTAATTCTTTATCTAAAATCAATTTCAGTTTTTCTTCCGCATCAAGAATATCATCAGCATCAGAAAAAGCTTGCATTACCAAGTCGCATAATTCTAATCCGATAGCGAAAGACGTTTCACCTTCATGATACGCAGTTGGAAAAAACGGAATTCCTGATTGACAATTTGCCCAAGCGCAAAAATGAAAGTTACCATAACCATGTTCGCTTTCTTGGGAAATTCGCTGGATAACTTTCGCAGATTCTCTCGCATTTTCAAAGTTTATCCCAGAAGTGCGATCGCGGAGCGACTCCTTTGGAGTATCGCCTATTTTACTCGAAGTATATAAAATCGATGTATTTTTGATAATCTCTGGAATTAGTGCGATGGTTTCTGGTTGACTTGCGTAACCCAAACTGAAAAAGCTGATATTCAACTTTTCGCAAACTTCTTCGATTATTTTAACTTTATTGATAATTTCACTTTTTGAGAAGCCATATAAATATTCTTCCCAGGAATTAGTCGCTATTCTAGTTGTTTGTACTTCATATCCCTGTTCTTCAATTATCAGCTTTGCTTGCTGATTAAACTCAGCAGCTAGCTTAATTTTATCTATTTCTTTAAGAGAATAAAGTGATATACCAGTTGTGATAGTTCTAATTTTCATTTTGACAAACTATTATTTACAATGATTGAGAAACTTTTCGTAAGCAGTTCAGTGCTTAAAATAAGCGTTGAAATGCTTATTACAATTAAAGAAGTGAGTAAAGCAAATAAACGTCATGAATAATGAATTCTACAATAAAGGATTAGAACTAGCTCAACAAAAAGATTACACCAAAGCTATTGAGGCATTTACCCATGCTTTGCAAGAAGATCCTTACTTTGCGTCAGCTTACACGCAACGAGGTTTAACATATTATGACTCAGGAGCAATTTTGCAAGCTGTCTCCGATTATACAGAAGCTATCAAGCATAATCCTGAAAGTGTAGAAGCGTATTATTATCGTGCATTAGCACGGTTGACACTGAAAAATCTGCCGGGAGCGCTTGCAGATGTGGATAAAGCTATTTCACTTGAAGTAAATTATGCCGCAGCTTACCATTTAAGGGGAGTTGTGCGGCGCAAAGAAGGGTATATTCAGGATGCGATCGCTAACTTCAAAAAAGCCGCAGAATTATATCTCAATAAAAACGACAAAGAAAAATGTCGTCAATGTCTAGAAAGCATTAAGCAGCTACAACCCAAAGAATATCCTGCTGTAAAGCCGTCAATTTCTACCCCCGCACCGATAATTTCTGAAAAGGAATATTTTCACACCTTATTAGAAAAGGCAGAAAAAGGAGACACACAGCAAGCTATTGATGATTTAAACTGGGTATTGCAAGTCGATCCGCAAGATGGTGTTGCTTACTGCTGTCGTGGGGTGGTGCGTTGCAAACTGGGAAATTATCGCGATGCTATTTCTGATTTTAACTCAGCGCTGCGCCTAAATTTTCAATCTAGCATTGTATATCGCAACCGAGGAAAAGCACGTTCTCAATTAGGAGATCATCAAGGTGCATTAACTGACTATAATTCTGCACTGCAAATGCAGCCTGAAGATGTCCTTATATATATTGCCAGAGGTAATACCCATCGAGCAATGGGCAACTATTACGCTGCGATTAAAGATTACACCCAAGCCTTGCAAATTAATTCTGATAATGCCCAAGCGTATTATAATCGTGGCATTGCCTATACTCATTTAGAAGAAATGCAACACGCAATTGAAGATTATCAGCGTGCAGCGAGTATCTATTGTGAAAAAGAAGATTGGCAGAATTATCAACAAGTTTTAAATAGCTTGAAAAAAATTCAATCATCTACCCCGGAGGTAAAAAATGCCAAGCATGATTTACTGCGTCAACGTTTATTAAGAATGGTAGGGGGATATTCGGAAATTGCTCAACGATTAATTGAGCAGAAAAAGGATTACAATCCGGGAATGTCAGAGGAGTGGTATTTGCAAACAGTAATTGATGATTTGGACAGGGATAGAGGAAGATAACAATTGATAGCGTTTTTAAACGCAGAGGAGCGCAAAGATAAGCGCAGAGTGACGCAGAGTTTTTGTATTTAGTAAATCCATAAATATTTCGATTCCAAAAGCCTTGTATAATAAAGCATCATATTAGTGATGCTAGGAAAGCTCATAAATTTTTCGCTGGGAGTGGAACTATCGACAATTGGAGAACTTTCTCGCTGCTCTGAATCTAGAAGCGCACATTCAGA
>JBPCQW010000468.1:0-20476 GCA_050997715.1 Hassallia sp.
CCATTAAAATCGGCAATGTTATAAGTCCAGGTGGATACGTCATATGTCCCCAGCGAACCTTTTTCAGTTACTGTTGAACCATCCATCAGCCAAACCTGAGTCTCACCGGTAGCACTATTAACCCAGACTTTATCCGCTTTACCATCACCGTTAAAATCAGGAACAATCGCTGCACTGGTTAAGTAAGGATTAGGATTGGGGTTTGCTGTCGCTAACGGTGATTGTGAGGCTTTCCCCAGGCTCAAAGAAGTATTTAAATCATCTTTGCCTGCAAAAGTATTTGAAGTTGCGTCTGTTGTTAATGCATTAGTCGCTGTTGAAGAGCTTAGGGGATTTTGAGCTTCAAACATGGTGTCCGTTTATGATGCAGTTTCATAAACTTTTAACTGTTTTCTTCAAGATAATTCAAGTGTTATTTAAACACTTTTTGAGTTGTTTAATGTTTTCTTTATGACTATTATGTTTTTTCGATGAAAGACTATCATATACAAATAAAAAAACCGTTTAATTTGAACTTTTTTTAAATTATCATCGTCAATTTTTTATCCAAATAAATTCGCTTGATATAACAATTTTAGCAAATAAAATCAAGTCATAAATAATCATTTTGTCGCCAATATCAAGCATTGTGTAAAACATTTGCTGACCTGACTTTTAAGCAGATTGTCAAAAATAAAGTTAAAAGCGCTCCAATTCGTCATCTGTCAAAAGTTATTAATCATTAATAAGGCTGTTACTTAATGAAAACAACTGCTTATCAACAGCGTGATATATGAAGTCCGCAGTTGCCAAGAGTTAAGATAAATAGGTAGATATAAAGACACAAATCAAACTTAGCTGTGTTGCCAGTTTGACAAAAAAACAATAAATTATATATCTGAGTTTGACTTTGCCCACGTACTTACAACGAGAATTTGAGTTATCAAGTAACTATGCAAGCAGAATATCGGCAGCGTCGCGAACAGTTGATGGCAAAAATTGGCAATGGGACTGCTATATTTCGCAGTGCTACTGCTTCAGTCATGCATAATGATGTAGAATATGCTTATCGCCAAGATAGCAATTTTTTCTACCTGACTGGTTTTAACGAAGCGCAAGCGGTAGCGGTTTTAGCACCGCATCACGCAGAACACCGCTTTATATTGTTTGTGCAACCAAAGGATAGAGAAAAGGAAGTTTGGAGTGGTTATCGGTGCGGGGTAGATGCAGCCAAGGAAATTTACGGTGCAGATGAAGCTTACCCGATCGCCGAATTAAATGAAAAATTGCCGCAGTATTTAGAAAAAGCTGATCGCCTTTATTATCATTTAGGACGCGATCGCTCTTTCAACGACATTATTCTCAAACATTACCAAAGCTTACTACGCACTTATCCCAAACGCGGTACCGGACCAATCGCGATTGAAGATACTTGCACAATCTTACACAGCATGAGATTGGTAAAAAGTCAATCAGAGTTAGAATTAATGCGAAAAGCTGCCGATATTGCCGTTGACGCACACAATCACGCGATCGCATTTACCCAACCTGGTCGTTACGAGTATGAAATTCAAGCAGAAATCGAACACATTTTCAGAAAACGAGGTGCGATCGGACCTGCCTATCCTTCAATTGTCGCTTCTGGTGTGAATGCTTGCGTGTTGCACTATATCGAAAATCATCGGCAAATGCAAGATAACGAATTGCTGCTGATTGATGCTGGTTGTACGTATGGTTATTACAACTCAGATATTACGCGGACATTTCCCGTGGGTGGTAAATTTACACCAGAACAAAAGACACTGTATGAACTTGTATTAGAAGCACAGAAACAAGCGATCGCGCAAGTGCAACCAGGCAACCCCTATAAATTAATTCATGATACAGCAGTGCGCGTCCTCACCGAAGGCTTAGTAGAACTCGGCATTCTCAAAGGTGAAATTGACAAGTTAATCGAAGAAGAAAAATACAAACCTTATTACATGCACCGCACCGGACACTGGCTAGGTTTAGATGTGCATGATGTAGGAGTTTACCAACATGGTGAGGATAAACCGCAGATATTACAAGCAGGTCAAGTACTAACAGTAGAACCAGGACTTTATATTGTCCCAGATACCAAACTAGCCGAAGACCAACCAGAAACAAACCCCCGTTGGATTGGTATTGGTATCCGCATCGAAGACGATATCTTAGTCACACCCACAGGACATGAAGTGTTAACTGCGGGAGTTCCCAAAGCAGTAAACGAACTAGAAAGATAAAAAATAGGGATGGTACACACCATCCCCCAACATAACAAACTGCACTCATTAACTCCCAAACTTACGCAAAAACTCTCCCTAACCTCCTTTCTTGGCGTCCTTGGTGCCCTTGGCGGTTCGTTTCTCCATAACTAAGAACATCCTTCTACAAATTCCACTTCCGGCAGTTTACCCGATCTAAACTCAGTAACACGCTTGCCATCAGTCTCAAATATTAAGCGATAGTTACCATAAGCGCGGTCTTTTGGTACCAAAGTCAAATAATGTCCACCTTGCACGTATTTATGAGGTGTGACTTTAATTTGTTCTGGATACAAAGATTTAATCTGCGCTTCCGTATTGCCAATACGGGCACCGCTAAAAGTACTAATGCGACTGTTCTTAGACACCTCTATCGTGGAAATGCGACCTCCTGTCACCATAAAACTAATATCTTTCGGTTCCCCTTGTGGGTTCACATAGTAGCAACTATTATTAGGTGCATCCCCAACTAATTTTGTACCAGCAGCTCTTGTTGCTTCCTTCACAGTCATTCCCACTCGCACTGTTCCGATACCGTTGAGAGTTAGTTTCGATTGGTTTGTTAACTTCGCTTGCGCTAAAACAGTCCCGACTGTTAAAGAAGAAAACGCAACTGTTGCCGTAATTAAAGTTAATAATTTACGTTTGCTATTCATTTTCTATAAATAAAAAAGGGTATGATTTTATCTACCCTTCCCATCTTCTCTATTTCGGATTTTCACTCTGTTTGTTTGCGAAATTCAGCTATCACTTCAATCAAACCTACAATATTGCGATTGAACTAGCGCGTTACATAGCCGATACCTGTATCATTCGTTGCCGCATTCCAATCGCGGGCAATTTGTACAGCGTATTCTTCGTTAAGTACTGGGTAAAAAATCGGCTGTTCTGGTAGTCGCGGTGGAAACTCTCGATAACCGCTTTCTCGAATCAAAGCCAGTTCGGTTGCTCCCGTAGGACGAAACAGAGTAATAGTTTCTCGATCTCATTTGGGTAAAGGTTCTCGCGCTTGCAACCACTCTGTCGGAATGCTTTTTACACCAGCAGACAGCGCGACAATACCACCGACAATGGCGCAAGTAGTATCCCGATCGCCCAATCCACTCACAGTTAACCACAGTGCTTCTTCGTAGTTATCAAGGTGTTGAGCGGCACACCACAACGAAAAAGGAACCGTATCTTGTGCAGAGATATAAGTGCCATTTCCTAGTATAGCGGCGGCTGAGTTTACTGAAGTTTTATCAGATAAATCACGAGCTTGACCTATCTTTGACTTTACCTCGCTTTCTGGAACATAAGGCAAAATAAAGTTGAGAAATTCTTCTTTGCTAGGTAAAGAATCTCGTAATTGCCAAGCAAAAGCTGCTGCGATCGCTACAGCAATAGCGCCGGCGATCGCTTCTGGATGAGTATGAGTAATTTCCGCACTTTTCTTTGCTTGCGTGACAACCAAATCCAAATCTTCAGCAAAATATGCTCCCACAGGTGCAACCCGCATTGCTGCACCATTCCCATAAGAACCTTGTCCGTCAAACAGACTACTGGCTACTTTTTGCCAAGATTCACCATTTCCTATTTGTACCAGCAATTTGTGCATTGCTGCACCATAACCGCGATCTTTGTCGTATCGTTGAGCAAAGCTTTGTGCTAGCTTATCTTGGTCAATTTCCCCGCATTCTTTCAGGATGGAAACAATTGAGAGAGCCATCTGAGTATCATCAGTATAGTACCAAGGCGATGCTGGTATTGCACGCGCTGCCACCAGACTTGCCACTACATCTGGATGGAGAAAAAATAGCTCTCCAAATGCATCTCCCACCGATAAACCTTCTAAGGAGCGGCAGAGAGGGATCAAGTTCTTATTATCTGTGTTCATCTGTGTTTATCTGCGGTTCGTTAATTATTTACTTGTTGTAGTATATCCGTCATATAAAAACTTCAAAAAAAAGGGAATGGTATTTACCATTCCCCTAACAACGTTCGCTGAAAGCACGTATTACTACAGTTGCTTCAAATCCAATTCCAGAAATACTGGATATATTACAACTGAGGCACGTACTGTTGCTTTTCAGGAACTTCTGTGTATTCAGCCACAATCTGACGGAATTCTTCGCCGTCAATAGTTTCTTTTTCGATGAGCAGATCCACCAAGCGATCGGTAACGCTGCGATTTTCGCGAATCAGACGCTTGGCTAAGTCATAACACTGCTCGACAATTTCCCGAACTTGGGAATCGATGCGACGAGCGATCGCTTCGGAATATTCAGATCGCGTTGTCCAGTCACGACCCAAGAATACTTCTCCCTGCTGACTTTCCAAAGACAGTGGACCTAACTCCGACATGCCGAAACGTGTTACCATTTGTCGTGCCATTCCTGACAACTGTTGCAAGTCTCCACCAGCACCAGTAGTCACTTCAGCATGACCAAAAATCACATCTTCAGCTGCACGACCACCCAAAGCCCCAGTAATTCTTGCTTTCAACTGAGAGCGAGAAATTAACCCTTGTTCTTCGTCAGGAGTAAACCAAGTCAAACCTTGCGCTTGTCCTCGTGGAATGAGGGTAACTTTTTGCACTGGGTCATGGTCTTTGAGCAATGTGCCGATCAAAGCGTGTCCAACTTCGTGGTAAGCAATCAAGCGTTTGCTCTTGCTATCTACCAAAGGAGTACCTTCCATCCCAGCGACAACGCGGTCAACTGCGTCATCAACTTCAGCCAAGGTCATACCTTCTTTACGGCGTCTGGCGGTGAGAATTGCCGCTTCGTTGAGTAAATTGGCTAAATCAGCACCGGTGAAACCAGGAGTGCGACGCGCGATCGCTTCTAAAGATACACTCTTATCAAGTTTCTTATTCCGAGCGTGAACTTGCAGAATTTCCAAGCGTCCTTTGATATCCGGTGGATCAACAGTTACTTGTCTGTCAAAGCGTCCGGGACGCAATAATGCTGCATCTAATACATCAGGACGGTTGGTAGCCGCAATAATAATGATGCCGGTGTTACCTTCAAAACCATCCATCTCCGTGAGGAGTTGGTTCAGGGTTTGCTCTCTTTCATCATTACCACCACCGATACCAGCACCCCGCTGTCTACCTACAGCGTCGATTTCATCGATAAAGATGATACAAGGAGCGTTGTCTTTCGCTTTCTTGAACAAATCCCGGACGCGGGAAGCACCGACACCGACGAACATTTCTACGAATTCCGAACCGGAAATACTGAAGAATGGTACACCAGCTTCACCAGCGATCGCTTTCGCTAATAAAGTTTTACCAGTTCCCGGAGGTCCAACTAACAGCACTCCTTTAGGAATCCGTGCCCCGACTGCGGTAAATTTTTCCGGTTGCTTCAGGAAGGTAACAACTTCTTGCAGTTCTTCTTTAGCTTCTTCAATCCCTGCTACGTCGTCAAACTTGACCCCTGTTTTAGCCTCCATTTGAAAGCGAGCCTTAGACTTGCCAAAATTCATCGCTTGTCCAGGACCACCAGGAAGGTTGCTAGAGCGTCGGAACAAAAAGAACAATCCAGTAATCAATAGAATTGGAAAAATCAGATTACCTAACAGTCCCCAGATTGCTCCATCATTCCGCATCGGGTGAGCATCAAAACTAATTCCTTTGGTTTTCAACTTGGAAATTAGCTCAGGAGCGCTCATCGGCAGGTCTACCCGTACTCGTTGCACGCGATTATCGAGTTCTGGATCGACAGCTTCGACAATTGCTGTCCTACCACCTTCATAAAGATCCACACTGGTGACTCGATCTGCATCCAAGTATTCCAGAAAGCGACCATAGGTCATGCGGGTACTAGCCGTATTCTTAGTCATATCCGCAGGAGCGCCGGCAAATGCTCCTTGCCAAAAGAAAAAGCCAATTACCAAAGCAGGCAATGTCCAGAGTACTAGGACTCTCCAAGAGAATTTCATTTTAATTTGCCTCTAGATGCCAATACAATTAACCAGTAGCAACTAATGGTGCTGACAACTTCCGGCTGAAGTGCGAAGCATGAAGTATACTTCTGCGGCTCGAACCGAAGCTTAGTACTTTATCCTTCATCCTTTATCCTTCATCCTTTTTTTGCTCACCCTGTCACTACGTCGTGAAACGGATGTTTATAAATCCATTTTTCTTTAATCTTATGTTTTACATGCATCCCCATAGAGCTATTGAAGCGCTACGGCAAATCCATGACACCATTAAGAATCTTAATTAAATTTAACTTAATTCTAATACAATCCACCACCAGAGTTTGAGGAGATGAGAATATGAGGGGAGATGGGGAGATGGGGAGAAAGAATTGTCCCCTTGTCTGCTTCTCCTCTTCCCTAAACCCTACTTTGCCTCTGTAATTTCTAGAGTGTAAGGGAGATACCTATTTTTGTGGTAGGAACCAATCCAAATCTTGTAAGTTCCAGGAAGCCATTCGCCAACAATGCCGGGATTTTCGCCGTCAAACTCATCATTACACCAGATGCCGCCCGGTCCATTGATAATCAGTGTAGTATCTTCCGGACTGTCTACTTGTAACTTCAGGTAATCGAATCTAGTTGTTAGCTCCAAGGTATGATCTGGTTCTTCATCCACAAACCCAGTACAGGGACCCGTAGCAGTTTCTGCTCTCCCAGCGACTCTTCTGGCAGGTATGGAACCACCACTCATACCTCGAACTACCAAGGGGTCTGGGGAAAACTTGCCGCCAACGCGAATATCTCCAAATATGGGTGGTGGCACTTCTTGAGCATAAGCAACGGTATTAATTGCTGATGCCACTAAAAGCGTAACTATCGTCAACGATAATTTTATCCCTCTATTTAGTAATGTTTTCGGCATTTTGTTTACAGGATTTTTCTAAGTGTTTTTTAAGACACTAATTTTACACGCCAAGTTCCCAAGACGCGAGTAATTGACTACTTAATTTAAATTGGGAATTATTTATTATTCAGTAATCCTGACTCCGAAAGTTTTTTATCTTCTTTATTATTTATTCTGTACCAAAACTTAGCATTCAGGACTTTCTACTGTTAAGAATGATTAGGGGCGTACAAACGTCCGCCCCCACAATTTTGACTGTCTGCAAGTAATGGCTAATTAGCTTTTGCTATAGCCTCAGTCAAGCGCAGCTTATCTAAATTAATTCGATTAAGTAGTAACCACGATTGAATCAGGTCGGGACCGTGAACATCTCCGGTTAAGGCGGCACGCAGACTACGCATTACCAAACCTTTCTTGACATTTTGCTGTTTAACTACGTGTTTGATAATGTCTTGAGCGCTAGATTCACTCAACTGCTGATTATCTACAGCAGCGATAATTCCCTGTAATGCAGCTGCAACACCTTCCTGTTTGAGTTGAGCGATCGCTTCATCACTAAATGGTACTGTTTCGCTGAAAAACAGTTGGCTCATCGCTACCGCATCCGTCAAACGAGTCATGCTCGGCTGAATTAAAGTAACTAGCTGCTCTAACCAAGAACGTTCTCGTCCTTGGTCAAATTTATACCCTTCTTTCTCCCAATAGGGAATGATCAAATCTGTCAATTTATCCACTGGCATTGGGTGGATATACTGACTATTTAACCAATCGAGTTTTGCCCAGTCAAATTTCGCGCCTGCTTTATTCACACGCTCAAAGCCGAATTGTTTGGCGGCTTCTTCTAAGGTGAAGATTTCCTGCGTTGAGTCTGGAGCCGACCAACCTAACAAGGTCATGTAATTTATTAAGGCTTCGGGGGTGAAGCCCATTTGCTTGAAGTCAAAGATGGAAGTAACACCGTCGCGTTTGGAAAGCTTGCGCCCATCAATGTTCAAAATTAGGGGTGTGTGGGCGAATTCTGGAACTTTTGCGCCAAAGGCTTCATAAAGCAGAATTTGCTTGGCGGTGTTGGCTATGTGGTCTTCTCCTCGGATGACGTGGCTAATTTGCATGTCCATGTCATCAACTACAACCGCAAAATTGTACAGTGGTTGACCAATTCCATCTTCTGCGGCACGAGCGATGACCATATCACCGCCCAAATCGCTGCCTTGCCAACTCATGTTTCCTCGTACCAGGTCATTCCAAATAATTTCCCGGTCGTCTTCAATTTTGAAACGAATTACGAAGCTACGCCCTTCTGCTTCAAAAGCTGCTTGTTGTTCTGGGGTGAGGTTGCGATGACGGTTGTCGTATCGGGGAGCCTCGTTTCTGGCTTTTTGAGCCTCTCGCAAAGCCTCTAGTTCTTCGGAGGTGGTGTAGCAGCGATAAGCCAACTGTTTATCTAGTAGGCTTTTTACTGCTTCTTTGTAGATATCCAGGCGTTGGGATTGAAAAAATGGTCCTTCATCCCAAGTTAGTCCTAACCAGCGCAGTCCCTCCAGGATATTTTCGGTATATTCGGGACGCGATCGCTCGATATCTGTATCTTCAATTCTCAAAATAAATTTGCCGCCTTGGTGACGGGCAAATAACCAGTTAAATACAGCGGTTCTCGCCGTACCAATATGCAAATTCCCAGTTGGACTCGGAGCAATACGCACTCTGACAGTCACAGCAAATTCTCTCTTCGCTAAAGCATGATTAATGTAGCTTAGATTTTGGATTCAATCCAAACTTATTTATTTAACGGGACTGACGGGGCTCGAACCCGCAACTTCCGCCGTGACAGGGCGGTGCTCTAACCAATTGAACTACAGTCCCATGAGATTGCACTTTTCCAATTATGCCTATTGTATATCTGTTTGTCAAGGTTTTTTTTAAATTAGTTATTAGTTATTTGTTAGTTGTTAGCAACCAGTCCCCCTTGTCTCCTTGTCCCCCTTGTCCCCTTGTCCCCCTTGTCCCCCTTGTCCCCTTGTCCCCCTTGTCCCCATTACCCAATCAGCGGCGTTGATGTCAGATGCCGCAATATGTTAGATTGCATTTTTTTATACTCTTGTTTTAAGAGGTTTTTACTCAACTGGGGCAGGGATGAGGGGGGTAAGCTTTGACTGTGTTCTAGCCAGGTTTTCAACATTTGCCGCTGAGTTGGATCGATGCGACTACTAATCACGTTCGCGCAGGAATGGGGTGCTTCTAAAGTAAAGAAAATCAGAGGATAGCGTTCATTTTCCGCCAATGAAGACACTAGTTTCTGATTTTGGGGATTTTGCATATCCAGGTAGCAAGGAAGCCACTTGGGTTCGAGTCCTTTGTTATAAAGCACAGTCAACCACAGCAGCATCGGGTGTGGGGATGTGACAAAGATAAATTGGTTGTAACGAGTACAAAAAGCGCGGCTGGTTATCTCTTTTTTAGACATCATCAGCGATAGCGCTGCGAATCCTTGTTCAACGTTCAGAAGTTGGGGAAAAACAATTTCCTGAATTGGTTTGTCTTGAGACCACAATAGTTTCCAACAGGCTTTTTCTACTATTAAAGGTAAGCCAGAACCTAAGGGGAGGAGGGGGGGAGATAGGGAGGCAGTGCGGTCTTGGTGTGGAACCAAGTGGAGCAACTCCCGTGGGGATAACGGAGTGATACTAGCGGTGTACTCTGCTTTGATTAAAGTGGCAGGCAAGCCAAGATAAGTGGACTGATCTAGTTTTTCTAAGATGTTCAGGACTTGGGTAATATTTTGGGGACGCAAGTCAGGTGCTTTCGCAAGACAAGCCATGATTAAATCATCTAGCTCTTTGGGCAGTTTGAGGCTGGGATTAACATCAGCGATCGCTCTTGGGGCTTCAAAGTGATGTGCTTTATACCATGCGCCAAAAAAGTCGGTTTCTGGTTGCCAGGGTTTTTTACCTGTAAGCATTTCATACATTGTTACACCCAGACTATAAATATCAGAGCGATTATCTAATTTTTCTCCTTCTAATTGTTCTGGGGAACAGTAGGGCAAAGTGCCATTAAACCCTCTATTTGTGCTAGCTGTTGCTGAAGAATTTAAAAATTTAGCAATTCCGAAGTCTAAAATTTTTGCTAACTGACCTAATATCGGATCTGGTATAACTAATATATTGGCTGGTTTAATATCTCTATGAACTAGCTGATAAATTTCTTCGTCAATGTTAATTCCTTCATGAGCGCATTGCAAGCCTAAACAAATCTGCCGTCCAAGAGTAATAAACATCGCTAAAGGTATCGGAATTAACTCTTTTAAACTCTTGCCGCATAGATATTCCATGACGTAGAATGGTTTGCCTTGTTCATTTACGCCGTAATCATGTGCCCGGACTATATGTAAGCTTTTTTGACTTAAAATTGCACATGTACGAGCTTCACGGGCAAAGTCCTCTTGCATCCGAGGATTTGAAAACGTCTGAGAAAGAAACTTGATGGCAACTGGTATTCCCCCTAGCAAGATGTCCGAAGCTAAAAATACTTCACCCATACCTCCCTTGCCAATTAACTGCTTAAGTTGATAACGATTGGCAAGCAATTCAGTCTTATTCGGACAAGCAAATGCACTTTTATTCACTGTTAAAACCTCTCCGCTTTAGCAATTAAAAAATTAAATATTATCTGAGCAAATTATCCTATATTTTCAGGATTTAATAAAAAATTTCCTAATTTAGAAAATACTTTAAATAGCCAATTTTTGACATTGAGTCTGCTGATATTTTTATTTATTGCTAAATTTCGTAAACTTTCGGGTTTAATCTTTTCGTACTCTGCTTTAAGAATAACTTTGGCTTGATTGCAATTAATAACTTCAGAGGAATTTTGACTAAGCTCTAACCAATCTGCAAGTTGCTGACGCTGGCTAGCAGTGAGAGTTAAAGTCTTGACATAAGTGCAATTAGTTGGTTTTTCAAAAGCGAAAAATAGCAGATGATAATAGCCAGTATCTACTAATATCTGCACTATTTTTTGTCCTCTACTATCTTTCATATCCAAGAAATAAGACAACCACCGCGTTAAATGCAGATCGGGATTATATAAAATTGTTGTCCACAATATCATTGGATAGATATTCATTTTAGATATAAAGTCAGTGCCATTTGTTTTATTTATAAATTTGCTAATTTCTTTTTCGGGTAACATTGCCCAAAAAGTTGGGATGGTTCCATTATGAGTGTGTAATAAATGTGGAAAACCAATTGGTGCAATTGGTTTATTTTTAGGCCAAACTTGCTGCAAACATTGTTTTTCTGATATTGAAGTAAGAGGAATTAATTGCACGGAAGATGCGCTTGTTACCCTGTTGTTACTATTTAAAGTTTTATTATTAAGCTGTGTTTTTACCTTTTCTAAGGTTGTTAAAATTTTGCTGATATTTAGTGGGCGATCGCTCGCGTCTTTAGCTAAACAACTTATTACCAATTGTTCTAATTCTTGAGGAATTTTAACTTGAGGATTCACTTCCTTAAAGGCTGGTGGTATTTGAAAGCGATGAGCCTGATACCAAGTGCCAAAAGATTGGCTTGTTGTGTAAAATGGATGCTTCCCTGTTAGCATCTCAAACATCAACACTCCTAAACTGTAAATATCAGAACGCATATCTAGCAGTTTACGTCCTTCTATATGTTCTGGAGAACAGTAAGGTAAACTGCCAATAAAAGAATCTGTAAGTGTCATACCCGCACGCTCTGTTAAAAATTTGGCAATACCAAAATCAAGAATTTTTATTATTGTCCCAACTTTGACATCTTCAACGATAAATATGTTTTCTGGTTTAATATCTCGGTGAACAACCGGATAAATCTCTCCTTTAAGGCTGATGCCTTGATGAGCGCACTGTAACCCTAAACAAATCTGATGACAAAAATCTAAAAACTGCGGTAGCGTTAACGTTTGGTTTTTTAAAAGATTTTTTAAATTTTTACCTGGAAGATATTCCATTACACAAAATGGAATTTTTTCTTCGGTAATTCCGTAACTCAACACCCGGACAATATGTTTACTTTTGCGACCTAATTGAGCTCCAATAAAGATTTCTCTAACAAAGCGCTGAGACATTTGCTGATTTACCAGACTCAAGGAGAGAATTTTGACTGCAACTGCCATCCCGTTTTTTGCAGCGTCTTCTGCTAGGTAAACTCTACCCATACCACCTTTGCCAATTAAATCTCTAATTAAATATCTATTATTTAAAAATTTTCCTATATAAATATCTAATTCTTTTTGTGGCGTTACCATGCTATTAATTTTATTGGCTACCATAAAAATATTTTTTTAATAATTAATCAAACATTCTTTTAACACCTAATTTTATCTACTAAAAAGATAAAGTATTTTATAGACTCAATTAGGTTAGATGAAAAACAAGACAAATAAAGGTGAAATTTTGATAAAACTACGCCTCCGCTCTATGTAAAAGCTTTTAAACATGGTGTAACATATTTATTAAGAAATGCGGATGAGAAATTATACGGAAACGGAATATGACGTTAATTAAATTGCCGATAAATAACCGTAAATACACTGAAAAAGAGCTTAGGGGTTGCCTACTTAAGACTTCACTAGTTTTTTCGGGAGGACGCGCATTCCTTACTACAAAATTATTCACGGAACTAAACGGCGTAATAACCTGATGAGCCTTGATTCCATCCTGAGTCTAAAAGCTAGTATTTGAGTGCGTTGCAGAGAATTAAAATTGTTGTCGCTGACAAGAATCAATGAAGACTGTCCATCAGGTAGTTTTGAACCAAAAGTTAAACCTTCGATGTTGTCTAGCAACACGTCTAATTTTCTTAAATCTAATAGTAGTTTTTTCTGAACTGGTTTAATGCTTTTGGTATCAGCTTGCTTAATACTATCGATATTGTGAATGTCATCGGCTTCTTCTAAGGAAACCTGAAATAAAGCGATATAAAACCCTAAGCCTGTAAAAGTCCGTTCTAAACTCAGGAAGTTACCTCGATTATCAACAGCAAGTAAATCAGGTAAACCGCTAGCAAAATGTTTAGAAATATCTAAAAGCGGTGCGACTGGTTCAGTTTGATAAAGAAATTCTTTTTCTAGCTGATTGGTGAGCAGGTTGTATTGCAAAATCCGGCAAGAAGTACTAGTATTTGGTTTGGCTTCTGAACCATCTTGAATTAATGCGTTTTCGGTGGCTGTAAACAGTTTATTTTCATTGGGTGTGATGGTAAGACTTTCAAACGCTAAATTGTTACGAATACCTTGCTTACCATTTTTATCTGGTAAAAATTTTTGAGGTATTGGTAATGTTGTAATTTCTTTGCCAGAAGATAATGAAAATTCTTTAATAAAAGGATTGATGAATTGGCTAACATCGCCTTCAGAAGAAAGAAATACAGTATCTTTACTAGTTAAAGCAATACCTTCTGTGTCAGTCTCACCAGGTGAAAACTTCTCACCATTTTCGTTTAACAATGTGGTAACACTTACGGGAACAACACCACCAGTTGTCAATTTCCCTTTACTCAGGTCTATTTTTAGGGTGTAAAATCGTGCGGGAGCTTTTTTACCACGGTCATCAGATATGGCATAATAAAGGTCTTTTTTGGGGTCGTATGTGATTCCGGATAATCCCCCTATTAGGGTTTTTTGGAAAGTTATATTATTTGGTAAAGTAGCTTGTCCGATAAAATCTATGTCTGTTATCTCGACTGCGTTGATGGGTAAGTTGTGGAAAAAGAATAAGATGCTAATGACGATAATTGGGATACAAAAGTAAATAAGTTTTGGCAAGGTCAAGAGTTTTTTAATTAGCTGCATAATAAGCTATTGTCAAATGTCCAAACCACAAAAAGGATATCATAAATACTTAATAAGGAATATCTACTATTAATGCACGTAAGTATAAGTAAATATCTACTATGATTATACGTAAGTATAAGTAAATAAAAAAAATATTTTTGTTCATGGTGAACTCTATCTTCGCTCTTGGCTTTTGCTAAGGGGTTTGAGCGCCTTGATCCCCTTACTACTAACATTCGTTTATTTACGCCAACTTATTTAGTAATTAGCGCTTAATTAGAAATAATTTTATGTTGACGAAGATAATATTCATTTTGAAAAAAGTTAGCTAGCCAGTCTTTAACATTGCGGGTGGCGCGACAGTCGTCTTCGTTGTAGCGTTGGATAATTTCTAGTAAGGTACGATCGCCTGTTTCTAACCACTGATCGTACCAGTAAATACACTTAGCACCACTGGCATCGGCATCCCGCCACTCAAATCCTAACCATTTAGCGATCGCTTTCAATGCATAGCTTTCGATCGGCAATGTAACACTTTGTATTAATTCTTCATATACATCTACAAATCGATTCAGTATAGGTGCTACATCTCGCTGCGGAGTGCGGTAAAGCCTTGCCAGTCGTTTGACTGTATCAAATTCGTAAACGCAGAAATGATAAATCGGCGCTTCCGGATATTGCCAAACTAAGTTCAAAAATTGCTGCCAAATAATTTCTTCTTCCTCTGCTTTTTCTGCCAAAAAGGAATAAAATTTTTCGGTGTTGGCAAGTCTATCAACTACCAAAACGCCTAAAAGATAATCTAAATTTAAGTCTGGCTGCGCTTCAATATCAAAGTAAATCTCGATGGGCGCTGTAAATGTGATATCTTCTACTGCTTTGGCGTAAGGTAAGATAAACGGACGATTTTTGACTACAGATTCAGCTTGCACTACCAGCTTCAGCGCTACTTCGCTGTCAAACCCAACCAAATTTTCTAGTTCCCTGGGAAGAGTTTTAGCTAAAGATTCTACTGTGGTAATCGAAAGTTCTTGGAGTTGAGTGTAGCGAAGGGGTGTGACTCCTGGTAATAGTGAAAGGTGTTTTTCAGAATTAGCGATCGCATAACAACTACTGTACCAGTGACAAAGATTACACTTCTGGCGGGCAATAAATACCTCTGGTGCTGCGGGTGATTCTAAAGTTTGAATAAAGTCTTCGAGAATTGAGAGCATTTGCGGTGTCCATTTAGACAAGTCCACCTCATAACTCGTCGTTTTAGTACGCAATATCAACCAAGCAGCCTCAGGTTCAACACCTTGCACCGTCCCTAACACTTGGGCGTGAAATGCTGCCGAAACTTGATATTCTTGTTTGGGACGCTTACCTAGTTCGATAGTCGTCGGCACATACATCCAATTTCCAAAATTGGACTGTCCGGGCTGTTTGAATAGTAAATCGGGACGCGAAAGCAAAGTGTACTCTTCACCATAAGTAATTAGCAAGACTCCTTTATAAATGCAATCTACGCCTTGCTGCATCAATTCTAAAGTCGCTTTTGCCCCTGCTTCCCAGTCTCCATAACGATAATCGGGTTCGTGATAACTCAACGGTGTCAAAATACTCTGTTGATGAGCAATTTTGTCTTGTTGCAATTTTTTCAGCAAGTCATTTAAGGGATCTCGCTGCTTTTTATCGCCGTAAATATCTAAAAAAGGTCGCCGCTTACACCGTTGGTATTGCAGCAGATGTTCAGCATTAATTAACATTCTTTTAAGCTAACAAGAATTGGCACTAATCGGAGTAATCTAGGCAAGGGCTGTTTGGGGGGAGTGGAGGAGTGGGGGAAGCGTGGTGTGGGGGAGTGGGGGAGAAATGCCAATTATTACCAATCTAAAATCTAAAATCCATATGGTTTCTACAGGACAAATCGAGTTGCATCGCCATCGAGAACAATTTCCAGCTTTAGCTAATAAGACTTATTTTAACTATGGGGGACAAGGACCGATGCCGCAAAGGGCGATGGACGCGATCGCTTTATCGGAAGCACACATTCAGCGTATCGGTCCTTTTGGGGCTGACGTATTTAGCTGGCTAGACTCGGAGATGGAAGCAGTAAAAAAGGCGATCGCACAGGAATTGAATGTACCACCCCAAACAATCTCTCTCACGGAGGATGTAACTGTTGGTTGCAATATCGCTATGTGGGGTCTGGAGTGGCAAGCTGGCGATCATATGCTGCTTACAGACTGCGAACATCAAGGTATTGTGGCGATCGCGCAGGAAATCGGGCGCAGGTTAAAAGTGGAAATTACCACTTGTCCTGTAATGGCAACTTTAAATGAAGGCGATCCGGTTGATGCGATCGCCCAACACATACGCCCTAATACTCGCTTGCTGGTGTTGAGTCATATCCTCTGGAATACGGGTCAAGTTTTGCCACTTGACAAAATTGTGGAAGTATGCAAAGAGAATGATGTGAAAATTCTCGTAGATGCGGCACAGTCTGTCGGCTCGATGCCTTTGAATTTAACAGAATTGGGGGCAGATTTTTATGCTTTCACGGCTCACAAGTGGTTGTGTGGTCCTGCGGGTGTGGGTGGGTTGTATGTGCGACCGGAGGCACAAGAAAGCCTGAAACCGACTTTTGTTGGTTGGCGTAGTGTTGTTACAGATAGTCAAGGTAAGCCTGGAGATTGGCATCCAGATGGACGACGCTATGAAGTGGCTACTTCAGATTTTCCCCTTTATGCTGGCTTAAGGGAAGCGATCGCTATCCATAACGAATGGGGAACACCTGAACAACGTTATCAAGAAATTCGCCGTTTGAGTGAGTACCTTTGGCAAAGCTTAACAGCGTTACCCGATGTCAAATGTCTACGAACTTCCCCACCAGAAAGCGGTTTAGTCTCGTTTCAACTGACAAATAACAAACCCCAAGCTAGCGTGCAATTGGTACGATTTTTAGAATCAGAAAAGATATTAACTCGAACAATTGCCGATCCAGATTGTGTACGCGCTTGCGTCCATTACTTTACTCTCGAATCAGAAATCGACCAATTGATTGAAGAAATTCAGAGATTTTGCGCTCTAGGTAATGGGTAATCGGTAATTGACATCGGTAATAATTCAGGACTTATGCAAAAACTCTCTGCAACTCTTATTGCTTGGCGCACTTGGCGTACTTGGTGAGTCCAGCCCCCGTCTTCTCCCAAAGGGAGAGGCTAGCGCCAAGGCGGTTTCCGTCACGATGGGGGACTGGCGAACCCGTTCGCGCAGCGTCTCCGATAGGAGAAGGGCGGTTCGTTTTATCATGATTTTGCGTAAGTCCTATAATTCTTTTTCTAGTCCCCAGTCCCCAATCCCAAATGGAACGTCCAATTTTATACATTGCCATCACTAATCACGGCTTTGGTCACGCTACCCGCACGGCATCTGTAGCGGCAACAATTCAAAAGTTATGTCCAGAAGTTCTGTTAATTATGGTGACGACTGCCCCACGGTGGTTGCTAGAATGCTATATAGAAGGGGATTTTATTCATCGTCCCCGCGCATTTGATTTGGGTGTTGTGCAAGCAGATAGCTTGACAATGGATAAAGCAGCCACTTTAGAAAAGTTGCTGGAAATTAAAAAAAATCAGAATTCGTTGATTGCTTCTGAAGTCAACTTTATTCGCCAAAATCGCGTTAATCTGATTTTGGCAGATATTCCCTTTCTCGCTTCCTTAATTGGCAAAGCAGCTAATGTTCCCTGTTGGATGATGAGTAACTTTGGCTGGGACTTGATATATCGAGATTGGGGAGGGGAGTTTATAGAAATTGCCGATTGGATTAGTGAATGTTA
The DNA here is from genome assembly GCA_050997715.1 of Hassallia sp. Lineage (GTDB taxonomy): Bacteria > Cyanobacteriota > Cyanobacteriia > Cyanobacteriales > Nostocaceae > Hassallia. The sequence goes on from JBPCQW010000468.1 coordinate 17,714, forward strand.
TTCAAAGAGCGATCGCTTGTTTCGTCTTCCCTTCCACGAACCGATGCAAGCTTTCCCAAACATCACAGATGTAGGCTTAACTGGTGGTTCTCCTCATTATGCTGCCGATGAATTACGATCTACTTGGGGAATAACTGCCCCAATCGAAAAAACTATCTTACTCACTTTTGGTGGCTTGGGTTTGCAGCAAATTCCCTACGAAAATCTGCGACAATTTCCAGATTGGCAATTTATCGTCTTTGATAAATCTGCCCCAGATTTACCTAATTTTATAAAAATAACTGATAAAAAGTATCGACCTGTAGATTTTATGCCGATTTGTGGACGAGTTGTTTCTAAACCTGGTTTCGGCACTTTTGCTGAAGCTATACGATTAGGAGTGCCCATTGTTTCACTAACTCGTGATGACTTTGCCGAAGCTGCTTTTCTGTTAGAAGGTATTACTAATTACCATCAGCATCAAATCCTTAATCCTAGAGAATTTTTTGCAGGTAATTGGGATTTCCTCAATCAACCACCCCAGCAACCAAAGCAATCTCAACCTGTTGCTAAAGATGGTAATGAAGCTATAGCTAAAGCCGTTATCTCCTTCCTTAGAGCAACTTAAAAATTGAACAACTAAGATTGTACAGACGCGATTAATCGCGTCTCTACCCACTAACAATTTTATGCATTACCAAAAATTACTAAAAATTCCCACCACTGGCAAATCTTTGTATAATATCACGCCAAAAATTGAGGCTATAGTTGCAGAATCAAGCGTAGAAATTGGGCTTTGTACACTATTTTTACGTCACACATCAGCTAGTTTACTGATTCAAGAAAATGCCGATCCAGATGTGCTTTTGGATCTAGCTAATTTTATGGCAAAAATCGTGCCCGAATCAGCTAAATACATTCACGATGCTGAAGGTGCCGATGATATGCCAGCACACATCCGCACTGCCCTTACTCATACCTCAGAACACATCCCCATTAATCGAGGTCATTTGGTGCTGGGAACTTGGCAAGGAATTTACATTTGGGAACATCGGCAACGCAGTCATACTAGAGAGTTGGTTGTCCATATTTCTGGATGACAATAGACATCTCCAGAAAAGACGTAGAGACGTTCCACGCTCTACGTCTTTATAAGGGTTTCGGGCAACGCATAATTAAATTTTGGATATGTCTAATAAGTATAGTGACGAAAAAGTTAAGTTTATTCCTGTTTGATTTACTTCTTATCTACTGCTCAATTAAACTAAGGTTTGTTGCTTTATACCGCAGTTTATAAAACTGTAAACTATTGAGGTTAATTCAATGTTTATGAAGCCAAATCTGACACATATTCATACTTTCAGTATTCTTGATGAAATCATTGCCCAGCAAGGTATTAATCATTTATCTCTCAATCCACATAAAACTTTAGCTACCAGCTTTGGGGAATTGGGAAGTTTAGTTACTGAAAAAACTAATGACATTCAACTAATCACATATTTAAAAAATACCTTAGAGCGAATAATTTCGGCTTATTTGGACAACTTCCCAGAAAACATTTTCTGGGATTTTGATTTTTTGGTAAGTAGTATGTTAAGGCAGGCTTTGGTAGCAGATGATGCTATTGAGTTTTTAAACTGTTTTGGGAACAAGATGGTATCGCTACTGGAGTTGTGCGGAATTAAAACAAAAATACGCTTTCGCTACGTTCACGACTTTATATATGGGTTTGAATGGGCAAGATGGGTGCAAAAACAACCACAAACTCGTGCCAATGAACAACCTTTTAGTTTAATTTTTTTAGATTATTTGCTTGCTAAAGGTGAGGAAATTTTGCAACTAATCTGTCATGATAAAGCTAATCATTATAAACTTTGTGATAAAGGCTATCGCAATGCTTATTGCTTTTCTCGCGAACCAGAGGATGAACACCGTATGTTAAGTTATCTTGCTGTTAATCAACTAATCCCGGTGACAGCATGGAATTGGAATGCTCAACCAGTATGGAATAAACCTTTTCAGCAACTTCGCGAGCAGTTATCATTAAAGCTGAATATTCCGAATAAGAATTAGTTAGTTGTTGGTGGTTAACGCATTATTAGTATTGCACCCTAAATCGCTTCTAAAAATCTATGCAAATCTATCTCTTAAGAAAATATGCAAAGTTTTTAGTGAGAGATTTTGCGATCGCTACGCTCCACTTCCTTACCCTCGCTTCGGACAGGCAAAAATGGGATGCTCCCTCCTTGAATCAACACTTGAAACCGCTCATCTTCCCGAATGCTATCAAAATCTGAGTCAGTTTTTGCCCATTCACCACATTTTTCAGGATTCAAATTAATTGCAACTTGCAGGTTTTCAATTGCTTGCTCAATATTACCTTGAAGGGCGTAACAGCGAGCTTTGTTATAGAAAGCACTGTCTTTATCAGGTTTAAATTCCAAAGCTTGATCGTAGGATGCGATCGCATCTTCTAAGCGTCCTAAATTATCTAGCGCAATCCCCCGTTTGTACCAAGCATCGTGGTCATCAGGTTTAATTGCGAGTGCTTTATCGTAGGATGCGATCACTTGCTTATAATCTTGTCCAACAAGCTGCAAAAACCCCAGGTTAATCAGTAAATCATATTGACTTTCAGGCGTTTGATGGTCTTCTGCTATTAATTCTTGAAATTTTATTATTTGTTGAGTTCTTTCTTCTGGCGTTAGGGTGAGATATTTTTCATAATCTCCATCCTGGATGATGCGTGATGACTCTTGTTCTAAAGTTTCCGAATCTATAGGG
>JBPCQW010000472.1:0-13707 GCA_050997715.1 Hassallia sp.
CATCTACGCCTAGACGAACCAACCCCGTTAATACCGAGCCAACGCCACCACCAGGAGGCACATCTACGCCTAGACGAACCAACCCCGTTAATACCGAGCCAACGCCACCACCAGGAGGCACATCTACGCCTAGACCATCGACGCCGGAGCCTTCACAACCTCGTATTCCTTCAAGACCGGGTGGTCGCAAGCCAACTAATCGAAGTATAGAAAGTTCGCCTGTTTCCCCATCTAGAACACTTAATTACAAGCAAATTAACTTTGTAGATATCGCCTTTGGTGTTTTGGCTCCGGGTGACTTTAACTCTCAAGGTAGATATTTCCATTTCTACCAGTTTCAGGGCAGAGCAAACCAACTGATCCAAATTAGACTAGGTGGCAGTGTCGATAAACGCCGATCAAATAACTTAAGTTTAGATCCGTTCATGTTTGTGCTTGACCCCAACAACAACGTTCTGTTAAAAAGAGGCAGTGGGGGAGCAACTAGTGAAGTTAAAGATGCTTTCGTATTTGTCCGACTGCCTGCAAACGGTACTTACACGATCGCAGTCACTAGCCAAAACAAGAGCGAGAAAGGTCGCTACAGTCTTGCACTCAGAAATGATCGAGCCAGCTACAGTCTAGACTCAGAAAGCGAACTGACACCTCAAAGCCTAAGAAGACAAGATGGCAGCGTTTACGATATTTCCAAGTTTCAAGGCAAAAAAGACCAACTTGTTAGTATTCGTGTAGATAGTGTGTATGAAGAATTTTCTCCTTATATAGTTTTGCTAGATTCTCAAGGCAAAATAGTCGCCGGTGATAATGCCAAAGATGGTAAGTACAGTGCTTTAATTGACCGGGCAAGGTTGCCTAAAGATGAAACTTACTACGTAGTGGTGATTTCTGGTAATTCACTCCAACGCGGTAAATACCGATTGACTGTTTTCTAATTTTAATGAGACATCCGCCAAATCTTGATAGTTTTGTCCTTACTACCACTTGCTATCTGCTGTCCATCAGGACTAAAAACCACAGACCAAACTCTGTTGACATGTCCAGTTAGAGTGCTGATTTCCTCTCCGGTAGTTAGATTCCACAATTTGATAGTGTCGTCCCAACTAGCACTCGCTAGGGTTTTGCTATCGGGGCTAAAGGCAACAGACCAAACTTTATCAGTATGTCCTGTCAGGGTGCGGATTTCTTCTCCTGTAGGTAAATTCCACAATTTAATTGTGTCGTCCCAACTGCCACTAGCAAGAGTTTTTCCATCTGGACTGAAGGCGACAGAATTAACAGCGGCATCATGACCTTTTAATGAGCGGATTTCTTTTCCTGTTGCCAAATTCCACAGTTTGATGGTACTGTCAAAATTATTACCACTGGCAAGAGTTTTTCCGTCAGGACTGATAGCGACGGATGTAACTACATCACAATTCGCTTTCAGGGTGCGGATAACCACTCCGCTAGTTATATTCCACAGTTTGATAGTTTGATCCCAGCTGCCACTAACTAAACTTTGCCCATCTGGGCTAAAGGCGATCGCCTGAACTGAAACTGAATGTCCCCTCAGAGTGCGGATTTCAAGTCCCGTAGCCAAATCCCACAGTTTGACAGTCTTGTCACTACTGCCACTGGCAAGAGTTTTGCCATCGGGACTGAAAGCGACGGAATTAACCCAGTCAGAATGCCCTTTTAGGGTACGGAGTTCCTCTCCTGTCGCCAGATTCCACAGTTTGATGGTCTTGTCAGTACTAACACTAGCAAGCATTTTACCATCAGGGCTAACGGCAACAGCCCAAACTGAATCGGAATGTCCTTTTAAAGTCAAGTTCGGCGAAAAGGTTTCCCCAAGTGTCTTTAAAGGCTGATTGGAACCAGAGGCAGCACCAGATGCAGCCAAGGGAAATTCCCAATAGAAAATGGAACCAAATCCCAAAAGCGCGATCGCAGCACCAGTGAAAACTTTAATTTTGAAGTAAGTCATGGTTTACAGACCTTACAGATTCCGCAGTTAAACAACCCCAATGCTGCCCTCTTTAGATAAAAGCAAGCATTTGAGGTGTTGTGGAAATACCTTTATCTACTCATTAAAGCGATCACATTCCAAATTTTCTGCCACATTTTGTTATGTTTTTTCTCCTACTTGCTAAAAATTAGGCATTGACATTAGGGATGGGGGGATGGGGAGACAAGGGAGACGAAAAGACAAACTCCCCCTGCAAGAAAGCCCCAAGTCGTCCCCCACTCCCCATCCACTCAATTAGACACTCGCCAAATCTTGATAGTATTGTCCTCACTACCGCTGACGAGGGTTTTGCCATCGGGACCCAGGGCAAGGGATGTCACAGTTTGGGAATGCCCCTTCATGGTGCGGAGTTGCTTTCCGGTATTGAGATTCCACAATTTAATAGTTTGGTCGCGACTGCCACTAGCAAGGGTTTTGCCATCGGCACTAAAGGCAAGGGATGTGACTGTTTTGGAATGCCCAGAGAGTGTACGAAGTTGCTGACCGGTGGTGAGATTCCACAATTTGATCGTTTGGTCGCGACTGCCACTGGCAAGCATTTTACCATCAGGGCTGATGGCAACCGATGTCACAGTTTGGGAATGCCCCATGAGGGTGCGAATTTCCTCGCCTGTTTCCAGATGCCAGAGTTTGATGGTATTGTCAAAACTACCACTGGCAAGAATCTTACCATTTGGGCTGATGGCGACAGACCGAACCCAGAATGAATGTCCTTTGAGTGTGCGAATTTTTCTGCCGGTATCGAGATTCCACACTTTGATAGTATTGTCATCACTACCATCAACAAGAGTTTTGCCGTCAGCGGTGATGGCAAGCGCATGAACTGAGTCAGAATGCCCAACAAGAGTGCGAATTTGTCGTCCTGTATGTAGATTCCATACTTTGACTGTTTTGTCCTCACTACCACTAACCAGTTTTTGTCCGTCTGGGCTGATAGCGAGGACATTAACCCTGTTGGAATGTCCAATCAGTGTATAAATTTCCTCTCCGGTTGCCAGGTTCCATACTTTAATAGCGCGATCGCTATTACTGGCAATAGTGTTACCATCTGGACTGATGGCGACAGACAAAACCGAGTTATGAAAACCATTGAGTGTTTCGGAATTAGAAAAGTTCCCGAAGCTAATTGGTGAAGAATGTCTTAAAATCGCTTCTCTACTATCAGGATTAATGTTTGGTTGATTCAAACTAGAGGATAAACTGGTTTCTAAGCGCCGAGATTGCTTATACCAAACATCTCCTACCCCCAACAACAGAATCACACCACCTGTCAAAAATAAATTTCTTAATACTACATATTTTTTTGGGAAAGATGGTGCTTGAGTTGGTGGTGGTTTTACAGCCGAGTATCGATTTGCTGCTGGTAGTTGCAGTAACTGTTTTTGAGTTAAATCTCTAAGAACTTCATCAACTGATTGATAGCGCTGCTGGATCTCTTTTTTTAAAAGCTTGTCGAGAATTAAATCCAATTCATTACTAATCGGACTTTTTAAATATTGCCGCCAATCTGTAACCCAGCCATACCCATATTCCATCCACAACTGAAAAGGAGAAATTCCCGTTAGCAGATGAAAGCAAGTAGCACCCAAACCAAATAAATCACTAGATGGGTAAGCTTTTCCATCCCTAATTTGTTCAATCGGGGAATAGCCATGTGAACCAATTGAAGTGCCAATTTTATTTTGTACTCTTGCCGTGAACTGTTTTGAAGACCCAAAATCTATCAAATTTAATCGACCGTCACTTTGAGATCGGATAATATTTTCAGGTTTGATATCTCGGTGAATGACTCCGCGTTCGTGGATAAACTTCAAAGTTGGTAATAAGTCTATCAATATTTGTTTAATTTCCTGATAGTTATAACCCTTCCGTAACTGCAACTCTTTTAATAAATTGTGTCCATCGATAAACTGCTGCACCAAATATAGACAGCCGTCTTGCTCAAAATAAGCTAATAGAGTTGGAATTTGCGGATGTTGTCCGAGTTCTTGCAGTCGTTTCGCTTCTGCTTGAAACAACTCCATTGCTTTCTTTTGCGCCCAACTGCCTTGGAATTTTGGCGCTAATTGCTTGATGACGCAGCGTTCGTTAAGTTTATCGATATCTTCTGATAGATAGGTTCTGCCGAATCCACCCTCATCTGAAAGTACTCGAATTACACGGAAACGATTTCGCAACAGTGGCACGAGAAGAGTGCTGCATGTTTGACAAAACTTCTTTCCTTCAAGATTTAGGGGATTTGGGCAATCGGGATTTATGCAGCAGATCATGATCTGATGGGTGCGACTGCGTGACAAATGATGCTAAGTTTGCCCCAAATTTTCCCTTAATAAAATTGGCTCTCGTGTTCTTTTGGTAGACCACCCAGGTTTTGGGGAGTGGGGAATTACTTATTAGTATACGTTTCCAATTAATAGTCAGTTTTCCTAAACTCTGGAAAACCAAGAGAGCCGTATGATTTATTATTCTCCCGATCATACAATAATCTGAACAAAAAAAATTTTTCTGATTCTTAATTTTCCGCTCATTAGTTTATACATTGGCAATTCATAAATTTTTTAGTATTAATGGAAACTTTTTTAGAAGCTTTCATTACTGACACTGAATTGAGTAAAAATGTTTGTTTGTTAATAGATGAATAGCGTAGTCGTGTAAGTTTTGCCACTTCTGCAACTAGCTGATCAGGGTCAAAAGGCTTAAAAATAAGTTCCTGAAACCCAGCTTCAAAAGCTTTAGTACGCGCTTGCGGATATGCATAACCCGTAAGAGCAAGCGCAGGAAGAAACCCTCCTTTTAAGGCTTCTTTGCGTCTGATAGAGCGAATCAGCGAATAACCATCTTTGCCTTGCATACAGATGTCGCTGATTAAAACATCTGGCTTTGATTCTTCTATCGCTTCAATGGCTTCATCTACCGATGTAACGGTGTTCACCTGTGCCTGATAATCTTCAAAAATAACTTTAACCAGATACAGGCAATCGATATTGTCATCCACTACAAGTATTCGCAAGTTACCAAGAGATGAAAGGTTAACTTGTGGTGTTTTTAATGATGTGCTTTCTTGAGTACGTGAATCGCAAAACTTGTTTGACACATTAATTACCGCCTTGAGTTGCTGAAAGCGATTTGGAAGTCGAAATAGGCAAATAGTTAACGCTATCTGCCTATAGATATATTTATGAGAGAGAAGTTAAGTTTTTCTAACTAAACTTATTCTCGTGGGAATATAGTCTGAAAACTTTTAATTTAATATTTATGTAATCATTGTGTAATAAAGTTTTACTTGTACTTTAGTCAGCTACCCTAATACGGTGGCGATCGCCTGAATTAGTTAGGGGCAGCATTGGTTTTACTTTTCTTTACATATAGCAGTTTGAATTCGTCACAAATGAGCAGCCCGATTTCTACAATAAATCGGGCTAAAGAGAAAGGTAAAAGAAGCGGGTATTTGAGAAGACTAACGATTTGGAAAAATCGATAAAGTCTAGCTAAGGGGTAAAAATTGTCGGTAATCTGACCACCCCTAGTTGCCGACAAGTACGAAATTAACTGTGTAAGGTTCCTCAAAAGATTGGTGAGTACTGGCTTTGATAGCATCAAGATAGCGACGCAGAGCCTTTATTGATTGGGAATTGGGACGATAGGTAAGGCTACCTTGTTTGTCAAAAAGCGCTTCGGCAGCGATCGCTTTATAGTCAGGATTTTCTTTTGAAGTCTCAGTCAGCCAGTTTGAGTCTTGCCCAGAAGGAATCAAACCAGGAGGTAACTCACCTTCGAGAAAAGCCAGCAAGCGTTGCTGACAAATACGGGTATTGATGCCTTGATTCTCGAATAACTGAATAACTTCGTTAAAAGATAGCGATCGCTCTGGCATTAGTCGCAGCAATTCACTAAACAAGAAATAATCTGTATATTGAAGCTTGGCTACCTCTACAACTTGGGGATGCAAAGGCAACATCGCCAAACCATAAGCAACCCGGCTACAACTGGGGGCACCGTCACTGGGAGATAAATCTTGAATAATCTTAGCGTTGGGGAGTTTTTGCCGCAGCCAACTCTTGACTGCACCACAAGAAGCTACTCCACCCGTGAGGATAGCTTGATTAATTGCTTCTGTAGGAATTCCCTTCGCTACCAACAATCTGTTAAGTTCTCGGTTGAGACGCCGCACAAACGGAACAAATACCTGAGCCTCTAAATCTCGTCGCTGCAACACCCACCGCTGATCTGCCAATTCCAAAATAAAAGATTCTTGGTGCTGTAAAATCAATTTTAAAGCAAGTCCTGCATCTAACACCGCCTGTCCCAAAAGAGAACTTTCGAGCCGTTGCTGAAGACGAATGCGAGTTGTGATATCCGGTTCCCCTGGTCGAGGAATTTCTAATTCTTCTAAATTCAAACTTGACAGTTGCATCTGGTCTAAACCAGGAATCGCTGGTTGCCAATGCCAAGGATTACTGCTAGTAGTTTTACTATCCCCTTCTGAGGAACGTGGTTGTCGCCATTTTTGGGGAAACAGTAACTGACAGATAATATCTTGCTCAATTCCTTTGCCAGCATAAGCAAAACTGTGGAGCATAAAATTACTGTGTGTCAATTCTTGCAGGTTTTCTGGCAAATCGACTAGCGCCATTTCTGTGGAAGTTGCGCCAATATTAATTGTGAGAGTGCTACCAATTGGACGGCGATCGCTTTGAATTGGTGGAGGAGAACCTTCGGGAACGCTAAATTGTACAGTCTCACCGTTAGCACCGTCGAGTTCACTGAGCAAACTAGCGATCGCTTCTTCTACAAAAAATACTTGTTGTGGATGCTGCACTATTTTGCTGGTGAGTAAAGCTTCACGTACATTAAAGCGATATTGTTCCGACCAGTTAGATGGACAAGTACAAATTACACCAGCAATATTATTGATAATTGTCCGAAAACTTTGTTCATCTATACCAACAGCTGCGGCTGTTAAACCTGGTGTAGTGCTAGTGCTTACAGATTTGAGAGTTAAGAGCAATTTTGAGAGCGATCGCACAACCCAAATCAAAGGACCTGCGGAAAATTCATTTAATTGCAACACAGGTTCCCATTTGTCTTGTTCGTTTTTGTAGGGGATCGCTATTTGTAAATAAGGCTTCAACTGCGCTGAATAAAGATTGTTTGTTTGCGCTTCTGGCTGAGATTCTGTTGAGTTGCTAGTAGCTACGGACACCTTTTCAGAAGCCACAGCTACTGGTGCAAAGGAGTGCAGTGCTTCTGTGGACATTTCGCTGTGAGATACAGAAGCAGCAGGTAAATAAACTTCTGCTGGTAAACGAAACGATGGTTTTAATGAAGTTGGTGTTGGTTGGTTTTGTGCTGACCAATAAAGAGGATAGACAACATTTGTGGAGCGATTCAACAGCGCGGCAGAAATTCCAGTTGTACCCAAATCGATTCCCAGATACCAAACTGAACCATCAAGATTGAGCGATTGTGGTTGATTTGCCCTGCCGGAACTTGCTTCATCTGTCGGTTCAGTCTTTTCACCAGATGCCGGGAAAATCTCTAACACCTCCAAAACAGACTCAGCCGCAGTCAAAGTATTTTCTGCTATAAATTGATTTTCTAAGTTGATTTCTGGTTGTGACTCAGAATTTAACTGCCGATCAAAATCAGCTAAATCTTGATTTAATTGCTCTAACTGGTCTTCGTCTAAGGAAATATCAAAAACAGAGTCAGCGATCGCTTCAGCTTGAGAAAGTAAATTTTCCTCAGGAGAAGCGCTAATATAGTTTGCTCGCTGTGGTTCTTCATCTTTGGGCACTACTTCCGAACTTGCCGCTTTTGAAGTATCTGAAGGTACATCAATTAACAACTCGCCTAAGAGTGTAATTGTATCGGCAATTCCCGGTTCTTCAACAGGCAAGATTGTTACAGCTTCTGCCTGCGGCAAGCTTATATCAGTATTATTGTCAAATATTAATGTTTCCGAAATATCTGATGTAGTTGGTCTAGGGTTGCTTGCATCCACAAGATCCGCGTTTAATTCTTGCAACCAAGGATCTTGTACAACGGGAGAATTTAGTTGTTGTACTTGGTTTGTGGCACTTTTTGTCGGGGGTGTGATCAAAGCTAAGACATCATCTATAACATTTGTTTCCTGATTAATTATTTCCGGGGTGACATCATCTTGAACAAGCTCAGGTTGCAATTTTGTGGGGCTTTCTGCCGACGTATCCGCGATATTCGACTTTTTTATCGGTGTCGAAGCAGTAAGAGATAACTTATCAGTAATATCCGATTCTCGATTTATGTCAATTTCCCGGCTTTGCTCGGTGAGATTTTCAGCACCAAACAAACTAGCGTAAAGCTGATCTACTTCATCAACAACTAACTGAGTATTCGGCTGTGATGGAGCTTTTGTTGCAGGATTAGCAGTAACTTGGGAGTTTGGCTGATCCACACCAAGTTGCAAAAATACTGTATCTAGATTTGTTGTCGCGGCGGTATCTTGTTGAATAATTGTCGGTGATGAAGATGTTTCGTTTTCTCCTCTTAAAGAAGGTTGCTGCAACTGAGAAGTCAAATTCTTGAGAAAGCTACTCATCAAGTGTTCTGTTTGCACTCCTTGGCTGTGCATTCTGGCTAATGCTTGAGATAATGACTCGTGGTAAGTGTGAATGTTACGCTGTAGTGCTTCAAAGACGATATTCACAGTTCCATCTAGCGATAAGAGACGGCGATCCAACTCCGCAGCAAATCGTGTTAACTGCTCTACCTGTGTTGATTCTAAAAACGGTAAAGTTGAGGCAGATTCTAGTTGTGTTGAGTAATTAGTATCGAGTTGCTGGCTTGGGTCTGATGCTAAATTATCTGTTCTTTGTGGCGTTAGTGGCACTATGCGATTCATCAACACCTGCAAAAATTCCGAAATCATCTGCTCCTGATTTGCCATCTGCTGGGTTAAGGAGTAGTTATGCAATCGCCGTTGCTCTAATTGTCTGATTTCCTGTACTAAAGTGGCTCGCTCTTGCAACAAAGCTTGTAATTCCGCTTGCAAGGGCTGAAGCAATGCCGAAAAATCATTTTTTTGCTCTTGGGGGATCTCGACATTACTCTGCTGTTGGTTTTGATCTGGCTGTGGTGAAGACTCACTATTACCTTGATCGGCAAATTTCGCTAATAAAGGCGATAATTGTGGCTGTTCGGCAGGCTTGTTTTCTGATTCGCTTTCCCTTAATTTGATGAGAAAGTCACGAATTCGTTCTAAAACCTGTCTTGGCTCTTGTGCTGCCTGACCGGATAGAATTCTGGGTAAGCGTTTGCCGCTTTTAGCGAATAAGTCCTCAATATCTGCGATTAGTCTTTGTATTTCTTCGGCGCGGGAAGTCACTGTGATTTACCTTAGCTAGAACTGTACGTTTTCTTTTATGGAAGTTACTTGAGCAAGGGAGGGGGAAAGGGGAAAGGGGTTTTTGAAGAGGGGGAAAGACTAAAGGGGAAAGGGGAAAGGTTAAAGGGGAAAGGGGAAAGGATAAGAAATATAGAGTTGTTTAAACAAATCCGTATTTTATTTCTATACCTTTCCCCTGCGCGGAGCGCTTACCCTTTACCCCTCTGATCCCCAACCCCTTACCCTTTCCCCTTCTGAAAACTACCGAGGCTATGTCAAGACGACTTTTGGAGCTATATTAGCCTCAAGAGCATATGTGTCACTTTGAGGGTAACGCAGTCGAGTCACGTTGACAGGATGAAGAAAACATTCCCGTTGCTCATCATAGAAAAGATAAAAGAGCCAAAATTAATTATATTTAGTATTATTGATGAAGTTTTGTCTTAAGTCATGATGTTTGCAGTTGGGGCAAGCAAGAGTGGCGATCGCACGCTTCATTAACTGCTTTACACAAAACTTTCACTTATTTAAAATTTATAGGTAAAGATTTTTAATAAAAAGCATAATTTCGCGCTTTTTTGTGTAGCATAGTTAAGTTTTATGTTTATCTGGGGCTGTGCCGCGTTCACAAAGTGACTCTGAAAGAGTATCGCGCTGATGCTGAAAATGGCACGAAGTGAAAGTTGTGTAACATGCAGCTTAAATAAATCTGTTGTCATCGAGGACTGATATACTTTGCACGCACCTCCCAATCCCTGGATCGCAAGTGCGCCCTTTTTTCAAGGGTTGCCAGAAGACGTTGTGGAACCAGCCTTAACTCATCTTGTTACCCGCACTCACCCGGCAAATCAAGTCATTTTGCTGGAAAATGACTGGGGAGGTTCTGTATATTTTATTATCGATGGTTGGGTAAAAATTCGTACTTACAATCTCGAAGGCAAAGAAGTAACGCTAAATATTATCGGCAAAGGTGAATTGTTTGGGGAAATGGCAGCCCTAGATGAAGTGCCTCGTTCAACTGATGTGATTACTTTGACCCCAACGCTGATAGGCAGTATGCCGGCACAGGATTTTGTGAAGTTGCTACACACAGAACCCTTGGCAGGAGTTAGATTATCGCAACTAATGGCACGACGATTGCGACAAGTAAATCGAAGATTGCGATTACGCGAATCTGATAGTCAGTCACGGGTAGCTGACACGTTATTGTTTTTGGCAGAGGGACAGGGAAAAAAAGGGCAGACAGGAACGGAAATTCCCAATTTACCTCACCGGGAACTAAGTAGTTTGAGTGGACTTGCGCGGGAAACAGTTACACGAGTATTGACAAGGCTGGAAAAAAAAGGCTTGATTAAACGGGATCAAGACATTATTTGTGTTCCCGATTTGTTAGCCCTAGAAAAAATGATAGTTTAAAAATTTATATAATCGGTCATAAACTGCACTCCCCTAAAACAGATAAAAATCTCTTTCCTAATCCCTAGTCGCTAGTCCCCTATGTCTATTTCAGATTCTCTGCCAGATGAGCCAGAAGACCCCCACTCCCTTAAATCCCAAATCGAGGCTGATGAATTGTTAGACAAACAAGAGAATTTTAGCCGACAACAGTTAAAAGCTGATGCGCCTTTGCGGATGGTGGAAACGGCATTTTTAGCAAGTGCCTCTAGTTTGATTTGGTTTATTAACAACTACTTTCCGTTGGGACCAGTTTTGCGGATATTTTTTCCCGTGCCGATCGCTTTAGTTTATCTTCGTTGGGGCAACCGCGCAGCATGGATGGCGGCGGTAGTTTCCGGGTTGCTGCTTTCGGTGTTAATGGGACCAGTTCGCAGTCTGCTGTTTGTGATGCCATTTGCCTTTATGGGAGTGCTTCTGGGCGCAACTTGGCATCGCCGCGTTCCCTGGATTGTTTCTATCATTTTAGGTACGCTGTTAGGTACTTTGGGGGTGTTTTTTCGGGTGTGGTTGTTGTCTGTGTTGTCGGGTGAAGACTTATGGATTTATTTGATTAACCAGACGGCAGATTTTCTAGAGTGGCTATTTTTGAAGTTGGGAATCTTGGCGACTCCCAGTGTATTTTTCATTCAAGTGGGAGCGATCGCCTTAATTATAATTAACAATTTTATTTATCTATTCGTTGTTCACCTAGCAGCGTGGCTGTTATTGGATCGTCTCGGCAATCCCATTCCCCGCCCCCCACGCTGGGTGCAAGTTCTCATGGATAATGAAGGATAGTTATGAGTTATGAGTGATGAGGAGCGGAGTTATGAGTTGAAAATTCCTAACTCCTAATTCCTAACTCCTAACTCCTAATTCCTAACTCCTAACTCCTAACTCCTAACTCTTTGAGTGATTCGTATTTATACCCAAATAGAACAAGGTGAAGCATGGATCGCACGTTATCGCGGTACTTCACCCATTTTTGCCTGTGTATTAGGATTTACCGAAACTTGTTTAATTCCGGGAATTTCCGCAGCCGGTCGGACTCCAGAGGATCGCAAATACACAGCAGTCGCTGATGCCGAGTTTTTATACTATGGTGCAGGACGAAAGCCGCAATATCCCCTACCACCTTTGGAGGCTGGGGCGTCACCTGTGCTAATTTCTCGCGCTGTAGTTGAAGCACTCCAGATTCCAGTTTATTTGTTTAATGCTGGCTTACCCCAGCCGCCTGCTGTACCTGTGATTGATTTGGGTGGCTGTCCGGCTAAGTGTTTAAGTCAAGGTGCAGCGATGGATTTAATAACGGTAAATCATTTATTAAAACAAGGGCTACTTTGGGGTACACGGCTAAGTGAGAAAATTAAAGATGGCTATTTAATTGTCGGTGAGTGCGTGGTAGGCGGAACTACAACAGCCCTAGCGATTTTAACTGGCTTGGGTATTGAAGCAGTGGGCAAAGTTAACAGCAGCCATCCTGTTTGTAACCATACGCAAAAGTGGGCGGTGGTGCAAGCGGGGTTGGAGAGGATGAGGGGGAGAGGGGGAGAAGAATTTCTAATCCAAAATCCAAAATCCAAAATCCAAAATCCCGTAGACCCTCTAGAACTTGTAGCGGCAGTGGGAGATCCGATGCAGGTGGTGGTAGCGGGTATGGCTATTGCAGCGAGTCGCCGTTGTGGTGTAATGCTAGCTGGTGGAACGCAAATGCTGGCGGTTTATGCTTTGATGAGTGCGATCGCTCAAGCTTATACTTTACCTTGGCGACCAGAAGAAGTTGTTGTCGGTACAACTCGCTGGGTAGCAGAAGATTACTCTGGCGCTACAGTTGAATTAGCTCAACTAATTAATAGAGGTGGGAAAACTCAAAATAATGTTTCCCTACCTCTACTTGCAACTCAATTAAGTTTTGCTGATTCTCGTTATTCTCAACTCCAAGCTTATGAGCAAGGTTTTGTGAAAGAAGGTGTGGGCGCAGGGGGTGCTTGCATTGCTGCCCATATAAGCCAAGATTGGCGACAAAACCAACTTCTAGCAGCTATTGCAGCCCAACTAGAAAAATTGATCAAGAGTCAATAGTCCAAAGGTTTTTGACTCTTGACTATTGACTATAAACTAACTAGTGAATTCTTTTGAGCAATAATTGTTCTTCCAAGGCAGCTATGCGATTATATGCGGCTGTTAATTGTGCTGTCAGGCGTTGGATTTGAATTTCTGGTGTTATAAGTTTATCTCCGGCTTGGAGATTCATCTCCAAATAGCCGTCTGTTAATACATCTTTGTGTTCTAATTCGGAATTTAAACGGATTTGTCGTTTTAAATGATAGGGTGAGGCATCGTTGTTTTCTAAATGATTATCTTTTGCCTCTGTTCTTGCTAAAGAACACTCTGATACAGCTTGAGAAACTTTACCATCAAGCTGCTCAATCACCTCGTAGAGGGCATCGACTTTATGACCCAAACTTAGGATCTGCTTTTGTAATTGATCCATTTGATACCCTCGTCCACATATTTTATCTATATATAGTATTCAATCTATTCACAATCTTAACTATACTTATGAATTATTTAAGTATTGATATTTTTTGTTGAAAGCTTGATTTAAAGCATCAAACAGAAATAAGCAGAAATATTTATTGAGACAAATTAATTTTTAGAAGATGATTTGAGAAAAAATGGCTCAAGTTTGTTGATGAATAAGGCTTTCAGGATTCCTCGGAAGATAAAGCACAAAAGCGATACTGTATTTGTTCGAGTTGGACTTTACTGTTTTGATGCAAACGATTGTGAGTACAGCGAGTTTCACCGATATTTCCCAAACCTACACAGAACACCTCTAGAGTCAAGGCGATCGCACTTTAGACCCAAAATCAAACTTATGGCAACGATACTC
>JBPCQW010000530.1:0-3660 GCA_050997715.1 Hassallia sp.
GTTAGGAGGGAATGAAGCCATCGGTTAAACCTAGTTAAAATCTCCATGTGCCAATTTTAGGCGATCGCTCACACCATCACCAAACACATTTTTTCTCAAAAAAAGTTGAGGGAAACATTTTGATGATGCTACGGTCTAAAAGGTGACACAGGAGTTGAACGGATTTTCCAAAATATGAAGCGTTTTATCAGCCTTCCCTTAATATCTACCTTTTTCACACCACTCAGCGCGATCGCTACACCACCCAGAAACCCAGACAAAACTGTAAATTGTGACATCTTGGTTGTCGGTGGTGGATTATCTGGGGTTGCGACAGCTTATGAAGCTTTACTCGCTGGTCGCACAGTTTGTCACACAGAAATTACCGATTGGTTGGGAGGACAAATTTCTTCTCAGGGGACATCTGCGTTAGATGAACGTCCCACCCAACGCGCAAAACAATTCTACTCTCGCGGTTATCTAGAATTGCGAAGCCGGATTGAGAAGAAATATGGAAAACTTAACCCTGGTAACTGCTGGGTAAGCGAATCTTGCTTTCTTCCCCGCGATGGACATCAAATTCTCACCCAAATGCTCAAAGATGCGGAAAAACGCGGCAAAGGCAAGTTGCAATTATACCCAAACACCGTAATAAAAGAGTTGGAACTTAGTAGCGATGGCAAAATAATTAATAGTGCGATCGCGATCGAACACAAACCAACTGCTTCTATACCGCTCAACACTTTTACTTTATCTCAAAGCATCGAAGACGCTTATCGCTACGAAAATACATCTAAGTTCACTAAAAACATTATTCGCTTCGTCCCCAAGCAAACAAATAAAGCAGGTAGCAATGCACCTAATTGGTACGTTGTAGACACCAGCGAAACCGGCGAAATTATCGCTCTTGCTGATGTTCCCTACCGCTTAGGTATTGACGATCGCTCTTACTTAGAACCTTCTTCCTCTAGTGCCACAAATGACCAATATTGTCCTCAAGGGTTTACCTACACCTTTGCAATGGAGGCAACCAAAGACCCGCAACCGCAGACAATGCCTTCATTTTACCAGCAATATTCGCCATATTACAGTTACGAATTAAAGCGTTTAGCAAGCTTTCCCTTAGTTTTCTCCTATCGTCGCATATCGAGTCCCCAACCAGGAGAACCAGGACAATTTGGTGGTGTCAAGTTTACAAATCCCGCACCTGGGGACATTTCCATGCAAAACTGGACTTGGGGTAACGATTATCGCCCAGGAACCGCCCAAGATAATTTAATCTACTCCCGTCAACAATTGCAAGCTAGCGGGCAATTGCAGCCCGGAGGTTGGATGGGTGGACTGCGGACAGACGCTTTACGCAAAGCTGAAGAAAATGCCTTTGGATATTATTACTGGTTGGTAGCCGGCACTACAGATTCTCAATTGGGGGATGGTACAAAACAGCCGCAACCCAATAACCGCTTTCTTTCCGGGTTAAATTCGCCGATGGGGACAGTGCATGGTTTATCGAAATATCCTTACATGCGTGAAGGACGAAGAATTATCGGGCGTCCTAGTTGGGGACAACCCGCAGGCTTTGCGATTTGGGAAATTGATATTTCTCGCCGCGATTACAGCGATCCGTATTACGCAAAAACACTAGGAGATAAAGAATATCGGCGGTTACGAGCAGCACTTTCAGGTTTAGAAGCTGCATCCGTACTTTCCGGTCAAACCCCAGCACAAAAGGCTGCGCGGCGAACTCGTTCAACAATTTTCCCTGATGCTGTAGGTATCGGTCACTACGCGATAGATTTCCATCCCTGCATGGTGAACAGCCCACCAGAAACACCTGGTAACAAAGAACGTCCAGGTGAAAGACGCGGTGCCGGACAAGCTTATCCCTTCCAAATTGCCCTGAGAGCGATGATTCCCCAGAAAATTGACAATTTGCTAGTGGGAGGGAAAAGTATTGCCACCAGCCACATTGCCGCCGCCGCATATCGAGTACACTCATTTGAGTGGTCAGCTGGTGCCGCTGCGGGAACTATTACTGCTTTTGCTTTGAAAAACGCGATCGCACCTTACCAACTAGTAGACAATTTGCCGCAACCAGAACCGCAACTCGAAGCCGTCAAACGTCTGTTACAACAAAATGGCAATCCCACTGCCTTCCCCGATACCTCGATTTTTAATGAAAATTGGGAAGATTGGAAATAGGGGAATTGGGCATTGGGCATCGGGCATCGGGCATGGGGCATGGTTTAAGTGAAATTCTGAAACTTCTTTTTATTTCCAATTCCCATTGCCCATTGCCCAATGCCCAATGCCCAACAATGAACTAAACTAGTAACTTGTAGTGTAGTTTTGTAAAATCCTCTTCTATGATTACCAGACTTTCAGCAGCTGTTTACGGAATGGCGACAGCACCAACTGTAGCTCCTGAACGGTCTAGTCAAACTACTCAAAAGCTTTATCCAAACTTTAAAGTCATTGTTTTAAATGATGATTTTAATACATTTCAGCATGTGGCTGAGTGTTTGGTAAAGTATATACCAGGGATGACACCCGATCACGCTTGGGATTTGACTAACCAGGTGCATTACGAAGGTCAAGCGATCGTTTGGGTTGGTCCACAAGAACCAGCGGAACTGTATCATCAACAGTTGCGTCGAGCAGGCTTAACAATGGCTCCTTTAGAAGCAGCATAACCACAATGGGCAAACCTACCGATGCCAGATTAGTTTGGAATCACTCAACCCACCTTCCCGGTCTTATCCGCATTTTAGAACGTCTCTGCCAGCACGAGGGACTGCAAACTGTCACACCGGGAGTGATTGGACGGGTGAGAGGTCACTGCCCAAAAATGCAATTGCGCGTGTCTGTACCGATTCGCGGAGGCTTTAAGGTAATCGCACGTCAGGGTAAAACGGTGCAAGAGGTGTTTATCCTGACCATTTTGGATCAGGATAAACTCGAAGAAGCGATCGCGATCGCTATGAGAAAGTAATAGTAATTTGTCCGCAGTCACAAATAACAAAAAACTATTCTTCAACCTGATGCACTGCAAATTTGTGTAGTGGCAGACTCAGAATGCAAGAAAATGTTAATAAATATGACAATGCTGTTGTCATTCTTAACGACATCACTACCGCTGACCATTCCGGTAAAATTACTTTCTCAATACCAAAAGCAACGCAGTAAACTAACCAGTAAGTAAAGCTCATTCTTAACAGAATTCTTTCTGTTTCTTCCCATTCATCCTTCTGTTGCTTGCGATCCCACAGAAGCAATAAGCCAGCAATACAAGCCACAAAAGAAACAGCAACGACAAACTCGTGACAAATTAAGTTTACTGAATGCATGTTTGGATGTCCCAACTTTTTCCGATTCTTAATCAGTCTAAAGGAATAGTCGTTTGGCATACAAAAAACTTTAACAAACTGCAATATCAACTGAGAAAAGTGTAAATAATTGAAACAAATTATGAATTTATATTTGATTATTAGCTGGGAAATGGGTAATGGGTAATGATTCTTTTTCTAGTCCCTAGTCCCCAGTCCCCAGTCCCTAATCCCTAATCCCTTTATTAACAATCTTGGGTTTCACAAGCACCAATGCTTACCCAGCTACTCGAACCATCTTGCCAATGTTCTTTTTTCCATATCGGTGCTTGATGCTTGAGGGTATCAATAGCAT
>JBPCQW010000552.1:0-17374 GCA_050997715.1 Hassallia sp.
AGACAAGTTGCACCTTCACCATCACGAGCGATCGCTTTCGCTAAATGCTGACATACTGCTGTTAACATCGCTTCTAATTTTTCCGCTTCTGCACTCATTTCCGTAATTGCTGGGGTGCGAGATTGACCGTTGGCAAGCGCAATCAAGCTATCATTGGTGCTAGTATCACCATCGACGGTAATCGAATTAAAGCTTCTATCTGCTGCACGACTTAACATTTGTTGCCACAGAGTAGGTGCAACTGCGGCATCACAAGTAACAAATGCTAACATTGTTGCCATATTCGGATGAATCATCCCCGAACCTTTGGCAATGCCGCCAATCCGTACCGGGCGATCGCCTATACTTGTTTCTAATGCAATCGATTTTGTGACTAAATCGGTGGTGATAATCGCCCCAGCCGCTGCATCTGAACCTGTTTCTGATAATGCTGCCACCAGCTTACCAATTCCACTCCGCAAAGGTTCCATCTTAATTCTTTGACCGATTACACCTGTAGAAGCAAGCAGAATCGATTCTGAAGGCATATTTAACTCTTGCCCTAATAGCATCGCACATTCTAAAGCATCTAACCAGCCTTCCTTACCCGTTGCTGCATTTGCTTGTCCCGCGTTGCAGAGAATAGCACGAGCGCTATGCTTTGAGAGCAAACGTTGGCGACAATAATCTACACAAGCGGCTTTTACTTGACTGGTGGTGAATACACCAGCTGCGATCGCTTCTACATCTGATACTATCAAAGCAAAATCTGGCAATCCTGAAGGTTTTAACCCTGCGGTAATTCCTGCTGCCCGATAACCTCTAGGTGCTGTCACACCACCACTAATTTCCTGCCAGTCATTCATTATTCTTACCTAACAACTATTACTCTCTGCTTGAGGGGCGATTATATCAAGTCTTCGTCACCCGGAGAGTGGTAATTTGTTAGTTATTAATAACTTGCCTATTTGAAACGCTGGCAAGTTTAGGACAAAAACGAAAAAGGAGAGCTACTTGGGCGGCTCTCCAGATCATCAGGGTGCATCTACTTAACACATAATACCATATCTGGGCTGAGGTGCAATACCCCCTAACAAGTTTTTTATTTTTGATTTGAGATTTTGGATTACAGTGGTTTTCACATACACCGATTAGACCACTTTGTATTTTCTGCGTTGACTGTGGTATGTGCAAGATATGAGTGTAAGCAATTTCTTTGGCAACCATAAAAATGAAAAAGGAGAGCTACTTGGGTGGCTCTCCAGATCATCAGGGTGCATCTACTTAACATATACTATCATATCTGGGGTGAGGTGCAATACCCCCTAAGAAGTTTTTTTGCAAATCTTCTGACGCAATTTCTCCCAGAATCATAAAAATGAAAAAGGAGAGCCACTTGGGTAGCTCTCCAGATCATCAGGGTGCATCTAATTATCACAGTATAGCATTTTTGGACTGAGGTGTTACACCCATCTTTTATGTGCGTTTTATCAAGTTATCGTGAAGAATTATCGGGGAAAATACAGTAAAAGGGGGGATGGGGAGAAAGAATTGTCCCCTTGTCTCCTTGTCCCCCTTGTCCCCCTTGTCTTTTTCTCTAAGCGTT
Organism: Hassallia sp.; assembly: GCA_050997715.1. Lineage (GTDB taxonomy): Bacteria > Cyanobacteriota > Cyanobacteriia > Cyanobacteriales > Nostocaceae > Hassallia. The sequence continues at coordinate 1,586 of JBPCQW010000552.1, forward strand.
CAACTTTTGGTCTACCAATTCGTTAGTTAGTTTCGGGTCGGCACGTCCACCAGTTTGTTTAAGAACTTGTCCAACAAAAAAGCCTTTGAGGTTGGTTTTACCGCTTTTGTATTTTTCTAGTTCCTTGGGATTGGCAGCGATGATTTGGTCGATAATGGGTTCGAGTACGCTAGCGTCAGAGATTTTGTCTTCACCTTTGAATACTTCATCGGGAGAATTACCAGCTAGCAACTCTGGGAACTTCTCTTTTGCTTTGTTACTACCAATGGTACCCTTTTCAATTAGGGTGATAACTTTTGCTAAGTTGGTAGGAGTAAGGGCAATTTCGGTGATGCTGAGTTTTTGCTTGTTGAGGTAGGCAGCGATATCACCCATAATCCAGTTAGCAGCTTGTTTAGGATTTGCCCCAAGTGCGATCGCTTCTTCCAAATACGCCGCAACAGTGGTATCCTCAGTCAACACCCGTGCATCGTAAGGTGAAAGTCCCAAATCAGATTCATAACGATGACGTTTTGCTGCTGGTAACTCTGGCAGTATACTAAGCCAAGATGCTAATTGTTCGTCTGTTACCTCAATCGGTGCTAAATCTGGTTCTGGGAAATAGCGATAATCGCTGCTTCCTTCTTTAATACGCATACTAATAGTGCGTTGAGAAGTTTCTTCCCAAAGACGAGTCTCTTGGATAATGCGATCGCCAGCTTCTACTGCGGCTATTTGGCGTTCAATTTCGTATTCTATCGCTCTTTGGATGGCATTGAAAGAGTTCATATTCTTAATTTCCACCTTCGTGCCAAACTCTTTTTGTCCAATGGGACGCACAGAGATGTTGACATCACAGCGGAGAGAACCTTCTTGCATGTTACCATCGCTGACACCGATATAGCGGACAATGCGACGTAATTCTTGAGCATATTCAGCCGCTTCTTGTCCGGAACGCAAATCTGGTTCGGAGACAATTTCGATCAAAGGTATACCGGCTCGATTGTAGTCTACCAGAGAATAAGTAGAACCAGAAAGGCGATCGCTTCCCGCGTGGACTAATTTTCCCGCATCTTCTTCCATGTGCAGACGAGTGACGCCGATTTTTTTCCGCAGCGGATTACCATCAGCATCGACTAACTCAATTTCTAACCAACCATGTTCAGCAATGGGTAAGTCGTATTGAGAAATTTGGTAATTTTTCGGCAAATCTGGATAAAAATACTGTTTGCGGTCAAACTTGCTATATTTCGCGATTTGACAATTTAACGCTAAACCCGCTTTCACAGCGTATTCTAATACTTTTTCGTTGAGTACGGGTAATACGCCAGGTAGACCCATACAAACCGGGTCAATGTTAGTATTGGGGTCAGCACCAAAAGCCGTAGAACTATTAGAGAAAATTTTGGTGTTAGTACTGAGTTGACAATGGGTTTCTAAACCAATAATCGCTTCGTACTCAGTTTTTACAAGAGCAGATGAAGTCATATAATCACTTGATTAGGCATAATCCTTCTTTAGGCTACTATTGTAGACTGCTATTTACTTGCCTTGAAGACGGTTATTGCGGGGGGAAGCTTAGTTTTGATCAAACAATTTTGTTATAAGTGGCAATGATTCTTCTTAAAGTGTTGAGAAAATAACTAGCGATCGCACTGAAACTTTCGTAAAATACGGTTGTTACCGTTACTCCACCGGACACCCCAACCGCACGGCTAAATTCTGACAGTGTTTTGTCACCTGGGGTTGCAAACTCTCGCTCCTTACCGGATTAACTGGTAACTGTACCGCAAACGATCGTCCGGGGTGTATTTCATCCCACATCGAACGCATTTGCGCCCCTCGTCCTTTACCTGGTGCATGGATACCAAAGCCAGAAATAATACTGCACCACAAAGGCTGGAAGTGCCGTATCAACACAGCTTCGCCCCAAGCAACCAAATCAACCGCCATCGCCAACACTGTAAAATCAAAATCAGCAACATCAAGATTTGTGGTTTGGCGAATGGAATTTCGATGCTCCCTTAAACGCCCAATTAACCCTCCCGTCACGCTTTCCTTACCAGTACGTTTTCCTGGGTTTTCTGCCTTCCCGATATAAATTGGCATACAGCAGGAATTTTGGTTAGCAATCCGAATGCCCGCGTACAGTGGAAATTCACCCCTGTAATAAAGTAAATAGATGCCAACATAGCCAGCCAACTCTTCTTTAAATTCTTCGAGTTCGGTGAGAGGATGGCACTGCTGTCTAGTCTGAAACTCAATTAACTGGTCGCGTAAAGTGTGGGGTACTTGAAAAACCTCTAAAGGCATGAGTAATTAAGACTGAACAGCACCTATCATTTTCCTGTCGGCTGTCAATGAGTGCAAATGGTCGCGGATGCTAGAAGCAATAATATAAGCAAGGGTGACGGGAACCGCATTACCAATTTGACGCATCGACTCACCCCAAGTGCAAGGAAAATAATAATTATCGGGGAAAGTCTGCAATCTTGCCGCCTCCCGTACCGTAAAATAACGTACTTTCCCATCCGGCAAGGCGAGCATATTTTCCCCACCAGGAACACCATGTACCCCTGCTTTCAAGGTTTTCGCAGGCTCATCTAAAGGACTACCCGTGTGTCCTGGATAAATTCTCGCCCCGGTCATATAAACATGGTTGGGTATCGATGCAGCTATATCAACGTTTTCAGGTGGTGGCAAGTCGGCTAGAGCATCCCTAACAGTACGCCAGGGGGCAGCCATCGTACCCAACAAATTTGCTCCAAATCGCTCCAAACGCGATTTTAATCTTGCTGGCATCTCTGGACGGTCATGACTAGAAATACCGTGCCTCTCCCAATACTCACTTGTCACCCACTTGTGCCAAATCAAAGCTTCTTCAGTATGGGTTGGTTCGGGAAAAGACCAATTAGCATGATTATCGGAACGGAAACCCACTATAAAAACCCGTTCCCGCTTTTGCGGTACACCATAATCAGCTGCATTGAGCAACCTAAAAGTAACCCGATAAGCAAGGTCATTGCCGATACCACTATTGTGATGGCATTCCAGCCGCGCTAAATGCTCAACCCAGGACTCATTACTCTTGGGCTGTAGTTTGGGGTAGGCAAGCTGTAAAGTAATATACTCAAAATAATTGATAAAATTTTGACGCAGTAACCCACGCACATTTTCAATCAAAAAGGCTTTGGGACGTAATTCGCGCACAGCTTGAAAAAACTGGGGGAACATATCCCGCTCGTCCTTGTGGGCACCATGTCTACCGCCAATCGAAAACGGCTGACAGGGTAAACCACCAGCAAGTAAATCTATTTCCCCATCAACAGTAGAAAAATCAAAATGTGCCACGTCCATCTGATGAACGCACCAGTCCTTAACAACGGAAACCCCAAGGTGTTGATTTTCCCGGATGGTGTGGCAGCTGTGTTTATCGCGTTCGACAAGTGCTAAGTGATGGAAGCCAGCCATAGCTGTTCCTATAGCCAAACCTCCAGCACCCGTAAATAACTCTACTGATTTCACGTTTTTAATTTAAAAGCGGATGTTCAAAACATATTTATAGTACACACTAGGCATATCTAGAAAAACATTATCATATGCCTGGTGTGTACTAATTGTCAGTTTTTAATAATGACAAATAATGTGTGAATGTACAGATGCTCATTCTAATGTGTTTCCTTAAAAGCACTATAGCTTGTGCTTATCTATATTAAATGAGTTTTCTTTGCTGATTTAAATAATAATGCCATAATAACCGCGTGGCTACTGCTCTCCAAGGTCGCCAAATTTCAGCTATAAGTTCAATTTCTGCTGCTGAGGGTCGATGTTCTAATTTTTTAACTCTCTGTATAGCTAATATTAAACCCAAATCGCCTTTGGGTAAACTATCCGATCGCCTGAGTGCCATCATTAAATATATATCAACTGTCCAATCGCCGATACCTTTAAGCTTTTTCAGGATACTGCGTACTTCTTCATCATCCATCGTGCTGAGGCTAGATAAATCAAGCTGCCCTGCAATGATAGATTGTGCTAATGTGCGTGCGTAAAGAGTTTTTTGCCGACTAAATCCAATTCGTTTGATTTCCACATCATCAAGTTGCAAAAATAACTCTGGAGTAATTGGAGATATGGTTGCTTGCAAACGAGTATAAACTGCTTTTGCCGATGCGAGAGAAACTTGTTGTTCTAAAATAATTTGAATAAGTGTGGAAAAACCGGGTTCACGTACCCAAAGCGGTGGTGTACCGAGAGTTTGGAAAATTTCCGCTAAGTCTGGATCTCGTGATGCCAGAAAATTCAACCCGTCAGCAAAATTATCTTCAGTTAAAGTTTCTGACAATACCATTAAAAAGATACCTTAACACTGCTAGTTACATGCAGAACAGATGAGTAAATTTCAAAACTGGTTTTGGGAAATTCAAGAATGTGGGCAAGGTCCTCATTACTACTTCAATGCCACTTTTGCTTTGTCTGATGCTGAATGCCTTGTTGCTTTGGTGCGGCAGCATTCGCTATCTGGCTTTGTACATTGCCAGTTTGTTGGCAACTTAATCAATGCACCGTGTGGACACGGAAATTATCAAGGTGCTTACGATTTGTATATTGACCAGTATAATTATTCTGAAGATTTTATATCGCTTCTTGAAAGTGGCAAACATAGAATTACTTGTTTACACTCGCAGTGGAATATCATTGGTGTTTGTGGTAATGAACTTGGCATTGAATGTGGTTATGGTGGGGTAACTAGCACGCATAACGAAATTGGCACTTCACTTATTGTAGCGATCGCACAGTCATCAGAAGTTACTTTAGTTGATTGGCAAGTCAATTCTGGGGGAGAGGGTTATGAACCAGTGGCTTTTGGAATTGGCAAATCAGCCACAGAATTACTCGCACACTTGCAGATAAAAGAACCGTTGTATTAGGGATTTAATCTTGTAGTGAGCGGTTGAGAAGTTGAGCGCTAAAATGCTCACCCTTCGGGTTCTGAAGTCGCTCATGGGGGAAACCCCCTTGGCGTTAGCCTCTCCCTTTGGGAGAAGACCGCGCTGGCTCACTACGAAGAAGAAATTTTTAAAATTCTTGGTCAAGTATTAAAGCGTAAAAATCTTCTAGATCATTTGATTGTTTCATCTTGGTAATTAATTTTCCTGCAATTGTGAATGCTGCCCAGTAGTAAGGATGATTGTACAATTTTTCATCGGCTGCGAGCTTTCTAGTTCTATACATTTCTGTTGCTAAATACGCTTTAATTCTGAATTCATCGGCAGGCAAAGTATTTAGTAAATTTTCATACCATTTTTTTAAGTCTCCAACTGTTAGTTCTTTCAACCATTTTGTGGCTTCTGCTAAGGCTGTTGCTTCCAATTTATTTGGCTGTCGTCGTCGATAAAACTCAATCATCAGTAAGGCATTTGCAGTTGATTCTACAGACCACAAAGTACTAATTACATGAGCCGAACCACTACTTAAAAAACCACTCGCTAAACCAAGATACTCGCTGCTGATAGTTTGCTTGCTAGTAATCGCAGTTTCGCAAGCTGAAAGAGTAACTAAATTGTAGTTTGCAACTGTGTTTTGGTATATTTCTTCTAAGGTTAGTTTATCTTCACCTGATAATACGAGTTGTGATTTTTTCGGCTCAATAAAATTGTCGATTACATGACCAGTAAAATGAAATATATTGTAATCACAAGACAAGGCATATTCTACTACATTTTTTGTCGCTTGCGCTCCTTGGTATCGTTTGGAATTATTGAACATCTGGCTAATAGTTTCCGATTGAAGTTTTGCAAATTTAAGTGGTGGATAATCTGTACTGTTGGGATGTTCAATACTTAGTAATTTTTCTTCAGATGCCTGGGGTTGTAATTGAGAATTTATAGATAAGCCGATTTGAGCGCTTGGTAAATAGGTAATTGTGTAATTTGCATTACCCAATGATTTTTCTGAATCAGAATAAATATTGAAAAGGGCATGAAGAGGAAATCTGTGTAAGTCGCGGTGGGGAATTAATATTAGTTGGTTGATCCCTTCTAGTTCGTCTTCAATTGTGGAAATATTGAGAATATTTTTCAGATGCAAAAGCCTCTGTTCCATATCCACTAACCAGGAATGATTATCTTTGCTTTGTTTGTCTTGATTTAAGCTGCGATATTCCTGATATTGTTGATTCCAATTGTCTAGCCAATCTTCTAATTCCACCAGAATTTGTACTGCTTCAGGTAAGGGAAATTCATCACTTACTCCCGCACTAATTATGGGTGTAAAGACGGGAATGGGTTCTGGGGCATTATCTTTGATTATGAAGGTGCGTAAAGCGTAAGGGCTGATGTGCCAGTAAATGATTGCGGTTGTCGGATTAAGTAATTGTTGAATTTCTGGATAATTGGGTGAAGAGATGTCATCAGTCCAACCAACAACCAGCCAAGTTAAACAAGCATTTTTGTTGTATTCGGCGATTTCTAATGCTTGTCGCAATTCGCCACATTGTATGGCTAAATCAACTGCTAATTGTCCAAAACTAGCAAATTTCAAAGCTAATTGTTTTTTACTTTGTTCAGAACTTGGTTCATTTAATAAACGTTGCCATACATCTGTAGCATGTTGTAATAATTCTTGTGCTAATGTCGTTTCCCCCAAACCTAAAAGCGCTTTAATGAAGTTTTGCAATACTTCTAGATGCAATTGGGGAAAGTCTTCTTGTGTGAGGGTTAAAAGCGCCTGATTATACTCAGATACGGCTTGATGCCAATAATAGCGGGGTGTGGGATGTCTTTTTCCTCGGTCGTAGTGTGCGTTGGCGATCGCTAAATGCAATCTCCCCCAACCTTCTTGCTGTGTATCTTGGCGAACATAGTCCAATCCAGCTTCGTAACTGATCAATTTTGCATCATAATCGCCTTCTTTCAAAATCGGATTTACCGCCATTCCTGCGGATGTACCTCTACCAATCCAAGCTTCCCAGTAATCTGGTTGAAGTTGCAAAGCACCATCATAAGCAGCGATCGCTTCCATAAATTCTCCGATATGAAACAGCGAAGAAGCTTGGTTATACCAGGCTAAGTGAAAATCGGGATTGATTTCTATCGCTTTGTCATAAGAGGCGATCGCTTCTGTTCGCCGTCCTAAATTGTCTAAGGCGATACCTCTATTAAACCAAATTAAGTAAAAATGCGGTTGAATTTCTAAAGCTTTATCCCAAGAGTCAATTGCTTCTGACCATTGTCCTAATTGTCCTAGCACTACTCCTCGGTCGATCCAAACTTCGGGATAATCTGGATAAATTAAGAGTGCATTGTCGTAAGAGGCGATCGCTTCCGAGTTTCGTTGATCTACGGCAAGTGCAATTCCTCGGTAATACCAGTTTTGGGGGTCGTCTGGTTGCAGTAAGAGTGCTTTGTCGTAACTAAAAACGGCTTCTGAGAGCCTTCCTAATTTCAGCAGCGCCATACCTCGGCTAGACCAAGCTTCTTCATTGTCTGGCTGAATTTCCAGTGCGACATCAAAGGAGGCGATCGCTTCTTCAAAGTGTCCTAATTCGCCTAAGATGCCGCCTCGATTGTACCAAGCTTTAGGAGAGTCTTGTTTGAGTTTTAACGCTCTGTCATAAGAAGCGATCGCTTCAGAGAACTGTCCTAAGTGAAATAATGTCAAACCTCGGTTAAACCAAACCTCATACATCGATGGGTTGATTTGTAAAGCTTGATCGTAAGAAGTGATCGCACCTGACAAATCACCTGTCTTGGCTTGCGTCAGTCCTTGATAAAACCATTCTTGCGCTTGAGTATCAGTACTAATTAGTTGTGGTGGTTCATATGAGTGAATTGCCAGTCCCGAAGCAAGTTGCTGGACTAAACTGGTACTTTGGTCTAACCTGACCAACAACTCATCTAGCGTTTGGGCTACATCTGGTTCTAAATTTGCCAACGACTCATCCCAAGTTGTTTGTGCGGATGCTTCTGGGCTGTTTTCGATCAAAGTTTCGCCAACAGACATTTTACTGCGATCGCTTATTACCTCTTCCACAACAGGCATTATACTTTCAGATCCTGGCGCTTGAAACTCCCATACCAGTTCGCTCAAGTTCTCTATCAATTCTTCTTCGCTTTGAGTTTCCTCTGTTGTAGGCGTTATACTTTCAGCTTCTGGTGCTTGAAACTCCCATACTAATTCTCCCTTTTGTATTCCCCCCTTTGCGGAAGCGCTTGGCACATGGTGAGTACTAATTTCAGTTTCAGCCGCTTCGTACTCCCATTCCAGTTCTTCAAAATTTTCTGCATCCCCAATTTCAATAGAAGTGAGAATTGCTGTAGATGTCGTATGTTCAGCATTTTCCTCGTTTTCGTCCCAATAAATTTCCCCTAAATTCCGCGTCAACAACCGGATACCAATGTCATAAGAAAGATCGCCAACTATGCCCACACCAAGTTCACCCAGTTGCACCATTCGCGTTGCTAACTGATTATTCGGTGCGGGTGATGCTAACAATTTTTCGCCAAAACTCAGCAACCAATCAAGCCAGCGGTCAACGCTAATCCGATTTTCCATCCGTTGCAGATATTTCTGCGCCCACTGTTGTCCTCGTGCCTGATATACGCCTTCTAGCAGTTGGTTATACAAAACTTCAAGATCGGCGTTTGTTAGTTCCGGTGCTTGATGCACCACATTTTGTCTTTTTATCCGGTTTTGAGAACGAGTCCGTTTCGTGCCAAAGACGCGTTTCCAAAATTTATTAAGCCACTGTACTAGCCGCTTGAGCATCTGCCGCACTCTGGATGTTGTTTCTCATAGATTTTAACGAGCGCTGTGTTAAAAAAAGCAACCATTACGTAAAAACTTCCCAGATAAAGACTGGGGACTGGGAATTAGGTACTAGGGATTAAGGACTAGAGATTTAGGAATAATGAGGAATTATATCTCTTTCCCAGTCCTCAGTCCTATTGATTTGCAGCTTGAAATTGATTAAATAATTCCTGGACAATCAATTGCGGATCGTCTGTCTGAATTCCTAACTGTTGGGAAATTTGCTGGCGTAAGCCTTCATCCTGCTGTAACATTACAAACAATTCGTCTAGGGTGACGGTTTGCAATTCTTCCTCCGGCAGAGTTTCTGACTCTGCTGTTGGTGCAGGGTCGGTTGGTAATTCTTTTTTCGGCAGAGTTTCTAACTCTGCTGCGGGTGCTATTGCTTTATTCGTTTGTTCGGGTAGAGGAGTAGTCTTGATAGCATCTGGTCCCTCATACTCCCATACTGGTTCGGTGACATTGCGTGTCAATAGCCGCATTCCAACATCATAGGCAGCATCGCCGACTTCGCCGACTTCCAACTCACCCAGATCCACCATCCGGGATGCTAATTCATTATTAGGTGCAGGGGAAGCTAGCAATTTTTCACTAAAGCGCTGTAACCATTCCAGCCAACGTTCAGTTGAGATGCGATGTTCAATATTATGCAGCCATTTTAGCGCCCAACCTTGCCCTCGTGCTTGATGTACTCCTTCTAAAAGTTCGGTGAATAGAAATTCCAGATCCGTATCTGTCAGGGGTGGAGCTGGTTCTTTTTGAACATTACCCACAGATGACGATGAAGTCTGTTTTTTACCAAACAAGCGTTGAAAAAACTTTTTAAGCCAGTGAAGGAGCCTATTGAGCATCTGCTGCACCCCTGAGTGTTGGTTATTTTAAGATTGTAGCGATGTCTACGACACACTTGATCGGGTCAGCGCTGGAATTGCGAATTAGAAGTTATAAATTATAAATTAATAAATTTTTACAATATATATAAATTTTTATGTTGATGTAAACGAGAAAATCAACTTTAAGAACGAAGACAATTAGAAGCGCCAATTTGAGTATCCTAAAGATTAGGCGGTAAGTTTAAAATGGTTTCATGGCAAACTCTTTTGAGTGCTACTAATCAACCAATCTTCTTGGCATTGACATTTCAATTCCATGTCTTACGAACCGCTGCACCACAAGTATCGCCCAAAGAGTTTTGCTGAACTGGTGGGTCAAGAGGCGATCGCCTTGACTCTCACTAACGCTATTCGTACAGCTAAAATAGCCCCAGCATATTTATTTACTGGTCCACGAGGTACGGGGAAAACTTCGAGTGCGAGAATTCTCGCCAAATCCCTTAATTGTCTTAATAGTGACAAACCCACTGCAAAACCTTGCGGCATCTGCGATGTATGTCAGGGAATCACTAAAGGCTATTCTCTAGATGTAATCGAAATCGATGCCGCCAGCAATACTGGTGTCGATAATATCCGCGAACTGATTGAAAAAGCACAGTTTGCCCCAGTTCAATGTCGCTATAAGGTTTATGTCATTGATGAGTGTCACATGCTCAGTAATGCGGCATTCAATTCGCTACTAAAGACACTAGAAGAACCACCCAGACATGTTGTCTTTGTTTTAGCGACAACAGACCCGCAAAGAGTTTTACCAACGATTATTTCTCGCTGTCAAAGGTTTGATTTTAGGCGAATTCAGGTAGAGCCGATGGTGAAGCATTTGAAAGCGATCGCTAGCCAAGAAAATATCAATATTTCTGATGACGCTGTAAAATTAGTTTCCCAAATTGCTCAAGGTGGATTGCGCGATGCAGAAAGTTTGCTCGACCAATTAGCACTATTATCCGGTGAAGTGACACCAGAGCGAGTTTGGGATTTAGTCGGTTCGGTAAGCGAACAGGATTTGCTCGTATTGGTGAACGCGATCACTGAAAATAATCCCGAAGCGGTTCTTGACAGCACCCGCAAAATCCTTGACCGTGGTCGCGAACCTTTAACTATTCTCCAGAATCTTGCCGCATTCTACCGCGATTTACTCATCGCCAAAACCGCACCCAAACGCCAAGATTTAGTTACTTGTACAGACCAAACTTGGAAAGCGATCGTTGAATTCGCTCAACAGTTAGACATAACTACAATCCTGACAGGACAGCAACACCTGCGAACCGCTGAAGTGCAAATCAAAAACACCACTCAACCCCGTTTGTGGTTAGAAGTGACATTGTTAGGCTTATTACCCAGCGCTAACACCCAACCCGCAGCCCCAAGCCTAGCACCCATCACTACCCCAACAGCATCACCAACCAATCATCGTCCCCCCCCTCCCTCCTCCCCCCCCACTCCCCCCTCTCCCCCCCCCCCCCCACTCCCCCACCCCCCCACTCCTCTAGCAGAATCCAACAATGCCTCACTAGCAGAAACTTGGCAAAAGGTAGTGACTTACCTACCAATTTCTACAGGCTCATTGCTGCGTCAAATGTGCCATCTGATTGAGTTTGATGGTAATGTTGCCCGGATTGGAATAAAATCTCCAGCTTGGTATAAAAGGGTTCAGTCAGAGCAGCTGATAATTGCCACAGCCTTTGAAAAAGCTTTTCAGCGTCAGATAAAAGTAAATCTAGAATTAATCAGCGCGTCACCACCTTCTACCCCCCCAAAGCCTAATAGCGTAGAAGCCCAGCCTCCGCCGAATTATCAAACCAATAATATAACGCCGCTAAGAGAAGTTTCCCAGCCAGCAAAACAACCTCCTGCGAGAACTGAATCGGACTCAGTTCCGCAAGCAGTGCAAATGCCTCCACTGCGATCGCTTTTTCCCCCAGCAGCCCTAGATGATATAGAAAATGCTGATAAAGTAGCGATCGCAGCTCGAAGCCTTGCGAAATATTTTGATGGTCAAATTATCCGCTTCACAGAAGAAGCTGTAGAATCATTAGACCCTACAGCTACATCTGATTTGTTAGAAGAACCGGACGTGGATGAAGATTAGGGAATTGGGCATTGGTAAGCAGGAAGGGGGAAAGGGAAAAATATTTCTTCTTTCTTGTCCTTTACCCTTTACCCCTCATGAACTTCCCCAGTCCCCTGATGTACAGTTTTCACCCATTTCAGCCGCTTTGGTCTGACTGACATACGGGCAGTAGCGCTGCTCATGACGACAAACCAGTGGAACATGTATATAATTCCGCGTAATGTCTGAAGCAGGGGGACAAAGTAGGTAGAAACGCGAAACTTTTGCTCTTTATCTTGACGTATCCGCTTTAGACCTGCGAACATACCCGCCATAGACATGGTGACTGTCAAGCCGCTGACTGGACTGAGAATTGGTGGACGATGACGTGCGATCGCCATCAATAAATCTGGTACTGCTGCTGTCGGTAAAATATACATAATCAGCAAAAACATCAGCAAATCCCAGGTTTTACTTCTCCCCATGCGGTTACGGAGAATCAAATCCCAGTAATCTAAATAGCGCTGATATCCCCCTTCTGCCCAACGGTTGCGCTGATGCCAAAGAGCGATCGCATTTGTCACACCCTCTTCTTCCACCGCTGGATTAAAAGCACAATCAATATCCCAGTCGTTTAAATGCAGGCGGAATGTTAAATCTAAGTCATCGGTGATGGTTTCTTCATTCCAGCCCCCGCAGCATTCCAAAGCTTGACGCCGGACAAATTGACCATTTCCCCGCAGTTCGCCGATTCCACCAATGGCAATCCGCCGCTTTTGGAAAACGGCATCAACTGCCATTTCTGCCATTTGACCTTTTGTCCAAAAGTTTTCTTTCGCGTTGGCGATCGCTTTTCGCACCTGCACCGCGCCCAGCTTTTCTTTGGCAAACAAGGGTATCACCCGCAGCAGCAAGTCTGGCGACACCTGAGCATCAGCGTCAAACACCGCTATAATTTCCCCTTGTGTCAGTGGCAAAACTTGATTTAATGCTCCTGACTTACCGCCAGTCGCTTCTGCTGAACGTCTTAATACTCTTAGATTATTGTATTTTTGCGTTAATTGTGCTAATAACTGCGGCGTTGTGTCGTTGCTATTATCGTCAATTATCCAGACCTCGTAATCACCTTGCGGGTATTTTAGATTACAAAGATTTTTGACTAAATTGGCAATAACTGCTTCTTCATTTTTAGCCGCCACTAACAGAGATACTTTTGGTAAATCACCCAGCATTTCCTCTTGATAGGAAAAGAAATTATTCTCCCCTACCAAGTGTTCTTTGCCCGGTCTAGCAAACACAATCCTCAGGGCATGAATTCCTAAGATAGTGGTCAATCCTAGGATAAAAATAGAACCCCAAGAAACTAAATGTAAGGCGATCGTGCCGCTCCAGACAACAGTCAAAACTAGAGCGGCTTTTTTTCTCCGACCTTGAAACCGGGATGGTAGAAACACAGGATCGGTTTCTACCTCTTCTATTTCCAACTCATCATCTCCTGATAGGTCAGAAAATAAGGAGTTGAGCGGATCAAGCTCGTTGTAAGAATCGTTTTCGGGCCAGGAATTCGCTGGCATAAGTTACTTGATTCAATAACCAGTATTTGTCTACACCCATAAAGAAGCTAGGTATCAGGTAACACCAAACAGTGCAACCTTCACACACTTTTAGCTTACCTTGAGATTGGCGATACTCTTCCACTTCTTCCGATTCACGATAGAGGTCGTAAAGTCGTCCGTTAATCGGAACTCCGGTTTGGGCAAAATGGTAACAAGGTAGTAGCAGCTCGTCATTGGGAGAAATCGCAATCACGGCATCCACCGCTTTACAACGGGGATTTTTGGTGTCATTGCCCCCAGCTTCAATAAAAGCCAATGCAGCCTTATTGTAGCCGACATTTTTATATTTCCTAGCAGCAGCTTCGATTGCCGCTACCATTTCCGGAGTGGGATTCTTATTAGAGTTGTATTGGTCATAAGCCGTAAAAGCGGGATTTAGCCAGACGCGAGCAGCTAGTTTTTGTCCTAATGCTGCGACTTCTTGAATGCGATCGTAATTTTGGGCAGTAACAGTATGATTTAGTACTGGGTACTCTCCTAAAGATTGGGCGATCGCCACCGACTCTACCAAATTGTCAAAAATCTTCACACCACGCGACTGATCGTGAGTTTCCGCATCTGCACCATCCAAAGAGAAATTCAAAAAGTCTACTAAACCTTGAACTTCCTTAGCTTTTTTCGGATACAAAATTGTATTCGTCGTCATGCTGGTATAAAAACCCTGACGTTTTGCCTCTGTATAAATCTCCCCGACATCATGTCGTAATAAAGGTTCGCCACCGGTAAAGTCTACATATTTAGCCCCTAAACGGCGTAAATCTTCCAAATTACGCTTAATCGTTTCAAAATCAGCTTCTTTGCCTGGTTCTAATGCCCAAATGTTGCAAAAGTGACAGCGGGCATTACAGCGATACGTCAAGTAATAATTTGCAACCAGCGGAGCCATAGTGTAAACCCACTAAAAGTTTTCCTTAAGACATCTTTAAACGGAGTTAACCAACAGTCAACATTCTTGAGTAAGTTGTTGGTGGTTAGTTGGAGCGTAGGAGCCTTGGAGCGTAGTTAGTGGTTATTCTACCAACCATTACCCATTCCCGATTACCCATTACCCATTCCCCACTCCCCCATAGTGAAGCATGACATTTTTTTGGGAACACTATTCAAAGCTACCTACATCCCCGGTTGTCAACTAACTAGAGGAGTATTAAATTATGTCTTTTGAGCAACTCCAACCAGCGACTCAACAACAAGCAAGCGTCTACTTACCTTACGTTCAGGGAAGCAAGCGCGATTTTTTGCGTTATGCCATTGCTCTTTATCAAAAAGGCGTTTTGGAAGGAAAACGCAAAATAGAAGGCAGTGAGCATGTTCCCTTTGTCGCTACTTGGAATATTGCCACCCTACCCTCAGACTTAACTCGTTGCCGATTGCAGTTTGATGGCGACGCTGAGTTAAGTTATGAACTGATGATGGCAAGTTTCGAGTTTATTAATTTTTTAATTGAAGTGATGGAAAATTATAAGCGCTATCGCGTGAGTGATTTTTCACAAGCATTTTACCGCAAACTGCTGCGTGTAGAGGAATAAACAAGGCAAAGCGAGTAAATGTCATTCAATAATTCTCGGTTTTAGCAACTTCGCCCAAAAAAAGGTACGATTTTGAGCTATAAAATATCCTTGAAATTTGGGCGATCGCTTCCATAAATCAGTTTGGTAGCAACCGGGAAGTGCGAACTTCGACCTAGAATTAGGATCTAGCTGGGTTCTACTTTCTTTTGAAATAAGGAGTGCATGTGTGCCAAAATCTGCTAAGTATTTGCTGATTGGCTCAACTGAGACTTACAGTGGCAAATCTGCCACAGTTTTAGGTTTGTCGCATCAGTTACAGAAAAAAGGACTAGATATTGCCTACGGGAAACCGCTAGGTACAACTTTTAGTGAATTTGAAGGAAACGTAATTGAGGAAGATGTGCAATTTATTGCCAACAGCCTCAACCTACCTTCAAACCGGATTGCACCGACAATGCTTGCTTTAAATGAAGTCGCTATACAAAAACGCTTGCGTGGAGAAGATAAAACTGATTATCGTGCCTCTTTAGCACAGCAATATTTACAAATATCTAGAGGAGATTTGGTATTGTTGGAGGGTCCTGGTAATTTGTCAGAAGGTAATTTATTTGACTTGTCTTTGCTGCAAGTGGCTGATGTTGTCGATGCGGCTGTGTTGTTGGTATGTCGTTATCAATCGCTGCTTTCAGTTGAAGGGCTGTTATTTGCGAAACACCATGTAGGCGATCGCTTAATTGGTCTTGTCCTCAACGATATTCCCGCAGCCCAAATGGAAGCAGTTAATATCCAGTTGCGTCCGTTTTTGGAACAACAAAATATTCCCGTACTGGGAATGTTGCCGAAAAACGACTTGCTACGCAGTGTCAGCGTTGGGGAATTGGTAAAGCAGTTAAATGCCGAAGTTCTTTGTCGTAGCGATCGCCTAGATTTAA
>JBPCQW010000582.1:0-6356 GCA_050997715.1 Hassallia sp.
GGGCATGGCTGTGGGAGTTGTCTCTTTCATTGGGGTTGGTTTGACGTAAAACCTATGCTATAACTGTATCATACCCTTTTTTGTCCTCTTTTTTGTCTAAGTCCCGATAACAGGTTTACGCAATACCAAAAATTCAATCATTCTGTTGGCTATATGGAGCAACAGAACTGCTTGCCAGCTTTCAAGGAAGTTTGGATTGAGTATAAAGAGGTCAATTCTCAAGCTCTGCAAGCTACTTTAAAACGAGTAGATTTTGCTTTTGAACGCTGGAAGAAAGGATTAGGAAAACGTCCTAAATTTAAGTCTATTCGCCATTATTCAGCATGGACATATCCGGCTAAAACTGGCTACTCTGTCGAGTCTGATGGTGAGAACGGGTATTTGAACTTGTCCAAAATTGGGCGTATTCAAATGCGTGGTCAAGCTTTGGTTTGGGGAACTCCTACCACTTGCACCATCGTTTTTCGTAATGGGGAGTGGTACGCATCCATAACCGTTGATGTTTTAGATCAGGCGCTCAAGCCAGATATATTACCTATCGGCGCTGTTGGTATTGACTTGGGCTGTAAATCAGCTTTGTCAATGAGTGACGGCGAGAATCATCAACAAATTGAAGCGCCATTATTTTTGAGGAATGCTGAACGACAAATTAAAGCAGCGTCTAAAAATAAAAGGCGCAAACAAGCACCAAACAGAAAAAAGAAAGTAAAGGCTTCTCGAAGATGGAAGAAAGTTCAGTCCAAGGTTAGCAAACTAATTAGAAAAGTTGGCAACCAAAGGCAGAATTGGGTTCATCAGGTAACAGCAGAAATAGTGAGCCGTAATAGCTTCGTTGCTACCGAAAAACTAGAAGTTAAGAACATGACCAGTAAGGCTAAAAAAGGTAAACGCAAGAAACAGAAGGCTGGACTAAATAAGTCTATTCTTGATGTTGGATTCGGAATGCTCAAGAGTGCCATCAAATATAAAGTACAACAGATTGGTGGAGTATTTGTAGAAATTCCAACTCGTCAAGTGAAGCCCAGTCAAACCTGCCCAAAATGTGGACATCAACACAAGAAAACACTCGATATTAGGACTCACGAGTGTGGTGTTTGTGGCTATACACAGGATAGAGATATTGCGGCTGCCGAGGTAATGCTTTATTGGTCTAAAGGTACTCTGCCGGGGTTTGGAACGAGCCTCGTAGACGTAGATGCTGCTAGCTCTACTTCACGCACCAGTAAAAAAGCTGGAAGTATGAAGCAACTAGGGCAAACGAAACGTCAAAAATCTGGATCTACTGGTTTGGGCGCAGAAACCCAGACCTCAAGGAAGTAGTAGGTCTGGGTAGTTCATCCTTTTCTGATTTTTAGGCTGGTTGCCTAGAAATTAGCTATTACCAAATTAACTACTTATTTCTTTGGGATGAATACAAGTTCTCTCAAAGGCAAGATGAAATACTTGCAAAATTTCATCATAATTCCAATCAAACGGTGTAGCTGTGCTGTTGTAAATGAACCATAAACGTTCCTTCCATCTCGGAAAAATAACAAAAATTTCAACACTGTTTTTGCCACAACACCGTATTTAGCTTTCCGCAGGGTGATCAGGAAACAAGATGAACACGATATACCCAGAGCGTAAAAAACTTTCGCGTCCGCTGGCAATGCTACTTTCGGCATTGTTAACTGTACCGCTTCTTAGTAGTTGCGGCGGTGGAGGTTCCAAAAATGCTGCCCCACCGCCACCCGTTGATGATAGTGTTGGTAGAACAGTGAATAATCCTGCCCCTGGAAACCAACCCCAAGCTAAAAAAGGATTATCAACAGGGCAGAAAGTCGCGATAACTTTAGCCGGAGCAGCTGCACTTTACTACCTCTACAACAAACATAAAAATTCTCAAAAAGAGGGAGCGCAGGGTAAGTACTACCTTTCCAAAAACGGACGTGTTTACTACCGCGATGCCAATAAACAGGTTCACTGGGTAACTCCACCATCCGGAGGAATTCAAGTTCCCGAATCCGAAGCGCAACAGTACCGCGATTTCCAAGGCTATAACGGACGTTCTACAGGTCGCGAGTTAAAAGATGTAGCACCAGCAAACGCTCCAACATTTTAGATTAGATTGCCGCTCTTGAAAGCGGCTTACAAGAAGATTACACGAACTTAAAAAGGAGATAAATCATGGTAGACGACTTTTTGCGAAAAGCGAAAGATTTTCTTGCTGGCTCCAACGACGAGCAATCTGATCGCGAGGTACGTCCAGCCAGCGAAGATCCTTACGGCGACCCCGCAGACCAGTACGGTAACGCTATCCCTGCAAGCCTTGACCCCTACGGCGACCCCGCAGACCAGTACGGTGATGTCCGTCCAGCTAGCGAAGACCCCTACGGCGACCCCGCAGACCAGTACGGTAATGTCCGTCCAGCTAGCGAAGACCCCTACGGAGACCCCGCAGACCAGTACAATGGTTAATAGAGAGAATTCAGGAGTCGGGAATCTGGAGTTAAAATTCAATAGTTATAGAATATAGGTCTAATATTTTATACATTTTTTGAATACCACCAAATCAAAAATTTTGGTAGGGGTTTAAAAACGATGTTTCTTCATTCGCGGCTTGTATACAACAACATGCGCTTTGTTTCTGACTCCAGACTGCTGAATTCTTGATAAAGTTTTGAAAAATGCGATCGCAAGCGCAATAGCAAATCGGGCAGTAGCAATTAATGCTACTGTTTTTTATTGTTGCGAAAAGTCACCTGTCGTCGCTAATATTTCTTGCGTTAGCGAAGCTTACCGTTCGCGTAGCGTTCCGAAGGAAAGGTATCGCTCGATATTTTCACGCACAGATTCAGCGGAAGTATGCAAAGCAGCCATTTCCACATCAGTGAGATTCAATTCCAACACGGTATCAATTCCACCGCATCCCAAGCGACAGGGAACGCCGAGACAAATATTTTCTAAACCGTATTCTCCCTGAAGATACGCCGATGCTGGTAACAAACGCGACTCATTCAACAAAATTGCTTCCACCATTAAGCAAGTCGCAGAAGCGGGAGCAAAAAAAGCACCACCTGTTTGCATTAATTCCACAATTTCCGCGCCACCATGACGGGTTCTCTCTACCAAACGCTCGATTGTGGCTGTATCCATCAATTCTGTAATCGGAATACCGTTGATAGTAGAATAACGCGGTAAAGGCACCATTAAATCTCCGTGGCTACCTAATACCATCGCGTTGACATCTACAGGACTTACGCCGAATTCCATCGCAATAAAGGTTTGAAAGCGTGCCGAATCTAACACCCCTGCCATACCCATAATGCGATCGCGTGGTAAACTCGTTGCTTCTCTTGCCAAATAAGTCATTACATCTAAGGGATTGGTGATGATAATGAAAATTGCATCGGGAGAACGAGCGATCGCTTTCTTTGTTGCCTCCACTACAATTCCAGCATTCTTCTTCAACAAATCATCCCGACTCATACCCGGTTTCCGGGGAATTCCTGCCGCAATTACTACAATTTCGGAACCAAACGTATCAGCATAATCATTTGTGCCGATAATCTTGCGATTATGCGTTTCAATTCCCCTTGCCTCCATCAAATCCAGCGCTAATCCTTGAGGCATTCCCGGAATAATATCCAGTAATACCACATCTGCTAAGTTTTTTTCGGCAATGCGTTGGGCAAGGGTACTACCAACCCTACCAGCACCGACGATGGTTACACGCGGTGAATAACACAACATTGCAGAGGAAGGGGAATAGCTCATAATTGCGGGTTTTGGCTAGTAATTAAATTTTCTCTCAGTAGAATTCAGGAGTCAGGAGTCGGGAGTCGGGAGTCGGGAGTCGGGAGTTAGGAGTTAGGAGTCAAAATATAGCTTAGGTATTTTGTATAAGAGGAGAAGAAGTCATAGTTTAATACACCTCTTTTGACTCCCAAATTCTGACTCCCAAATTCTGACTCCTGACTTCTTTATTTAAACTCTTCGAGTTGATCCAAACGTAACCACATATTTGGTGTTGGCACTTTCCCAAACTTTAGCAGAGCGTAATCACCTTTGATATCTAGAATTTCGCCCTTAGTTTCAAACAAATAACTCGGAAAGCGTGTATCACTAGCTTGTGCTTCTAAACTATTTTCTAGCTTTTCGCGGACAACGCGAACCGTATCTCCTCTTTTAACGGGCATTTACTTTCCCCTCTTTATAATATGTATGGATACATTTTTGAATTTTATCTCTTGCCAAGTCGCTTTCATCGCAAAGATATTCTGAGTGGAAAAATAATTAATGCTGACACTGTATACAAAAGTGACTAGAACGCCCACCTAATCTAATTCGCTCAATTGCTGTACCACATACTCTACAAGGTTCTCCGGCGCGGTTGTAAACCCAAGCGACACCGCCATAGTTACCGTTTACACCTTTAATATTGAGAAAATTACTAAAAGTCGTCCCACCAGCGGCAATGCTGGTTTCTAGCACTTGAATAATGTGCGATCGCAAACGCTCAATTTGCTCTGTCTTCAAATCTACACACAGCGTTTCTGGTCGTATTCCACTCAGAAACAAAGCTTCATCAGCATAAATGTTGCCTAACCCAGCCACGACTGATTGATCTAATAGCGCAGTCTTGATGGGACGACGGCGATTTTGCAGTTTACTTGCCAAATACTCTACAGTAAATTCTGGTGAAAACGGGTCTAACGCCAGCTTTTGTAAACCAGTAATGATACTTTCGGGTGCAACTCCTGGAGGAACCCACCATATTTTACCAAAGGTGCGCTGGTCAACAAAGCGTAATTCTTGCTTTGAACCAAAGAATAATCTCACCCGCGTATGCTTGTGCAACGGTTCGTCTTGATGCACCCACAGTAGTTGACCAGTCATTCGCAGATGAACCCCCAGAAAGGAAGTGGGAGAGGGGGTAAGTGGGGGAGTTGGGGAAGATGGGGAGGTGGGGGAAGACAAGGAAGCTTTTGTTTTATCCTCCTTGTCCCCCTTGTCCCCTTGTCCCCTTGTCCTCTTGTCCCCCTGTCCCCCTGTCTCCTTCTCCCCTTGGCTGCTAAGTTCGGCTAGGAGATATTTGCCGCGACGATGCCAAGTAGCGATCGCACTGCCTTTAATTCCTGAAATAAACTCAAAAGAAGAAAACGGGTAAGCGATCGCTCGTTCTAGCAATACATCTCCACCCGTAATTTTTTGATTTAGGGTCAATTCATTTAGACCCCTAATAACTGTTTCTACTTCAGGTAATTCAGGCATCTGTCAGCTAGCTTCAGCAAACCAAGCATTAATAAAGCACTTTACAGTTTATAGGAATTAGGGACTAGGGATTACGGACTAGGGATTAGGTAAGAAGATTATTCCCCATTCCCCATTGCCCATTCACTATTTACTTTTTCACCTTTGCCTTGGGTGCTTCAATTTCTAGTAATTCATCCTCAGCAAAGTTATTGGTATTGATGCCTGAGTAATTTACCTTATTAAAGCGGACAATTACTGAGTATTTGATGCCGCTTGGGTCAATAGATGCCACGGTTCCTTCATCTTGAAACCAGTAAGATTCTTTACGGAGGACACGTACTTTAGAACCACGTTGAACCATGAGTTTTTCCCTCTTAGTAGTCAATCGCCGTGCTTTATACGGCTAATTGTTTTCACTTTACTAGTTGAAGGTGGTCAACAACGCTTTTATTAAGTTATTTATCAAATTAACTCCAAAAAACGAAGGCGTTAAAGCTCTTGCAATAGATTACAATTGTGCAACTTTGTCAAGAGTATACCTAGATTCCCAGTGAGTATCGTTGCCATAAGTTTGATTTTGGGTCTAAAGTGCGATCGCCTTCACTCTACAGGTGTTGGTGTAGGTTTCGTAAATATCGGCGAAACTCGCTTTACTCACAGTCGTTTGCATCAAAACAGTAAAGTCAAACTCGAACAAATACAGTATCGCTTTTGTGCTTTATCTTCGCAGTAATCCTGAAAGCCTTATTCATCAACACAATTGAGCGATTTTTTCTTTAATAATATTGCCAAAATTAATTTATCTCAATAATGAGGATTAGTGATAATTTGCCGAAATATTTCGGCAAATTTCTGTTTAATTCTTTAAATCAAGCTTTCAACAGAAAATATCAATACTTAAATAATTCATAAGTATAGTTAAGATTGTCAATAGATTGAATACTATATATAGAGAAAATATGTGGACGAGGGTATCAAATGGACCAATTACAAAAGCAGATCCTAAGTTTGGGTCATAAAGTCGATGCCCTCTACGAGGTGATTTCGCAGCTTGATGGTAAAGTTTCTCAAGCTGTATCAGAGTGTTCTTTAGCAAGAACAGAGGCAAAAGATAATTATTT
>JBPCQW010000002.1:0-2584 GCA_050997715.1 Hassallia sp.
CGATAGGCATGATCCGCGATTTGGTAGAAACTGGTAAATCGATTCTCATGCTGGGGCGTCCGGGCGTGGGCAAAACTACTGCCTTACGGGAAATAGCCCGTGTTTTGGCGGATGAGTTAAATAAGCGAGTGGTAATCATTGATACCTCTAACGAAATTGCTGGAGATGGTGATGTTGCCCACCCTGCTATTGGTCGTGCCAGACGAATGCAAGTGGCTCATCCCGAACTTCAGCATCAAGTGATGATTGAGGCAGTGGAAAACCATATGCCTGAAGTCATTGTTATTGATGAAATTGGTACAGAACTTGAGGCTCTGGCGGCACGTACTATTGCTGAACGCGGTGTACAGTTAGTAGGTACGGCACACGGCAACCAAATAGAAAACCTAATTAAAAATCCGACTTTATGTGATTTAGTTGGGGGTATCCAGGCTGTGACTTTGGGGGATGACGAAGCGAGAAGACGGGGCAGTCAAAAAACTGTTTTGGAACGCAAAGCACCTCCCACTTTTGAGATTGCTGTGGAAATGCTGGAACGGCAGCGCTGGGTAGTACACGAAGCTGTTGCTGATACGGTTGATACTCTTCTGCGCGGACGTCAGCCCAGTCCGCAGACGAGAACCGTTGATGATACCGGCAAGGTGGCGATCGCTCGACAGTTATCTGTAGTAAATGGTCGTGGTGGGCAGCAGCAAGCTGTTGGTGAGGAATCTTTCGCATCAGCGCGACCCTCTAACGGCTGGCGTTCATCCGGACAAATGGTAGCATTGCCACTATTATCTCCTGAGCGAGAGCGGGTTTCCGGGCAAAGTGAATTTGACCGCTTATTAGATGAATCTTTCAATTATTCTGAGAGTATTGATTTTGCTGCTCCCAGACACGCTGGACCAAACGGCGAAGATTTGCCATTGCATATTTTCCCATATGGTGTTAGTCGCCACCAATTGGAACAGGTAATAAGTGTATTAACTTTGCCGGTTGCATTGACAAAAGATATCGATAGTGCTGATGCAATTTTGGCGCTGCGATCGCATGTCAAAAATCACGCCAAACTCAGGCAAATGGCGAAAGCTCGTCATCTACCCATTCACATGATTAAATCCAGCACGATTCCCCAGATTACTCGTGGTTTGCGACGCTTGCTGAACATGGACGATCCAGAGCTAGCTGATGATCGGGAATTGCAATTATTTCTCCACAGTGGCAGCGATGATGAAATGGATGCTTTAGAGGAAGCTAGACTTGCCGTAGAGCAAATTGTCATTCCTAAAGGACAGCCAGTAGAATTACTGCCACGTTCTGCCCAAGTGCGTAAAATGCAACACGAGTTGGTAGAACACTACCGCTTGAAGTCGCACAGTTTTGGGGATGAACCAAATCGGCGTCTGCGGATTTATCCCGCGTAATCTTCACTTTCTACCCCCTTTCCTGCTTTGGAGAGGGGGATTTTATTAAGGGATGTTAGTGATTTATCAGGTTAATAGCTTGCTCTATATGCAGTTTTGCCTTGTGTAGGTTTAATAATCTCTCTTGGTCATAGCGATCAGGATATGACATCCGTCTACCTTCCATTGTGATTTTAATCAATGCAGCTTGCTCAAGAGTGGGAGTTTCCATTTCATCGAGTGCAGTACCCAACGCTTGAAAGCTTACAATAGTTTGGGATAATAGCTTTATGGGTTATAATCATGCGTCATTCTAGCTATATTTACCGGCATTTTTAAGATTGGGACAATGTTTATCTCTTAGCCATTTTCTAATTTGTATTGCGGTTGTCTACACACAATTTTTCATACAAATAAATTTGGGTTGAATTTAAAATAACGAATAATCTTTATAAAAATAATTGATCCAGTAAAATCTCGGTAGTCTGTAAAATTAACAGTAATTTTAAATAAAAAATGTAGATTATGTTTAGAGTAGTAAGTAAATAACAAGTGTAATATACTAAAATTTACTGATTACACTTAACACATTATTAAGCTAAGTTATTGCTAACTAAAGTTTAAAAAGTATCATGTTTAAACAATTAGCAATGACTTTTCTAATTAACCTATGTTTTTTATCCCCAGCCCATGCTGAAAATTGGGTACTTCTTGGCAATACAGAAGGTGATAATAGACCTTTTTATCTAGATACAGATTCAATCCAAGGTTCAAATGGTTATTATCAATATTGGTATTCCTATCCTGACCCTGACAAAAATGTGATTGTCTCGACCCGTTTTACAATAGCTTGTAGAGAAAGAATGATAAGGATAATAGCCGGAAAGCAATACACACCGAACGGTCGTTTAATTGAAGCTTACAACTATGGTAATAATAAAAAACCTCTACCTATACTTGCAGGAAGTACGGCATCACTTGTTTGGGAAACTATTTGTAGGTAACTAAGGGTAATAAAATATTAAAACATGATTGATAATTATACCTAAATTATTAAAGTAAAAATTTTTTGAGGTAGTCATGCATAGTAATGATAAAATAAGAAGTGTCGCGTCAAGATGGAACCATGCATTGCCCTCAATGTAACTCGAAAAAGATTGTCAAAAATGGACGAACTCCCGATCGAGAAACAACGGTTC
>JBPCQW010000030.1:0-8356 GCA_050997715.1 Hassallia sp.
CGATACAATGCGATTGTCACCCGATACAATGCCATTGTCACCCGATACAATGCGATCGCATGTCGTTATTTTTTGTAATTCTTATGCTGTGCGCTCAAAAAGTAGGTTAATGAAGCAATTACTAAGGCAACACTAGCACCAAAAGGTAAAAAATTAGCTTCCCCTGACCAGGTTACAGCTTGCCCTAAAAACAATACACTCAGCACAACTATAATCACGCTGATTAACTTGCCTTTTAAGTCATCTATATTGTGAATTTCTAACCATTCGGGTACATTTATGCGATCATCAATAAATAATTCGTACAGCCCTAAGGCAGTAATATAAAATACAGTTGAGAGTAAAAACATATCAATTACTTCAACTAGCGATACAACTAGTTTTTTTGCTCCTTTACTAGAGACTGCACCATCATGTAATACCTGCACGATCGCATTACCTGTTTGAATCACACCATAAAGTAAAACCGTAACCGAAGCGATAAACGAACAAATAACCGCTAAGATAATTAATTGTCTACTGCTAGCTAGAATCCGATGAATCATAGATACACCTCAATGGACAACTGCGAATCGAGTCAATATGACTGAAATTGTCCACTCTGACTTTACTTGATTAGTGTCCCGAAAATATTTAATAAATAAACTTACGTCAACGCGATCGCAACCAAAGAAATCGTTTCCCTCTTGCGTTGTCACCAAAACTACTAAAGTGAACTTCAAAACTCAGCTGATACCAATTCTCTACGCATCGAATACATCGCGATCGCGAAGGAGCAAGGTAAACTGTTGAAATTAGTGCGTTTATGATCCAAGAATGACTAATTTTTTATTAGAAGTCGGTACAGAAGAATTACCCGCAAGCTTTGTCAGTAGCGCTGTTAAGCAGTGGAAACAGCGCATTCCCCAAAGTCTGCAAGCACATAACCTCACCAGCGATACCGTAGAAGTTTACGGCACTCCCCGACGTTTGGCTGTGTTAATTACAGGTTTACCAGCGCAGCAACCAGACAGAGAAGAAGAAATTAAAGGTCCCCCCGCACAAGCTGCATTTAAAGATGGTAAACCCACACCCGCAGCGTCAGGGTTTGCGAAAAAGCAAGGTGTTGATGTTGCTGATTTTGAAATTCGTCCCACAGAGAAGGGGGAATTTATCTTTGTTAGAAAAAAAACTCCTGGTCGTCCAGTAGCAGAAATTTTGACCGAATTTGTCAAAGAGTGGATTTTCAGCTTAGAAGGTAAGCGGTTCATGCGCTGGGGTGATGGTGATGTGAAATTTTCGCGTCCAATTCGTTGGTTGGTGGCTTTGTTGGATGATGCGGTGCTGCCAATTGAGTTTGATAATGGTTCGGAAGTTATAAAGAGCGATCGCTTAACCCACGCTCATCGTGTCTTGCATCCACAACCAGTCACTATTCCCCACGCTAGTGATTATCTTACCACGTTACGTTCTGCTTTTGTCATTGTTGATGCGGATGAACGCGCAAATACAATTAAACAGCAAGTTCTCTCATCTGTGCAAAATCTCGACGGACACGTAGAAATCTATCCCGACTTGTTAGAAGAAGTCACAAATTTGGTAGAATTCCCCTCAGCGGTTGTCGGAAAATTTGAAGCGGATTTTTTAGAACTTCCCACGGAAGTGATTACCACTGTCATGGTGAGTCATCAACGTTATTTCCCTGTATTCAAAGCTGCTAACAGCAAAGAATTACTTCCCAACTTTGTCACAATTTCCAACGGGGATCCAGCGAAAGCAGATATCATTGCTGTAGGGAATGAAAGAGTTATCCGCGCTCGTTTAGCTGATGGAAAGTTCTTCTACGACAGCGATTTAAAGAAGCCTTTAGAAAGCTTTCTGCCGCAATTGGAAAAAGTCACTTTTCAAGAAGATTTAGGCTCAGTGCGTGCCAAGGTTGATAGAATCTGTAAAAATGCCGAAGCAATTACAACCCAACTGCAATTAACTCAAGAAGAAAATAACAACATTCAAAGAGCAGCTTTGCTTTGTAAAGCCGATTTGGTCAGCCAAATGGTGTATGAATTCCCAGAATTGCAAGGCATTATGGG
Source organism: Hassallia sp. (assembly GCA_050997715.1). GTDB lineage: Bacteria > Cyanobacteriota > Cyanobacteriia > Cyanobacteriales > Nostocaceae > Hassallia. The sequence goes on from JBPCQW010000030.1 coordinate 2,070, forward strand.
AGAAAAATACGCGACTAAAAGCGGAGAATCTCCAGAAGTTGCAACAGCAATTGTTGAACATTATTTACCAAAAGGTGCAGGTGATAATTTACCTCAAACTCTCACAGGTCAAATTGTCGGTTTAGCAGATAGGCTGGATACTTTGGTAAGTATCTTTGGCTTGGGAATGATACCCACAAGTTCATCTGACCCCTTTGCTTTGCGAAGAGCGGCAAATGCGATAGTTAATATTACTTGGTTTGGAAATTTGGCGATTAATTTACAAGAATTAATCGAGGAAATAGCAAGTAATTTCGCCACAACTTACAAAAAAGATACTGGGAAGTTAAGTACGGCACTAAAAGACTTTTTTCTGCAACGTGTTCGCACGCTGTTGCAAGAAGAAAAATCGATTGATTATGACTTAGTGAATGCAGTGTTGGGAGAAAACGATGCAGAATATGCAGAACGCGCTTTAAAGGATTTATTGGATGTACGCGATCGCGCTTTATTCTTGCAAGAAATTCGCAACGACGGTACATTAGATAAAATCTACGAAACCGTCAACCGTTCAACTCGGTTAGCAGCGCAAGGTGATTTGGACTTTATCCAGCTAAACCCCACGGCTGCAATCAATCCAGAATTATTTGAAAAATCCTCAGAACAAGCGTTCCTAGATGGTTTAATTCAGTTAGTGCCAGAAACAGAATCCGCGAAGCGATCGCGCAACTATCGGCAGTTAGTAACAGCACTCTTAAAAATTGCTCCTGCCGTCGGCAACTTTTTTGATGGTGCAGAAAGCGTCTTAGTAATGGACTCAAATCCACAAATCAAGCGTAACCGATTACATTTGCTCGGATTACTTCGCAACCATGCCCGTGTTTTAGCTGATTTTGGTGCCGTCGTCAAAAAATTGTAACGTAACTCCTGAAAAAAGTGTGTAAATTATGCCAATAAACGTTACGATAATGAAACTTAACCAGGGATAAATACCACAGTCTATGTCCAAAGCTCATGTAATTGGATTCGGAAAGTCCGGTGTTGCTGCGGCGAGATTGTTGAAAAAGGAAGGTTGGGAGGTGGTGCTAAGTGATTCTGCTAATGCGGATATTCTTGCTTCACGCAACACCTCCGAAAACTTCCTTCACCAGCAACAAGAACTTGCCGCCCTGGCAATAACTGTTAAACTGGGATATTCCTTGGATTGGAATGATTTCGATTTACTACAGTTAATTGTCGTTAGTCCCGGTGTACCTTGGGATATTCCCTTATTAGTCAAAGCGCGAGAATTAGGGATTTCAACTATCGGGGAAATGGAACTCGCTTGGCGTCATTTACAAACTATACCTTGGGTGGGAATCACCGGCACCAACGGTAAAACCACCACCACAGCTTTAATAGCCGCAATTTTTCAAATCGCCGGATTTAACGCTCCCGCTTGCGGTAACATCGGTTTGGCAGCTTGCGAAGTGGCACTTTCTCAAGATGGGGGAGTGGGAGAGTGGGAGAGTGGGGGACAAGGGAGACAAGGGAGACAAGGGGAAATTTCTCCTCCATCTTCCCCCACTCCTCCCCTCCCCCCCTCCTCCACTCCTCCCCACCACGCTTCCCCAATCGATTGGGTAATTGCTGAATTTAGCAGTTATCAAATAGAATCTTCTAATACTGTTGCTCCCCGTATCGGTGTTTGGACGACTTTTACAGCAGATCATCTTGCTCGTCATAAAACTTTAGAAAACTATTACGATATCAAAGCGAAATTATTGCGACAGTCTCAGCTACAAGTTTTCAATGGGGATGACGCATATTTAAGCAAGATTGGTTTAAGTCAGTGGAGTAACGCTTATTGGACAAGTGTTAAAGGTAAAGAGCATCTGATTGGTGAAAAAGGCTTTTATATAGAGGATGGCTGGGTTGTAGAGACGCGATTAATCGCGTCTCTACAAGAAGATGAACGCAGTGTTGAAGTCTCAGCTTTGCGGATGGTAGGCGAACACAATCAGCAAAATCTGCTAATGTCTGTAGCAGCAGCGCGGTTGGCGGGAATTGAGAAAGATGCTATATCTGCTGCAATTCGTGAATTCCCCGGCGTTCCCCATCGCCTTGAGCATATCTGCACTTGGAAAAATATCGATTTTATCAACGATAGCAAAGCGACTAACTACGATGCAGCAGAAGTTGGTTTAGCATCGGTGCAAGGTCCGGTGATTTTGATTGCTGGTGGGGAAGCGAAAGCTGGGGATGATACAGCGTGGCTGGCAAAAATTAAGGCGAAAGCGGCTGTGGTATTACTTATAGGTAGTGCAGCTGAAAGTTTTGCCAAACGCTTAGAAGAGGTGGGGTATGATAGTTACGAAATTGTGGAAACAATGGAAAAAGCGGTTAAGCGATCGCCATCCTTAGCACTCACATATCAAGCGTCTGTAGTGCTGCTATCTCCAGCTTGTGCGAGTTTTGACCAGTATCCCAATTTTGAAGCGCGTGGTGATGATTTTCGGGCTTTGTGTAATCGTTTTTTAAACGCAAAGGAACGCTAAGGTTTCGCAGAGGAACGCAGAGTTTTTTTGATGAGTGGGGTTGGCGATAGCTTGTAAGATTTAGTGTAAGTCTTGAGGTGAGTTTTATGCATAGCGATCGCCTAAACAACACAAATAACTTGAATCCTAAGTTTGAAGGCTTTTTTATTGAGATGGTAATGCCGGGACAAAAGCAAAAAGTCCAGGAAATTGTTACCGAAGCTTTTGGTTTAGATGGTCAGGTGAAATCTCTTGGTGACAATCGCACTGAGTTTCAAGTCACCCTCAACAAGAAAGTTTTATCAGTAAAGGATGCTTGGGATAAATCATACAGACTGCGATCGCAACCAGGAGTGGTGGATGCACAGCCACTATTTGCGGTTCCCCTAGCTGAGAATTCCCAATCAGAACCTATAGGTGACACTCAGGGTCAAATCGAAGAACAAAGCAGCGATGTAGAATGGGGTCTAAAGCAAGTTCGAGTTTTTGAAGCATGGTCGCGCTTTTTCCCTGACCCGAAGCTACCACCAGGACATGATGTTATTATCGGGCTGCCGGATACAGGTTATTCAGAACATCCAGAAATTATTGCTAATTTGCTTTTGGCAAAAGGCTACGATTTTCTTAAGAAAGACAAAGACCCAAAAGATGAATTAGAAAAATCTTCAGGTGAAGTTATCAATAATCCCGGTCACGGTACATCAACAGCAAGTATAGCCATCAGTCCCAGAGGAAGGCAAGGCAATTATCTCAGCGGGAAAGCTGTTACGGGAGTTGCACCCGGAGCCAAAGTAGTACCTCTGCGGGTTTCGTATTCAGTGCTATTATTGAGTGTGCAAAATCTCGCTGAGGCGATCGAGTATGCGGCAGATAATAATATCCATGTTTTGTCAATAAGCCTAGGGACTGGTTTCTTTAACCAGCGTCTGCGGACTGCGATAATTTATGCTCAAAAACGAGGCGTAATTATAGTAGCAGCATCTGGGACTTATGTTCCCTACGTAGTTTGGCCCGCTGCCTATGATGAGGTAATTGCTGTGACTGGTAGCAATGTACTGCGTCAGATTTGGTCGGGTGCATCCCAAGGACGTCAAGTTGATGTTACCGCACCTGCTGAGAAAGTTTGGTATGCCAAAGTTGATAAGATAGATAATCAATTTAGATATAATATACTTCAAGGCTCCGGGACTTCATTTTCTGCGCCACTAGTTGCGGGTATAGCGGCTTTATGGTTGTCGTATCATGGACGAGAGCAATTAATTAAGCGCTACGGAGCCGAAAAGATTCCTTTTATCTTTAATCAGATTCTGCGCGATAGTTGCGAAAAGTTCCCGACATGGAAGCCGGATAAATTTGGTGCAGGGATTGTCAATGCAGAGAAAGTGCTTGCTGCACCATTACCTGATAATGTTAGTCGCACTAATTTTGCACCAGCGATCGCGTTACAACAACATCCACCTATAGATAACGGAAGGCTAGAAACTTTCGCTCATCTGTTTGAAAAGCAACTAACCGACAATCAACCAAAAGCTAATTTTATCGGAGTGGCTGGAGATAACAATAAACTGCAAGCAAGTCTAGCGGAACTGTTGCAAACAACAGAAACTCAGTTACCACAACGATTGAAAGAGGTAGGGCAAGAGCTAGCCTTTCACATTACCACAAATCCAAAGCTTTATCAGCAATTGGCAAAGGCTTTATCTACTGAAAAGTCCGATCCGAATCAGTTGAAAACAAAATCTTTAATTGAATCATCAAAGTCAAACAATTTGGATTCAGTGCGCGAGATATTGTTACAGAATGTATCTGAAGTTTTGATGACAAAATTGAAATTAAATAATAGTCTATAATGTCACCTCTAAATTTTCTACCACAAGCTCGTAATTAGCAGTAAACCCCTCACGGCAAGCCTTTCAATGGCTGGAGCCGCTTAGGGTATTAGTGTAAATACATACAAGTGAGTAAATAAGCAATCCGGAAGAATGCTCATGACATTCTATGTACTACCAAATACATTGGACTCTGGTAACACAAGATAGACTATTTCATGAGCTTTTTTCCCTTTTTGACTCGGCGATTGCGGCTATCTAGTTTAGTAATATTCATAGCGAGTGTAATTGTCACTCTTGTTCTGGGCTGTATGCCAACTCCCAGCCAAACTACCACACGAGACAAGTTTCTCCAACCCTTTTCATCCACATCCCCTTGGAATATGCCTATAGGCTCAAATGCCCAATACATACCTGCTGGTATCAATAAGGCAGATTATGCTGCGGCAGATGAAGAGTACTTCTACAAACTCAAAGCAGACGACCCCTACCATCCAGTTTATAGTCCTGGTGCTTGGGGTGAAGGGCGCTGTACAGGCACTAAATCTATGGAATTGTCGCTACCCATTCCAGACGATTTAATTGTTCCAGATGCCACGAATAAACCTTACAGCACACCCAATAATGCGAGTGCTTTTTTAATGCCAAATGGTAAAACTTTAGTGCAGCTTGAACCGCTGGCTCGTTGTCAACCCGGAGGTTCAATTTATGGTTGGCGTTATCCGGACGTTGACATTTACGGAGAGGGAATAGGGGGAGCGCATTTTGGTTCTGGTCTTTCTTCGATTGGTGGCTCTGTTCGCAAAGGTGAACTCACCAGCAATCAGCCTATTCGTCATGCATTGAAAGTTCTTCTTTGGGGGGAAAAATATTATTACTACTCTCAGTCTAATCCTGGGCATCGCTGGCCCGCAGATCGTGCAGATGCCAATGCCGCCAACCAGTATCATGGTAAAAACCCCGCGCTTGTGCAAGGAGCGCTTTTAGCAATTAATCCCAACCAAACCGAAGAAAGTCTTAACTTGCAAACACCTGCTGCTAAAAAAATATTTCATGCCTTGCAAGATTACGGAGCTTATGTTGTTGATGATGCCGGTTGGGACGCTCATTACATCGCTGTGGAGAAAGGAGTTGTAGATGAGTTTCGCAACACTTTCGGCTATGATTTCCAAGGTAGAAGCGGACAGTTCCACGACGATTTTATGAAGCTATTTCAAGCGTTGCAAATTGTCGATAACAATAAAGCAGACAGTCTTGGTGGTGGTGGAATTCCGCGTGCTGCCCTTGCTCCCCCAATTGGAAACTGAAGAATAAGTGTAAACAAGAGCGCTTATGCGACGGGCAACCGTCGTAGAGACGTTCCGACGGAACGTCTCTACAATATATATGATTTGCCAGACATAATATAAAAGGAAAGATTTTTGAATTTTAATTTTTTCTTACTCACCAATAATATCATCTCCCGTAGATTACATCACATGTAGAGACGTAGCAGTGCTACGTCTCTACAAGGATTTCGGATTTTTTTATTAATCTCAATTAAACCGACATGATATAACATCTGTAAAGACGTTATATCAAGAACCAAAAGCGAATAATTTTCGGATTTTGTTATTTATGTATGGTTGCCTTATTTTGGCATCTTTCAAAAGAGAGATAAAATCCGGAAGTGAGATTTTTTCTTTTTTAACAAATTCCATTGGTTTAAATTTAAAAAGCGATTTTTGGGTATACCAAGTCAGTAACATTTTATTTTGCAAAAATATAAAAGGTGTCTAATTAACAAATTTTAAGTTTGATTTTAAATGAGTAGGAAAAATATCATAGACAGCAGAAAATGCTTCTGTAATTACTGCGATACCGGAAGTTTTTAGCATAACATTAATATCTCTAATGGCGGCAATGGGGTCAGTCAAATGTTCTAAAACTTCAAAAGAAAGTACAACATCATATTGAGATGTAA
>JBPCQW010000122.1:0-12468 GCA_050997715.1 Hassallia sp.
GTACTCATCAAGAGCGCCTCGCTGAAAAGTTTTGGTGGCTTTTTGTACCTCTCACCTGCAATTTTTGCCCTTGGTCTTGCCCTACTAGCTTCTGGCTTTGAGGGATTAAAGCAATACAGGGGAGAACTGCTGGCACTGTTTTTTCTTGCCGCGCCCAAATTATTACCTCCATCGCTTATTGATATATCTCCTATCACCGCCAAATTTTCTGCTTTCATTCTTTGGTACACAGGATTTGAAGTTGCTCGTTCTGGGGTGAATGTTTATCTCCCAACGGGAAGTATAGAAGTATATATGGGCTGTTCGGGGATAGAACTCATCTTCCAGATGCTGGGTTTAGCACTACTTTTTCTGTTAATGTTTCCCCTAAATTATCAGCAAAAAATCCTTGTACCGATAGTAGCTGCCACCTTAGCATTTACCGTCAATAGCGTGCGGGTTGCCCTCATGGCTATCTTAGTAGCAAAAGGCAATGAGGAAGCATTTAAATACTGGCACGAAGGAGATGGTTCCCTGATTTTTTCCATGATTGCCGTTTTACTTTTGGGGTTATTCTGTTGGTTTGTATTACGTATGAATGAACCCAAAAATCAAAAGCCTAAGTCGTCTTCAAGGTGATGTTTATTTGGAAACAATTTCGCATTCCGCTTTTGGCTCTTACCTTTAGTAGTGTCCTTTTAGTTTTAGGCAAAGTCATCCTGCTTCCGAGCGCGGAAAAACGCACGCTTACTCCCTTTGTTTTCCCAGAAGCAGTACCGTTACCAAAATGGCAGCTAAAAGCTAGCAGTCCCCTACCTGAGCCAACAGAAGAACATCCGGAACTGATTGCTCAAAAGCATTATCAATATATTCAGAACGACCTGCCTCTAAATATCGAAATGCGCTATGTGACAGATGGAAATCTCAAACAACTGATGCGAAAGTACACTTCGATATCATCCTCTGCTGTAGTACGTCAGCACCAAGGAGTAGGCTACTACGGACTGTTAGTAGATCGCCAACGAGCCTACCTAAGTGCCTGTATTAACCCACAGGGCGGCAGTACATTCATCCCTCAACAGTTTAACCAAAAGCAGTATTTATACCATCGCCCTTGGCAGCGTCTATTACCTTGGGTAATTGGTAACAAGCCAATCGAAGATAAACGTTGTTTATGGGCGCATTTGTCCACTCCTATACAAAATTCTACCCCAGAAGCTGCTTACAAAAAACTGGAAAACGCCTGGTTTTCTTGGCATCAGTGGTGGCAACCCCACTTTCCGAAACTTTAAAGGGGATAGCGGGAATTTGAAGAGGGGGACAAGGAGACAAGGAGACAGGGAGAATAATTCTTCTTTCTCCCCCCTCTCCCTTGTCTCTTCCAATGCCCACTAAAAACCAACAACCAACAATTAACAAATAACAACATGACTAAATCAAATATTGATAGATTTACTCCCGTAATACAAGAGTTACAAGCGTTTGTTTTTAGTCAGCAAGGGTCGATGAATATTTTGCGATCGCTTGGCTATGGTCTGCTCTTATTAGCACTTTTTGACATCGTTGAGATGTTTGTCCCACCCAATTTTATGAACCCCGCTTGGGAATTTCAAACTTTTGGGGCACTGGTTGAACGAGTGCCGGTGCCGTTAATCGGTTTAGTGCTGATATTTTTTGGAGAATTGAATTCGCGTTCCAAATGGGAATTCCCTATATTAAAGTTATTATCTTGGTTAACGTTGTTATTTGCATTATTGTTTTTCTTACTAATTCCTTTAGGTGTTGGTAATACTCTCCGGCTCAATAATCAAAGTGCTGCTCAAATTACTACTTTATCCAAACAACAATTATCTCAAGCCGAACAGGCTGAAAAGCAATTGAATCAAGCTACACCGCAACAAATTAATAATTTTCTCAAGAGCCAAGGACGCTCATTAGACGCCAAAAGTCCTGAGGAGTTAAAAGCTCAAGTATTATCTAAAGTTTCTCAAGCTAAAAAAGAAATTAAAACTCAAGCTGAAGCAACTCAGTCTTTTCGAGGTTTAAATTTAATTAAGTCTTCTGTAAAATGGAATTTGGGAGCTTTAGTTGCTAGTGGTTTGTTTATTAGTATTTGGAAAGGTACTCGCTGGGCAAGAACAAATTGATATTTATGAAAAAGAGGGGGAAGGGGAGGCAGTGCGTTGCGGGGGTGGAGGAGTTTGTAGCATCTGCCTATGATTGGGGAAAGGGAAAAAAAAATGAAGGGTGCATATTTAAATAACTCTTTATTTTCATTTCCCTTTTCCCCCTTTTTTTCATTACATACCAGCTACAAATATAATCGGCTAATCGCAAGCTTTAGCAATCTTACTTGAGTTGTGAGAATCCTTGTGTCGCCAAAAGCCCGATTTCTTACTTTATGATTATTGAAGATTTGGATCTATATTTCTGGCGCTATCGCTATCATTAATAGGGGTTTGTTGAAAACAAGCTCTCTGAAAGCATGTACCTCAGGTAAAAAATGGTACTATTAGTTGTTATTATTAATACTCTCATTTCTTTAATACTACTTTATATTGCTCGGCGAGTGTGGAAATTTAAACAGCGGTTGGCGAAAATAACTAATCGCTTAACTGCTGCTGAACGCTGGACTCATGCGGTACTTGACAAAGCACCGTCCAATATTTCTAGACGGCAGCAGAATATTCACAACTTGCGGCAGGGAAACCAATCGATACAGCTGCAAATTGAACAAGTGCGGCAAATCTTCAGCCTGCTGCTTGTGGGACAGCAAATTCAGCGGCGCTATTTTGTCAAACTTGGGTTAGGGACAAAATATAACAAAAAGATAGTAGTAAAATCAACTGATAAATAAAGGCAACAATTCCAGTTGAGATATTGTCACTTAAAAACAGATAAGTAAAATTATTTAAGACTTGCAAGGCGTGAAAAGCCACTTAAAATGGGTGTAAGGAGAGAAACAACAAAATGTCTAACAACCGTTCTGGAGTATTTATTGGCGGTTTGATGCTGGGAGCTACCATCGGTGCTTTGACCGGTTTACTTGCGGCTCCACGCACAGGGCGCGAAACGCGGAAAATATTGAAGAAATCTGCCGATGCTTTGCCAGAATTGGCAGAAGATTTATCCACAAGCGTGCAGATTCAGGCAGATCGTCTCTCTAGCAGTGCCCTGAAAAACTGGGATGAGACATTGGATCGACTGCGAGAAGCGATCGCCTCCGGGATAGATGCAAGTCAGCGAGAAAATCAAGTCTTGAAGCGGCAAACCGCACAAGAAAACCGCACTGCGGCTTCTGTACAAGTAGAAAATTCCGATTCCCGAACCTCAAATCTAGATCGCCCATAGATAGCATAACTGTGATTGACCCCCTGTTTTGGCTGGGACTATCGATTCTTTTGGTCGCTGTTAGTTTAACTGCTGTTTTAATAGCGGCTATACCAGCTTTGCAGGAGCTAGCGAGAGCCGCCCGCAGTGCTGAAAAATTATTTGATACCCTCTCACGAGAGTTACCACCGACTCTAAATTCTATCCGCACCACTGGTATGGAAATCACTGACTTGACTGATGATGTCAGTGAAGGTGTCAAAAGTGCTACTCAAGTTGTTCAACAAGTTGATCAAAGCCTAGATGGTGCTAAAAAGCAAGCGCAAAACGTTCAAATAGGCACGCGCAGCATATTTGTGGGCGTGAAAGCCGCCTGGAAAACCTTTACACGCCAAAAATCTCCAAGGCGACAAATTGACCGATTGTCACCAGGTGCTTCATCAGCGATCGCGTTGCGAGAACGAGAAGCCAAGAGGCAACGCAGCCGCAATGACAACGGTTACAATGACCCTGCCAGCTGGGATTTTGATGATGAAGATTCGTTACCTCAATCCACAGCCGCTGAGGATTGGTCTGACCAAGAATAAAGTTAAAAAAATATTGACATTTTTACCGAGTTGTGAATTTAATCTATTCTCGGCATTTTGGCTACGCGGTAAGCGATCGCTTGTAATTTTTCCCCAAAATGAGGATGTAAAACAATGCTTTGATCTACACCATTAGATTAGAGTAAAGTAAACAAGTGTAAAGAAGTATCACTTTTATCGTATTCTTTTAAAACCACTTCTTCACATTTACTGTTTAAATTTGTATAAAAACGTCCATGCAGAATTGTTTTTGGCGACGAATTCTGGTATCGATTACTGTATTTTTCTTGGTTGGGTCAATTTGGGTGATGCATTCCCAAAGCGCACTGGCTTACAACAATCCTGAGTTACTACCCGACAAACCAACCCCAGTTGTAGACTTAGCGAAAACTCTTACCGACATTCAAGAAGAGCAGCTTGTCGAGGACTTAAATCAATTTCAAACCGAAACCGGCTGGAAACTGAGAGTTTTGACTCAATATGACCGCACCCCAGGTCGCGCAGTAATTAAATTTTGGGGTTTGGATGACAAAAGCATTTTGCTGGTTGCGGATTCCCGTGGAGGTAACATCCTCAGCTTTAGTGTCGGTGACGCAGTTTATGAACTTCTACCGCGCACTTTTTGGATAGAATTACAAACCCGTTTCGGTAACTTGTACTTTGTCCGAGAAGAAGGCGAAGACCAAGCGATTCTCCAAGCCTTACAATCAGTTAAAGGCTGTTTGCTTAAAGGTGGTTGTATTGCCGTTCCCGGACTACCACGAGAGCAATGGATTCTTACCTTGATTAGCTCTGTACTTGGTGGGGTAATTTGTGGATTTGCAGGTCAACCCCGCAGCGATAAACAAACATTTGCTTGGCAATGGGCTTTAATTTTCTCACCTTTGTGGGGAATTTTGTTTATTGCCTTCGGTATTGGACCAGTAGTAACGCGAACCCACGAGTGGCTACCTATAGTTCGTAATATCTCTGGTTTTCTCATTGGTGCGCTAGTTGCTTATCTCTCAATTGTTTTTAGCCGATCTTCTCCTAGTGCTGAGTCTTAAGTACAGCTTGGCGTAAAATCGTGGCGAATTGAGGGTTGAAATTTAAATGCACTCGTGAGGCAGAGAATTCGCGCTCGTATTAATCATAGGACTTACGCAAAACTAACCTGTTATAGGGGCAATTCATGAATTGCCTTTACGCAAATTCAACGTTTTGGCAAGATGAGTGCGTAAGTCCTGAATCAAATGTTCTACTAAGTAGACATAGAAAGTGAAAAAAAATGTAGAGACGTTAAATTTAACGTCTCTACAAGGGTTTTGGTTTACTGATAGTTCATTTCTGGAGACATCTATTGCTCACTCCTGAATGCGTGACCCTTGACCCTTGACCTTTGACCTTTGACCTTTGACTTTTGACTTTTGACTCTTGACTCTTGACTCCTAACTCTCTATTGCTGATAAGCTGTAAGCTGAAAGCTCTCTTAAGCTGATACCGATGGAATGGCACGTAACTGATGCTCAAAGTTTGGCAATCATTGATAGTGAAATTGGCGAACATGTATTTTCACCCGCAGAGTATGAAATTGTCCGGCGGGTAATTTATGCGACAGCTGACTTTGAGTATAATTCTTTGATTCGCTTTTCTGAGCGTGCTTTGCAAGCAGGAGCAGCAGCACTAGCAGCGCGTACCACGATTGTTGTGGATGTACCAATGGTACAAGTAGGTATCGCACAACACATTCAAAATACTTTTGCCAATCCGGTGTATTGCAGCATGGAAGCGCTGACACGTCCCCAAAAAGACAAAACTCATGTTGCCTGGGGAATTGAAACTTTAGCTAAACGTTACCCAGAAGGCATTTATATTGTCGGTCAAGCGCAAACCGCTCTGACAGCACTAGTTGATTTAATTGAAGCGGAAGAAATTCGACCAGCTTTAATCATCGCCACCCCAGCCGGATTTGTAAATATGGATGCGGCTAAAGAACGTTTGTTAGATTCTCTCGTACCTCACATTACAATTGACAGTCGCAAAGGTAATGCTGTGATTGCAGCTGCGATCGCCGATGGTCTGATAGATTTAGCTTGGCAGGCTTACGGGCAAGATGGAAATCGGATAAATTAAAAAATTAACGCATTTATTTTAATCTTGTTTGATAGCGCGATAATTCAGCAACGCCCAATTTTTTATGTAAAACTTAACCAAGCGAAAACATCTGCAACTGATAATTGCCAGTCTCCTAATACACTGAGAACTGGTAAAATATCTTGTCCTTCTTTAATTTCTGGTAGTTGGTTAGGTTGAAAAACCATTACAGATTCATCTTCCGGGTCAAGAAACCAACCTAGCTTTGTACCGTTTTGGATAGAAAATGTAATTTTACGGATAACTCGGTTTGGAGATTGTTCGGGAGAAAGAATTTCAATTATCCAATCTGGATAAATTTCAAATTTATTAGCAACTCTGCCTTTGGCATCAAGAGGAATTCTTTGCCATTCAAACACAGCAATATCTGGAACTAAAGAGCGTCCCGCAAATGTGCAGCGTAATTCAGTAAAAGCATAAGCTAATTTTTGTTCTTTACCAACTTGATTGATGGCAGAGACTAATTCAGTTTGAATTGTACTATGTTTTCCCTGTGGCATTGGCTTTTGGTAAATGCGTCCGTCGATATATTCACTAGCTGGTTTGGTTTCTGACAATTTCAGAAACTCTTCTAGCGAAAGGTTTGAAGATACCTGAGTTGATAGCATAATCAGCAATTACTCCTTAAAACCCTGAGTCCGTAGGGGAGCCAGTGCGTTGCGGAGGAACACGACCGCTATGTGCAACTGGCGTTGCGTTACTACGTTAACGCACCCTACATCAATGGAGCGATCGCCCACCCCAACTTTCTACACTTTAAACTTCTCGGTAATCCGTTTCATCGCCTCTTCCACATTCTCCCGGCTATTAAATGCCGAAATCCGGAAGTAACCTTCACCCGCAGCACCAAAACCAGAGCCGGGTGTTCCCACAACGTTGACGGTTTGCAACAACTTATCGAAGAAATCCCAACTCGACAAATTATTAGGTGTTTTCACCCAGACGTAAGGCGCATTTACACCGCCATATACCTGCAATCCTGCTGCTGTCAGTTGCTCGCGAATAATTTTCGCATTTTCCATATAAAAGTTGACAAGCGCTTTAGTTTGTGCTGTACCTTCCTCAGAATAAATTGCCTCCGCTCCGCGTTGAACGATGTAAGACACTCCATTAAACTTGGTAGATTGGCGGCGATTCCACAGTTTCCACAGTTCCACATCAGAACCATCAGCAGCTTTGCCTTTCAGTGTCTTCGGTACAACCGTTAAAGCACAACGAGTACCGGTAAAGCCGGCATTTTTGGAGAAAGAGCGAAACTCGATCGCACAATCTCTTGCACCTTCAATTTCATAAATTGAGTGCGGAATCTCAGAATCGGTGATAAACGCTTCGTAAGCTGCATCAAAGAAGATGATCGAGTTATGAGACTTAGCATAATCAACCCAAGCTTTCAGATGTTCTTTGGTTGCAGTTGCGCCGGTGGGGTTATTAGGGAAACACAGATAAATTAAATCGATTTTTTCAGAAGGAATTTCAGCGGTGAAGTTGTTCTCTGCCGTAATTGGCAGATAGACGAAGCCCTCAAACTCACCTTGCTCGTTAACTTCTCCCGTATGTCCAGCCATGACATTGGTATCTACATACACCGGATAAACAGGATCGGTGACAGCGATCGCATTATCATTACCAAAGATATCCAGAATATTGCCCGTGTCGCATTTAGAACCATCGGAAATGAAAATTTCCGAAGCATCAACCTCACATCCGCGAGATTGAAAGTCATGTAAAGCAATTTTCTCTCGCAACCAAGCATAACCTTGTTCTGGACCGTAGCCTTTGAACGTAGAGCGATCGCCCATTTCTTCCACAGCTTTAATCATAGCTGTGCGACAAGCTTCAGGTAAAGGTTCGGTGACATCACCAATACCTAAGCGAATGATATTTGCATCACTGTTTGCCTCCGCGAAAGCATTGACTCGTCGAGCAATTTCCGGGAATAGATAGCCTGCTTTGAGCTTGAGATAATTGTTGTTAATTTTTGCCATAGTAGATTGCGACAAACAAAGGAGGACGACATCAGCCGGAGAGTGCCTGACGTTAGTGGAACCTCAATATTGTGCAATATATCCGAACTATTATTCCTCAAAGTTACCATCTTATCGAGCCGCAAAATTTCTTCATCGTCTATAACTAGATCCCCGACTTCTTAAAGAAGTCGGGGATCTAAGTCTTTCGCTTGGATATTATTGCTGCTCAGTTGTCGTTGTTGATTCCTCCGGAGATTGCTCTGGTTCTGGCTCAGGTTCCGGCTTGAGCAATTCGCGCCAATTCCTGATTTGCTCTCGCGCTGCGCTGTAAGCAGCAGAACCTTGGGGAATCAGTTTTGCGGTTTCAATGCCTTTAATGACATCAGACTCACTTTGAGAGCGTGCTATATCTAATAATTGCTGACTCCATTGGTCAATAGCCGGATTCACGTCATTGCGTAACAAACTGCGACTTGGCACTCTATCCGCTAACTGTATTGCCTCTGACAAAGCTTCTGGAGTGCCAGCAAGTGCCACTTCCCGCGCTTTCCGCCAATTTTCTCTAGCGCGGATTTGCCCTCGCCAATCATCTATAGATGCTTGTGCTTCTCCACTTAGTGCGCGTCCTGACGATGCAATTTGTTCAGCGGCTTTAATGGCAGAGGCTAGATCGCCACTACTAGCAATTTGTCGCGCTTGATCTAAGTATGGCTGGTCTTCAATTCGCTGAATTTTCGCCGTCCATGTGCGAATTTTTCTGCGTGCTTCGGGATATAATGCCCGACCATTACGAATTTGACTTGCTTCGGCGATCGCTGCTTGCAATGAGTTAACATCCTCTATAAAACTTATCTGTTCAGCGCGTTCCAAATAAGGTTTATCTTCGATTGTCTCAGCTTGGGCACGCCAGCGTCCCATTTCTTGCCTAGCTTGAGAACCACGAGGATTATTAACTGGGATAAGACGCGCTTGAGCGATCGCTGCATTCAAATCGCTAACTGTTCCCTGACTTGCCAGTGTACGGGCTTTGTCTAGGTTGGCAACATCTTCAATTTCTAGCTGCCAACGGGCAATCAGTTTTTGTGCCTTGTCGTAAACTGGTCTTGACGGGTCAATTTGTTGTGCTTGGGCGATCGCTGTTTCTAAACCAGAAACACTGCCGATCCATGCATTTCTTTGGGCATCAGCTAAAGCTGTAAAGTCTTCGATTTCCAGCTTTAGCCCTGTACTTGCCGGAATTTTGCCGACAATTTCCAGCGCTTCATCCGCATCCCGACGATCTAGCTTTTTCTGTGCTAATGCCAGCATTTTCCGTCCAAATACTGGAATCGTTGCCTGCGCTTTTTGATAAACGTAACTATCTTGCCCAATTGACTCAGCTATCTTGATGGCTTTTAGTAGATTATCTACTCCTGCGTCTTCTGCCAAGCCGTTGGCTTTTGCTAACTTCTCCCCATCTTCCCTGGCTGAGACAATCAAGCGATTTAATTGATCGTACTTAGCTGTTTGCCAGTATTTATTATCTACCCGCACCAATTTAGATGCCACCATAAACGCGGATTGCCAATGTTGTTGGCGTAGTTCTCCTTCCGCTGTTTGGTAAATGTTTTCTCCCTTAGACCAAATTGACTGCCATTTGGTGATTTGCTCATCTACTAATTTATCAGCCGAGAGGTCTTGAGGAATTTTACCTGCTGTAGCGATCGCTTCGTCTAACTTCCCTGATTGAAAACTTTGATCGGCTAGCTGTAAAATCGAACGCGACCACTCTTCTAGGTTGCGATTAATTTCTCCCCGCAGTGGGTGATTTTCTGGCAGTTGCTTGACTAAGGCGATCGCTTGTAACAAGTCATTCACCGTCTGCTTAGAAGCAGCCAATTGAGCGCAGTGCAGCCGCACCGATGCACTAGCCAAAGGCCAAAAAATCGATGGACAGTTTGGTGCCGATGGTAACTTTAGCAGCATCGCCATTGAAATAAAGCCGATACTCCCAGGAACCAACGCTAATAAAACTGTCCATAACACCCAGCTTTTCATCCAGTTGGGCATCTTACCATAACTAGTGCTGGGTGGCACACTTTCTTTATTTGAATTGCGTTTTTTTCGGCGCTTCACTGACTTGGAGGTAGAACCATTAGCTGGGGCATCAGACACATGATCGCCGATTGGAAGCGATCGTGATAATCTGGTTATTTCATCTGGCTCTGTTGCTCTGGCTGATGACCAACTCTCTGGAATATCCCGTTCTGTCATCTCTCACACCAAAATAATTTCACAGCAATCTGTTATGAATCGATAATTTGTTTGTTGCCATAGTAACTTTCTCGTTATGAAAAAGCTAGTCTCAATTATCTCTCTCCACAGATATCATTAACGCAAGTAAATAAACGTATCTTTCTATACTTATCTTGAAACGGAAGATTCCGCTTGCAAATCCTCAATTAGTTGCGCTAGCTGGTCGCTACTTGCGTGATATACTGAGCCACAAAATTCACAAATTGCCTCAGCACCATCATCTTTGGCAATCATGTCTTGCAGTTCAGCTTCTCCTAAAATTTTTAACGCACCCAGCACCCGGTTAAAAGAGCAACCACAATGAAAGCGTAGCATTTGAGTTTCCGGGAAAATCACCAAACCCATATCACCCAGCAAGTCTTGAAAGATTTCTGGCAATGTTTTGCCTGCTTGCAACAACGGCGTAAATCCAGCTAAACCAGCCACCCGTGATTCCAACTTTGCGACTAGTTCTTCATCTCTAGCGCCTTTCGGCAACACTTGTAGGAGTAAGCCTCCAGCAGCAGTCACCCCATTTGCACCCACGAACACACCTAAAACTACAGCAGAAGGTGTCTGTTCTGAGTTTACCAGGTAATGAGCTATATCGTCGCCAATTTCCCCAGAAACGAGTTCTACCGTACTAGAGTAAGGATAGCCGTAACCCATATCCCGAACTACGTAAAGGTAGCCATTACCAACTGCGCCACCAACGTCAAGTTTTCCTTTGGCATTGGGAGGCAATTCAACAGCGGGATTTTCTACATAGCCGCGTACTGTTCCATCCAAACCAGCATCTATCAAGATACCGCCCAAAGGACCATCGCCTTTAATGCGGACGTTGACTCTAGAGCCTTCCCGCTTCATATTAGAAGCCATCAACAAGCCAGCTGCCATAGTTCGACCTAAGGCTGCCGTAGCCACATAAGAAAGCTTGTGTCTAGTCCTTGCTTCTTCTGTCAGACGTGTGGTAATCACACCGACTGCACGAATTCCACCATCAGCCGCTGTGGCGCGAATTAATTGATCCGCCATGAATAACCTTACATTTCTTAACAAGTTGACTTTTTCTATTTTAAGTTCAGAGGTTGTAGAAAAGTGACCAAAGAAAGGAACAATGGTTAAGGATGTCCGTATGAAAACGAGCGGCTTTCCGTGCTTGTATGGAGTAGGGAATTTTGAAGAAATATTTCATCGTGCTTTGTGGTGTAATGAAATTTTGATTTTCCTTTAAACAAGCCCGTATCTGATGAACCACATTTGTCATACTAAAAGAAAATGCGATCGCTCCCAAAATGCTCGGTAATTTTCAACAAAGCCAAATACGTATAGAAGTTGAAGCATCAGCAACTACAATCAAAGACAGTCTGCTGCGTCCTGTGCAACAAGAAAAATGGCTTATCGGGCAACGTTTTTCCCCCGGAATGCCAGAAGAACTACATTCAGGATTTCAGTTTACTAGCTCAATTGGACTAGTTAAGATTCATCATCAAGTGGATGTAGCGAAACCGAACTGTTTGCGCTTGCTACTCAGTCAAGGTATCGACGGCTTTCATGAATGGTATTGGGGTGATGGTTGGGTGCAGTCTCGCTTGGAAGGAGTATCAATTTTGCCGTTGAATTTGGGGCAAAGCTTCAGTTTGTTGAGCTTGCGAACCTTTTTAGCAACTCAAGGACGCTGAAAAACAAGAGTAGGGGGGACAAATTAATTTCATCTCCCTTACTTCTAATCTTCGGGTGTTAAAACTTGCTCAACAGTTAACTTTAATTCTGGAAAGATTTGAGATTCAATTTGCTCGCTACCAACAAACTCTGCTGGCTCGTATAATTCTTCAATTAATGTGAAAATAGTTACTTTTTTACTTAATAAATCGACAATCCAATATTCTGGAATATTTAAAATATTATTATATTCAACTCGCTTGGCTCGATAATCTACGGTTTTTGTAGACTCGCTGACAACTTCCACCACGAGTAAGGGAGGTGGTTCGTTGAGTTCAATCACTGCTTCTCGGTTTCTCAATTCTCGCCATTGCGGCAATGTGAAAGCACAACTACATCGGGAATTCTTGATGTATCCCATCTGCCAGCGCGGGGGGAACGAACACCGATAACCATTTGTTTAGATGTCCAATCCAACTTTAATCGGAGAATTTCTTCTCGAAAGCAAACATTGATAAATTCTGCTACCCCCCCAT
>JBPCQW010000126.1:0-11978 GCA_050997715.1 Hassallia sp.
GAGAAGAAAGCGATCGCAACTTGGTGTAAATACAGCGCATTGCAAGTAACTGAAGTAGAAAAAGTCAGGTCTAAAAGCCAGACATAAAGCCCTTTTTACTCCAGACTCCAGACTCCTGACTCCTGAATTTTGCTGTAATTTTTAACTTTGCGCGATCGCTCTCAACTTCTTTTAACCCTTCAGATAGACTCGCCATTTGCAAAATATTGTCACAATAATGACGATACGCCTATTTTTGCAGTCAATCCTTAGCTGACACGTTTTTACTTCCATAAAGTAAGCAGCTGGAATGTCTGCCAAGATTGTACTGTAAATTTTGAAGTTGAAAATTTGAATTATGGGCTTTGGTATCGGAGATTTATTCTGGATTTTCCTGCTTTTGTCTTCCCTGCAACCTATCTGGCAAAAACGTCAGATTGAATATCGTCGCGTGAGTTCTCTACAACAATTCCAGCAAGAACGCAAAAGCCGAGTGATATTGCTGATTCACCGTCAAGAGTCTATCAGCTTACTGGGAATTCCTATTTCGCGCTACATTACCATCGAAGACTCAGAACAGATACTGCGGGCAATTCGTCTCACCCCACCAGAGGTTCCGATTGACTTAATTTTGCACACACCTGGTGGTTTGGTTTTAGCAACCGAACAAATCGCTAGAGCCTTAATTCGTCATCAAGCAAAAGTGACTGTTTTTGTACCACATTATGCCATGAGTGGCGGTACAATGCTTGCCCTAGCTGCGGATGAAATCGTCATGGATGCTAACGCTGTCTTGGGACCAGTTGATCCGCAATTAGGTAACTTCCCGGCTGCGAGTATCATCAAAGTTGTGGAAGATAAACCCATCGGTGAAATTGACGACCAAACCTTGATTATGGCGGATTTGTCACGCAAAGCAATCCAGCAAGTGCAGCGATTTGTCAGGACTCTGCTGAAAGACAATATTCCCACACAGAAAGTTCAGCCAGAAAATATCGAATCGATCATCGATGCCTTAACTACAGGACGCGTCACCCACGACTATCCAATCACAGTTGAGGAAGCTACAGAAATGGGGCTGCCCATAACAGTCGGACTGCCCCGTTCAATTTACGATCTCATGGATATGTATCCACAGTCACAAGGCGGACGCCCCAGCGTGCAATACATACCCATGCCTTACGACAATCGCCGCCAAATTCTACCTGTGCCTAAGGGCAGACCCTTAGAAGAACCCACTCAGATGAAATGAGCCACTGGTGTCATCATTTCATTTTTTGCTTGTACTTAAGGTGTTGGTGAAGATGTAGGTGTCGGTGTTGCCTCAGGTGAAGATGTCGGTGTTGCCTCAGGTGAAGATGTTGGTGTCACCTGAGGTGAAGATGTTGGTGTCACCTGAGGTGAAGATGTCGGTGTTGGCGTTGGTGTAGTTCTTGTTCTTGGTCTTGTTGTCGGTCTTGTTGTCGGTCTTGTTGTCGGTGTAGCTGTTGGTGTCGCTGTCGGTGTCGCTGTTGGGGTTGGGGAAGATGTCGGCGCGGGACTCGGCTGAGTATTCGGCTTCCCTCCAGTTGTCTTTGCCTCTTCGTTCAATTTTTGGCGAAATGCGAGATCGGCAATTCCAGTTTCTTGTAGCTGAAGTTTTTTCTGAGCTTCCTTAACTGCCGCTTCCGTCCGCGAACCATAAAACTGATCGCGAGGTAAAGGGTTTTTTGGCTTCAATACCGCATTCAAGTTTGCCTGTAAAATTTGAATTATAGTCGCGGCGAAATCTTGAGTTTTTGGTCCTGCTATGCCATCAGCAGGTGTTAATTTGTACCCTGTCTGAAATTCACGAATTGCTTTTTTAGTTTTCGCATCCGTCAACGGCGTATTTGTTAAGTCAACGCTATAGCCTAATCCCCGCAATACTTTACGGAATTGTTGTGGACTATAATTACGTTGGCGAGCAGCAGTAGCTGTATCTGAAATTACTACACTGGCTGTTATCAGGCAGACAACAGCAAGAGGAATGCTTGATTTTCCAAACCCACACCACATGGTTAAAACTCCTTTTGGCTAAATCAGCTATATATTCGGGTTAGTAGCTGATCTTAAGTTTATTTAACCTCATTATTCTTGATTATTAATTATTTTTGATTAAATTAAGTTATATCTGTAGAAAATTGAATAGATAATATAAATTGATTTTTGTCAACCTTCTGTAGAATGATTTTAAATTATAAGTGGATATATACTGAAAACAGCATAAAGCACATAAATTAGAGATGTCATAAGGAGATTTCTAAAATCCAATTATCAGCGAATGGCTCAAATAAACTCGGACAAGCGGCGAAACCTATGGTTTGAGCGCTTAATGGCAATTATTGCTACAGGAAATTTATGTATTTGTTTGTTTGATTTAAGTTATGTTCCTTGGCGGGATTTCTACTTGCGAAAAGTTCCCCAAATTACCAAGGTTTATGACAAAGTAAAAGGTATTGAACCGCATCGAGAAACAGAAAACTATCTAGCAAATGTCAAGTTATTAGAAGAACAGGTAAGCCAAACAGGGTTAAAGTCAAAGGAAAGTGCAACCCAACTCGAAGAATTGCGCCGTCTTAGCACTGAGATGATTGACGGAAATCCTTTTGCCGCAGTAGATAAGAGTGGGACGCTGGAAAAAATCAAAAATAGAATGCGCGATCGCACATCTGTAAAATCTGCAAAACGAGCCTTTGACACTTTTTGGAGTCAAGCTTATTTAACTGAAAATGGATGGAATCAAGAAATTGCTTTTTTCAACCAGAAAATTCAACCTTTAATCGTCACAGACTACTACCGCACAATCGGCGAAAACGGCGAATTTACTGATAATTTTTGGTTAATAGATTTACCGTTTGTTATTTTATTTGCTTTAGAGTTACTGACGCGGACTTTTTACATCAGACGCCGTAATCCTGGTTTTAGCTGGTTAGATGCCGTTTTGTGGCGCTGGTATGACTTATTTTTGCTGGTTCCATTTTCGCGATGGTTGCGAATAATACCTGTATTAGTTCGCTTAGATAAAGGACATTTATTGAATCTGCAACCAGTAAGAAAACAAATTAATCAAGGAGTTGTCGCCAATTTTGCCGAAGAACTCACAGAAATTGTCATAGTTCGGCTAATTAACCAGATTCAGGGATCGATAAAGCAGGGAGAGTTAACGCGCTGGCTATTGCAAAAAGAAAATCATTCTGAGTATGTAGATATTAATAATATTAATGAAGTGGAAGCGATCACAGGTATCTTTATCAAAGCGATCGTTTATGAAGTGCTACCCAAAATCCAACCAGAGATAGTTGCCATATTGCATCACAATATAGATGGCGCTTTCAATCAATCCCCCATCTATCGCAACCTGCACAACCTCCCCGGAGTGGGACAGATGCAGGCTCAACTGAGTGAACAACTATCAACCCAAATCGCCACAAACCTTTACAAAGCCGTAGTTAGCGCCGTTGAAGATCCAGTAGCCGCAAAACTTTCGAGTCAATTACTTGAACGCTTTAGCGAAGCCTTGGGAGCGGAAATGCAGAAAAAACAAGTACTTTCAGAAATTCAAAGCTTGCTTTTCGACTTTTTGGAAGAAGTCAAAATCAACTACGTCCAACGCTTGTCCCGTGAGGATATAGCCCAAATTATCCAACAAACTCGACAGATGCGATCGCAAGCATCTGTCACGACACTAGTCAGTAAAAGCTCTGCTCTACTACAAACTAGAAATAAGGCAAGCGGTGAGTAGACGATCAGGAGAAGCAAAGGGGGGATGGGGGGATGGGGAGAGTGGGGAGAGTGGGGGAAAGAAGAATTATTCTCCTTGTCTCCCTTGTCTCCCTTGTCTCCTTGTCTCCCACTCCCCCACCCCCCCACTCCTCCATTCCCCATGCCTATTATTAATTTCTCACTTCTCCCCCCAAAAGAAATGCGCTAAACTCAATTTAGGTCGAACCATCTTTGGTTCGGCACAATACTTCTTGGAAGATATCCTTATCGCAGGAAGTGGGTCAATGCCCACTTTTTTTATTGAATTATTGCATGACTCATCCCTTAGTCCCACAAATTATTGATTTAGCAACACCAGTAGCACAAGAACTGGGATTAGAAGTTGTTGGCGTAGTTTTTCATACTAACCAAAGTCCCCCAGTGTTGCGGGTAGATATCCGCAATCCCCAACAGGATACTGGATTGGATGATTGTGAGCGGATGAGCCGTGCTTTAGAAGCCTCCTTAGATGGATCGGATGTCATTCCAGATGCTTACGTTTTAGAGGTATCAAGTCCTGGTATTTCGCGGCAACTGACAACCGACAGGGAATACCTGTCCTTCAAAGGATTTCCTGTAATTGTTTCCACTTCCGAACCCTACGACGGACAGCAAGAGTGGATTGGTCAGTTGATTCGCAGGGATGAAATATCAGTTTACTTAAACCAAAAAGGTCGTGTAGTCGAAATTCCTCGCACTTTCATTAATAGGGTGCTGTTGGATGAGGGCAGATAAGAGGCGCGGAGTTAGGAGTTAGGTAGAGACGTTCCAGTGGAACGTCTCTACAGGAGTTAAAAGGCGCGGAGTTAAGTTTTGAGTTCTTTTAAAACTCCGCTCCTCATAACTTAAAACTCCTAACTTATGCTGGGTGTCTGCATAACACTTAAAGGAGATAGATTTATGTCTACAGTTAAATTAACAGGATTAAAAGATTTAATCGAAAATATCAGCCGTGAACGCAATTTACCGCGTCTGGCAGTTCAATCAGCTATTAGAGAAGCACTCCTAAAAGGTTACGAACGTTATCGCCGTGCCCAAAATTTAGAGCGAAGACAATTTGATGAAGAGTACTTTAATAATTTTGAAGTAGAACTTGATATTGACGAACAAGGATTTCGCGTTCTTTCCACTAAAAGCATTGTTCAAGAAGTTAACAATTCCGATCATCAAATTTCTTTAAAAGAAGTTCAAGAAGTAGCTCCCGAAGCGCAATTAGGTGATTCGGTGGTGCTAGATGTTACGCCGGATAAAGAAGAATTTGGTCGCATGGCGGCGATGCAAACCAAGCAAGTTTTAGCGCAAAAACTGCGAGATCAGCAGCGCCAGATGGTGCAAGAAGAGTTTCAAGACTTAGAAGGAACTGTACTGCAAGCAAGAGTACTGCGCTTTGAAAGGCAGTCAGTGATTATGGCAGTTATCAGTGGCTTCGGTCAACCAGAGGTAGAAGCTGAATTACCCAAGCGCGAACAATTGCCCAACGATAATTACCGGGCAAATGCTACATTTAAGGTATATTTGAAAAAAGTTTCTCAAGGACAGCAACGCGGACCGCAGTTAATAGTTTCCAGAGCAGATGCTGGTTTAGTAGTATATTTGTTTGCCAACGAAGTGCCGGAAATTGAAGATGAAGTTGTACGAATTGTTGCTGTAGCCAGAGAAGCCAATCCCCCTTCGCGTTACGTGGGACCTAGAACTAAAATTGCTGTTGATACTTTAGATCGCGATGTAGATCCAGTTGGTGCTTGTATTGGAGCGCGGGGATCGCGAATTCAAGTGGTAGTTAATGAATTGCGCGGAGAAAAAATCGATGTGATTCGCTGGTCACCAGATCCGGCAACTTACATTGCTAACGGCTTGAGTCCCGCAAGAGTCGATGAAGTACGCCTCATGGATCCTGAAAGTCGCCAAACTCATGTTTTAGTAGCTGAAGATCAACTTAGTTTAGCTATTGGTAAAGAAGGACAAAACGTCCGTTTAGCTGCTCGTCTGACTGGCTGGAAAATTGACATCAAAGACAAAGCGAAGTATGACCCCGCAGGGGAAGATGCAAAATTTGTCGCCGTCCGAGCTAAATATCAACAAGAAGAAGATGAAAGGGAGTTTGAGGAACTTGAAAAAATAGAGCAACTACACCTAGACCAAGCAGATGAGTATGAAGAATTAGAAATAAACGACGAGTATCAAGATGAACAAGATGAGCAAGATGAGCAAGATGAACAAGATGAGCAAGATGAAGAAATAGAAGCATGTCAAAACAAGTTAGAAACAGTTATGAAGTCAGTTGAGAATTTTCCATCTCAGTTAAGAGTAGCTTTGCAAAATTTCATAGAAGAAAGATCGCAATTAGCAGACGATTTTAGACAATTGTTGCTGAAAAGTTCTTTAAGTTCACTAAAACAGCTTTTAGAACGCCTAGCCGATTTAGCTGTGGCTTCTGATACACCTTTTGCTATAGCCAAACTGACTAACACTTTAGGAATAAAAGGTGCTACATTTCAAAGCATCTTGTCTTTATTGGTAGTTTGAGTATTCCAAAAACATTCGCTCACTTTCTAATAACTTAGAGCGATCGCCATTTTTCATTCGTAGGATTACCCGATCACCAACCTGCTCGGAGTGCTTGCATTTAATCGTTTGTTGGCTTGAGCAATAGCCAAACCCAACAAACGATCTGTTTGAAAAATAGAAAAGCGATCATACTATGTGCCAAAATCCTTGCATCGTAAATCGTTGCATCAGAAACTCGATATAAATATTCTCAAATTTTGCAAAACCCCAAAAAAAAGGTAAAAATACAAATAACTTAACAAATCTTAATTTCTCATTAACCCAGATTATCAAGGTTTAGTTGAGAATGTAACAAAATGTAAATATTAGTAATGAGGAGTTGTTTAACAAAAAATACTGCGTTTAACCCAGAAAAAAGAGATGAAAAAGAATTACCGACGTTGTATCAGTTGCCGCCAGGTAAAATTAAAAGAAGAGTTTTGGCGGATTGTCCGCGTCTTTCCATCTAGACAGGTACAATTAAATGAGGGCATGGGGCGTTCAGCCTACATTTGTCCGCAAGCGAGCTGCCTTTGTGCCGCTCAAAAAAAAAATAGACTAGGGCGATCGCTACATGCATCAGTGCCAGAAGCACTGTATGAAGCATTGCGGCAACGTTTAGCCTAAAGCCATACCTATGGTAGTGGCGGTAATCAGTCTAACAATTGTACTGACAGGCGTACTAATACGCTATCATCACATTCTGACTTGATTGCTTGGGTTAATGCCAAAATAGTAAAAGGGTGTAGTTAGCAGCTAGCTCGCTTCTCAACTTTATTGCAGAGCAGCGAAGCAACACTTAAAAAGTTTTACTCGATTGTGTTGTGGAATCAGAATCAGCAAAACAAAAAAACCAAAAAAAACAATATGGCAACCTGGTAGCGCGATCGTGCGACTGCATCAACCATCCAAAGGGTGTGTAGATGCCAGCAGTAAACCGAAACATCTCTCTTTCCTGATTGGAGGCACCGGCAAAATCGTATCTGGGCAACCTAAACACAGTACTCAAAGGATGGAGATGTCGCACTCCCAGGCAGCCATCCGCTAAAACTGTAATCTTATTGGGGAAGAGTGGATGAACAACGGCAAAGTGAGAATTTACGAATTATCAAAGGAATTGAATTTGGATAACAAAGAGCTATTAGCAATTTGCGACCAGCTCGATATTGCGGTCAAAAGCCATAGCAGTACAATTTCGGAAACAGAAGCAGAACAAATCCGGACAGCAGCGGAAAAACTCGCAGCTACGAATGTAATGCCGAAAAAAGAACTTACAACCAGTCATAAAGCAAATTCACCACAAATTGGTGGACCCTCCCGACCAACCGCACCCCACAAACAACAAATTTTGGAAATTCGCAAACCCAAAATATTGAGAAACACTACCTCCAACGCCCAAGAGGCGTCAGTTGCTATTAATACTGAATTTGCATCTTCTGAGGCTAATCCTCCTTCACCCCCACGACCCTTCGCTACACCAGTCTCATCATCAATGAAGCCGACGGCACCAACTCGACCAGTACCCCGGAATCAGTCGGAGACCCCACAAAAACCTCCTGTGACTGAAGCAGATCAAACGCTTGATGGTACTTTGACACCGGAAAAAACAGCAGCCGAAAAACCGGAAAAAACAACTGCTCCTAGACCAAAACCGGAAAAGCCGCAAAGACCGCAACTAGTAGCGCCACCCGCAAGACAACTTGCGGAAACAGCGACTACAGATGAACAGCCTGTGGAAATGGAAGAGCTTATTGAAGCGCGATCGCTGACTCAGACAGAAAAACCGCTTTTGAAGCGCGATCGCGACCAGGTAAAGCCCAAGGTCGCCAGACCATCAAGCGACCAGCCAGCACAGGATGCGCCCCGTCCAGCAGCAGGACGACCCACTCCCGCACCAGTCAGACCAGAGCAAAAAGGTAATAGACCATCTGCGCCAATACCGGGAGGAGATCCGCAACGACCCAGACCAGTACGTCCAGGTGAGAAACCAGCATCACCAGTGGCAACTCCACCAAGAGGGCTTGCCGGCGTATCCGCAAAACAAGATGGGTTAGATGATGATCCCGTAGCACCCGATTTGCTCGACCTCAAACGCCCTACACCACCTCGCTTACTAAAAGGTGGTAAAAAGTGGCAGGAAGAGGAAATTATTGACGAAGTTAAAGAAAAAGCAGGCAAGGGAGTCACCAAAGGCAAGCGGGTTA
The DNA here is from genome assembly GCA_050997715.1 of Hassallia sp. GTDB lineage: Bacteria > Cyanobacteriota > Cyanobacteriia > Cyanobacteriales > Nostocaceae > Hassallia. The sequence goes on from JBPCQW010000126.1 coordinate 8,514, forward strand.
AGCCGATCCTGGATGATGAATTTGAAGAAGACTTGCTTGATGATGAAGATCCAGATTCACTTCTCACCGTTCAGGTCAGCCTTTCCATCGCTCGTCCTCCTAAACCCAAGGCAAGCCGACCTTCTTCACCTACACCAGCTCCAACAACTAGCATCCCAACTGCTAGAGGTAGTAAAAAATCCAATAGCCGCGACCGCGACCGTGAGCAAAAAGGCGGACGCCAACAAGAGCAAAAGCGCGAGCGTCCAGAAAAACTGATAGTAACCGGTCCAATGACCGTGCAAGAATTAGCTGAAGCCTTAGCAGTTGCTGATACAGAGATTGTGAAAATCCTGTTCATGAAAGGCATGGCGGTCAGTATTACCCAAAACCTGGATATTCCCACTATTACCCTGATCGCAACTGAGCTAGAAATAGAAGTCGAAACCGCCGAACTAGAATCCGAGGCAATTAAAGTCACGGAAATGATCGAAGCGGGAGACTTGGAAAACCTCGTGCGCCGTCCGCCAGTCGTGACAATTATGGGTCACGTAGACCACGGCAAAACTACCCTACTCGACTCGATTCGCAAAACCAAAGTGGCTGCGGGCGAAGCTGGTGGTATTACCCAACACATCGGTGCATACCACGTTGATGTCGAACATGAAGGCAAGACGCAACAAATCGTCTTCCTGGACACTCCCGGTCACGAAGCTTTTACAGCGATGCGGGCGCGGGGAGCGCGGGTGACAGACATTGCTGTGTTGGTTGTAGCTGCCGATGATGGCGTTCGTCCCCAAACCATTGAAGCTATTAGACACGCTCAAGCTGCCGAAGTGCCAATTGTCGTAGCAATTAACAAAATCGACAAAGAAGGGGCACAGCCAGAGCGGGTGAAACAAGAACTCACCCAGTATGGTTTGACCGCAGAAGATTGGGGCGGTGACACAATCATGGTTCCTGTGAGCGCTATCAAGGGCGAAAACCTAAATACGCTCTTAGAAATGATTCTGATTGTCGATGAGGTAGGCGAACTATCTGCCAATCCAAATCGGACTGCTAAGGGAACAGTGATCGAGGCACATCTGGATAAAGCAAAAGGAGCAGTTGCTACTTTGCTAATTCAGAATGGTACTCTCCACGTGGGCGATATGCTCGTAGCTGGCTCCGCCTTTGGTAAAGTTAGGGCAATGGTTGATGACAGAGGTGCCAGAGTTGAAGCTGCAAGTCCTTCCTTTGCCGTCGAGGTGTTGGGTTTAAGTGATGTACCAGGGGCTGGCGATGAGTTCGAGGTCTTCGAGAACGAAAAACAAGCACGCGCACTAGCCTCAGAACGGGCAGACAAGCAACGTCAATCCCGCCTATTACAAGGACGAGTTACCCTGACAACCCTCTCCGCTCAAGCGAAAGAAGGCGAGTTAAAGGAACTCAACTTGATTCTCAAGGGAGACGTACAAGGCTCTATAGAAGCTATTGTGGGATCGCTCAAACAAATCCCCCAAAACGAAGTGCAAATTCGCATGTTATTGGCTGCTCCTGGGGAAGTCACCGAGACAGATATCGACTTGGCTGCCGCTAGTAACGCCGTCATCATTGGCTTCAACACTACCTACGCAAGTGGTGCCAGACAAGCCGCCGATGAGGCAGGTGTGGATGTGCGTGAATACAACATCATCTACAAACTCCTAGAAGACATTCAAGGAGCGCTAGAAGGTCTGTTAGAGCCAGAATTAGTAGAAGAACACCTGGGTGTTGCAGAAGTACGTGCCGTCATCGCAATCGGTCGTGGTGCGGTTGCTGGTAGCTACGTGCAATCTGGCAAGCTGCTTCGCAACTGCAAAATCCGCGTGCGTCGTAACAACAAAGTCATCTATGAAGGTGTCCTTGACTCCCTGAAACGCATGAAAGATGATGCTAAGGAAGTGAATGCTGGTTATGAATGCGGTATAGGCGTTGATAAATTCAACGACTGGGCTGAAAATGACAGCATCGAATCCTACCAAATGGTGACGAAACGCCGCACTTTGACTTCGACAAGATAAGGCAAAAGTGCAAAATAGTTATGAGTTAGGAGTTGAGAGTTATAAGTTTTTAACTCCTAACTCTCAACTTAGAACTCCTAACTCTTCTACTATGTCCTCATTTCGCTCAGAACCTATTTTGTGGATTCACGTTGCTGGATTGGCAACGCTGCCGATTTTTTTACTGCTGTGCTTATTATTTTTGGCAGTGGGCGATCGCCAACTACCAATTTGGTTAGAATTATTAATAGTTGCAGCAATTGGCGTTTTACCGCTGTTGTGGATGCAATTGCGCCGTCCTTTTTATATATTTGCCCTTCTGGGAGTAGCCCTCAAGCCAGAAACCCTCAGCGAACCCCAGCGTAAAATTCTCTGTTTAGTTAATACAAAATTAAATCGCCTGCTAGCAGTTTTCGGATCTGTATTATCAATTTTTATATTGGGGCTGCTTTATCAAGCAACTCCACTGGTAGCAAACATTGCCCGGTTTTTACCTCAATGGCGCAGTTTAGCATTGCTGCTTGCAGGATTATCCTTTTTAGCGAGTAATTTATTTTTGCAAATTCCCCTGAGTGTCGCACGAGTTTTGGTGACGAGGGAAACAGAATTTGCGGCTATAGAACCGTTATCTTTAGAAAAGATTAAGCAGGATTTTACAATTTTAGGGGTGCGGGTTAATCAAATCTTGCCCCAGTTGACTGGCAAAGTTAAAACTGAGGAATGAGTAATTATGGCTCGAATTCAAACTTCTACCGATACGGAAATTTGGGATAGTCTTATATACGCGATCGCCGCTAGTTCCGGCTTCCAAAGCTGGCAACTCGAACACGAGACTCAATTACAAGGGCTTCGGCTTGAACAACAAGTACAGCGCTATTTGCGAGAAACTTTAGAAACTTTAGCTTACTAATAGCTAGGTATAAATGACGATAAAAAATAATCTTAATGGCTGATTGCTAGTATTATAAAGGCAATTGGCTATTTTGCATGAGCGCAGAGTAAAAGTGTGTTTGATTACCAAAAAAGTACTTAAAAACCAAGAATATCTTGTAAATTTCCCTGCAAGCGACGCAGTTGACGGTAGGCAGTTTCTAAGCGATCGCCTTCAACTTCTATTTCAGTTGTGGGATAATTTTCAATTGCCTCTATAAGCGTTATTTGCCTGTCTTTATTGGCAGAAATTACCAAAGCAGCACGCAAAGCTTGTTTGTCTGCTTTACGCGATCGCGTGTGAATAACTTGACTGATTTGATCTAAAATCACATTACCAATCCGGCTATTCAGTACTTTATCTAAAATCAACGGATTTACCTTCACTGGTTCCGTCAAGTACTGACGAATCAATTGAGGGTTTTGTCTAGCCAAAGCTAAATTTATTCTTAACGAAGTTGAGAGTTTGCCAGTTTCCGCAAAGGTAGATAACTCCTGCACTGAAATGGTTTCCCGGAAGATGCGGTATGTTAGC
>JBPCQW010000135.1:0-16043 GCA_050997715.1 Hassallia sp.
ATGCTATACTCGGTTGGACAAAGTTAATTCAAGGTGGCAAGTTAGACGACTTAGCTACTGTCCGAGCATTAGCAACAATTGAACGTAACGCCAAGTTACAAAACGAGTTAATTGAAGACCTTTTAGACTTTTCGCGCCTCACTGAAGGTAAACTTCGTCTTGATAATAGCCCAGTTGATTTGACACAAATAATTAATGCCGCAATTGATGTAGTACGTCCATTAGCTGATGCTAAAACCATTGCCATTGAGTCAGCACTTGAATTTACGGTTGGCGAAGTTTTGGGCGATGCCAATCGATTGCAGCAAGTTGTGTGGAATTTACTGACTAATGCTATCAAGTTTACACCAGAACAAGGACAGATCGCAATTTGGTTAGAGCGAGACGAGTCCTACGCTCAAATTACAATCAGCGATACAGGCATTGGTATTAATCCTGACTTTTTGCCTTATGTGTTCGAGCAATTTCGTCAAGCTGATAACCAATATACGGCAAGGCATAAAGGACTAGGACTGGGACTTGCGATCGTCCGTAGTTTAGTGGAAATGCACAATGGCACTATTACCGCAGCGAGTGACGGTGAAGGACACGGTGCAATGTTTACAGTGAGGTTGCCACTGAAAATAAACACTACGAGTCGAGCAAATAGCCGTGGTTGACAAAAATCGTCTTTGCCCGTATTCACTCATTGAAATTTTTTTTAAATAAAAACCCCCCAGTTTTCTGAACTTCTAGAAGTTCAGAAAACTAGGGAAATGTGAATTTGGAGAGTCTCAGTGTCAACCATTAATATGCAATCTCAACGGTGTAGAGAGCAGGATTCGCTTCAATGGGTAAGTGTTTCTCTCCGGGTTCATATTGAGCAAGTGCCGCATGATAGGCTTCTGGACTTTCCCAATGCGCGATGTTGATAAACTGAAACTTGGCATTGGGGTCAAGGCTACGATGCAGCGTCGTATCAATAAATCCAGATGCCTGACGTATGTGTTCGCATGTCTGATTCCAGGTTTTGAGGAACTCCTCTTCCATTTCACTAGATACGGCAAATACATTAATTAAAACAACAGAGGTTGTCATCGTTATATCTCCTTAAGTTGAACTTGAATTACACAATGCCACCATTTGCTCGAATGCTTTGACCCGTAATCCAATGGGCATCGTCTGAAACCAACAAAGCAACTGCATCTGCAAGATCCTCAGGCTGACCTAAACGTCCAAGCGGAGTTTGGGCAATCATTTGGTTGACTTGCTCTTGAGCGAGTACTAATCCATCTGTTTTGGTAACACCCGGAGAAATTGTGTTGACGGTAATGCCCCGATCGCCTAATTCTTTTGCCAATGCTGCACTGAAATGCTCAATCGCCGCTTTGCAACCTGCATACGCTCCTCCATCTGGAATTGCCATTGCAGTACCGCTAGTAGAAATGCTTACAATCCGACCTTTATCAGCTAAATGATGTGCTGCTTGCTGAAGGGCAAAGTAAACGCCGCGTGTGATGTCGAACATGTTATTGTATTCATCTTCAGTCATCTCTGCTGTAGGTTTAAAGATATTTTTTCCGGCTGCATTGTTGACCAAAATATCCACCTTGCCAAAGTGGTCAATGGTTTTCTCAAATAAAGTGCGAACCTCCTCTAACTTACGCATGTCTAGTTGAAGTGCGATCGCTTTAGATCCCGTTGCTTCGATTGTCTTGACAACTTCCTCTGCCTTGTCTTGATTTCCCGCAAAGGTGACAACGACATCTGCCCCATCCCGTCCTAACCGTTCAGCGATCGCCCTTCCAATACCACGAGATGAGCCAGTAACGATCGCAACTTTTCCTTGCAATGACATGGTGTTACTTCCTAACCTTAGAGAATTATTCAGCAATTTCCAGATTATACTTATGCTTACTTTTTTGGAAGTACTTACTTTATTGTCAGTGTCTATAGATATATAAGGTAGTGCATATGCAAGAACAGACGAAAGGCACTGTATTTGTGCAAAGGACACTAAAAGTTTTAGGCGGTAAGTGGAAGATTTTGATATTGTGGCACTTAAAAGACCAAACAAGACGATTCAGCGAATTAAAGCGTTTGATGCCGGAAATTACCGAAAAAATGTTAATTCAACAACTTCGAGAATTAGAAAAAGACGGAATTGTAAATCGTAATGTTTATTCTGATGTACCTCCCAAAGTTGAGTATTCCTTCACCGATTACGGCAGAAGTCTTGAACCTGTTTTGCAAGTCCTTTGTAATTGGGGAGAAGAACACTTAAGATACATTCAATGAATAAAGTGATTGGTTGAAAAAGTTCATCTGCGCGTTAAAATTTCTCTTAATAATAGAAAATTGTCACAAAAAGTCTGCGTCACGAGTGCGCTTACCTTTACTATTTGGTGTGTTTCAATTTCCTCCTTAAATTTACAATAACTTCTGTAATGCCGTACTAAGCTATTGTTGACTAGAGTTTGAAGTAAATTGAACTTTAAACCAATTCGCTACATTTAAATATGCGATCGCTTGCCGAAATTAACGATAAAATTACCCACAAACGTGCTGTAGTCTTAACTGTTGAAGAACTCAAAGCACGAGTTGCTTTATTTGGTGTTACTCAAGTTGCCAAAGAAACTGATGTCATTACCACCGGCACATTTGAGCCGATGGAATCATCAGGTGCGATTATTAACTTAGGTCACACTGACCCACCGATCAAAATTCGCCGCGCTTGGTTAGATGGTGTCCCCGTATATTCCGGTTTTGGTGCAGTAGATTTATACATTGGCGCTAGTAGTGCCGTCGAAGCGATGGACGGCGAAGAAGTCCGGGAACGCGGTGGTGGACATGTAATTGAAGATTTGATCGCCGGCAAACCCGTACATGTACGCGCACAAGGACAAGTAACAGATTGTTACCCCCGTGCCAGCTTTGAAACCACAGTTACCCGTGAAACGATAAATCAGTTTTATTTATTTAATCCGCGCAATCTTTATCAAAATTTTATCGTAGGGGTGAATGGAGGCGATCGCCCACTTTTTACTTATTTGGGTCCACTACAACCGCGCTTGGGGAATGCAGTTTACTCTAACCCAGGTGCCATTTCCCCTTTACTCAACGACCCGGAATTACAGCTTATTGGTATTGGTACGCGAATTTTCTTAGGCGGTGGTGTAGGCTATGTCTCATGGGAAGGTACTCAGCACTTTCCCTTACAAAAGCGATTACCTAATCATACACCCATTGGTCCTGCCGCCACTTTAGCGTTAATTGGTGATGCCAAGCAAATGGATGCGCGTTGGGTACGCGGTTGTTATTTCAAAAGTTACGGACCTTCCCTAATGTTAGGTGTAGGCGTACCACTTCCAGTATTAAACGAACAAGTCGTAGAACGTGCTAGCGTGACTGACAAAGACTTAGTAGCGCCGATAGTAGACTTTTCCATCCCTCGGCGCGTCCGTCCCACCTTTGGGTTAGTGAGCTACGCCCAACTTAAATCTGGGCGAGTCACTATTGAAGGTAAAACAGTGCGTGTTGCTCCCCTTGCAAGTATGTATCTTTCTTTGCAAGTGGCACAAGAATTAAAACAGTGGATTCAAGCTGGCACATTTACCCTTACGGAAGCAGTTTCCCCAATTCCGATGGAGCGATCGTTTTTGCCCCAAGACCGCTGGACTGAGTTTTGATTTATGGGAGGGAGATGGGGAGAGGGGGGAGGGGGAGAGTGGGAGATGGGGGGATGGGGAAGAAATTTCTTCTTGTCTCCCTTCTCTCCCTTGTCCCCTTGTCTCCCACTCCCCCACTCCTCTACTCCTGCGGCTTCGGTCGTATTATCGGCTTAGGAGCGGGTACTTTGGGTACGGGATTTGGCACTGGTGAGGACTCACCTTTCTTGATTGGGCGGGGGGTTTCGCCGCTACTGCGTCTGGGCGGATATGGTTTTCTGCCACCACCGCCACCACCGCCACCGCTACCGCCACCGCCACCACGGAAACCGCCACCGCCACCACGGAAACCGCCTTTTTCTGGTGGTCTGCGTTTTTTGGGCAAATCAGCGATCGCCGTAGCGTTTTCGATCATCAATAAATCAGCTTCTCGCTTCGCTTGGAAGTCCCAAAACTTACCGACAGCTTTTGTACCGAGTACACCCGTAAGTTTCAACTTGAAATATTTGGGTTTGTCATCTGTCTTGCGAGGGGCTTGCTTAATCTTGACCACTAAGCTTTTAGCGTCAAAAGACTGGTAAACTACTTCACCACGAACCGAAAAACCACCATCTGTAATTTCTGATGAAGGTATAGGAGCGCTGGTAGTTTCAGCGGATTCTAATGAGGCTTCATTATTAGAAACTAATTCTTGTGACTTTGAGTCTTGATTTTCATCTTCTGCGGAATGTTTCGCCAGCTTTTCTGGCTCCCAAACCCCAACAATTTGCAGGTGCAGTGCATCATTTTCTTGCCTTGTACGCGGATATACTACCCACAAATGTTCTTGTTCTAAATCTAAATGATTCTTAACTAAACTCATTATCCGACCTAAAAGGACGGCATTGAGTTCTACACCATCTGTAGTCAACAGCATTCCTTGAGTGAATTGTTCATCACTAGCAACGTAGCGACCTCGGACTAAGCCGATCGCTCGATATTGCATCGGTTCGCTGGGAGGTGGAATCGGTTGCTGCCGATTCCCTAAGTTTGTATCTGAGACAGTCTCGCTGGGTTCAACGGAAGAATTCTCAGGCTTAGAGACGTGAGTTGGTTTTTCAGTTTCAACTTGATTTGCTGCTTCTATACGAGTTGGATCTTGATTAGAAGCAGATTTGGACGGTTCAGACGACGGCATCAGGTCGGAATTCATATAAACTCCTTGCGGCGGAGACACATCCCATTGTGGGATTTTACTAAGGCAGCTGAAAAGAGCGTTTGTGCGGCGTTTAAAAGTATATTTCTTTCAAGTTAGCCACGCCAAAGCGCTCTGTGTGATACTCTAAACGCTAAACTTCCCATTTAGTATCTAAATGTGTAATTTAACGCCTTTACACTAGTTTCGGCAGCTTAAGATAGCTACAATTTCAGAGGATTTCCCCCAAAGTCATCACCTACTTTAGCAGTGTAAATTGCTAATTGTTATAAATTTCACAGCTAAATACCCGTATTCCGCATACTTTTTAAAATTTTTAACTTTCGCATTTGTGTTACTGATAATGTCATTATTCAGAAGAAGGACGGTTTTGTGTCTAAACAAGGCAATCGTTGGATGGTTCAAGTAGTGCTGTTGCTGGCAGTACTTGCTTTTGTCGGGGTTTCTGTGGTTCCCTTAATTACGGCATTTAATGATACGCAACGCCAAACTCAGAACACCACCAGCGCCAAAGTCGCCACTTCGCCTGCTTCTGATCCAAAATCAAAGGTGGAAGACGAAGTACGGGGTTACGAATTAGTTTTGCAACGCGAACCAGAAAATCAAGCCGCGCTTAAAGGGTTATTACAAGCTAGGTTACAGCTGCTGAGTCAAAAAGGAAAAGGTGAAATTCAGCCAGCTGACATTCAAGCGGTAATCGAACCTTTGGAAAAACTAGTCAAGCTAAATCCAGAACAAACGAAATACGCGGTGCTATTAGCACAAGCAAAACAGCAAATAGGCGATAAGGAAGGAGCCGCTCAAGCTTATCGCTCTGTTTTGGCAAGCAAACCCGGTGATATTGAAGCTTTACAAGGAATGGTGGCTCTTTTGTTATCTCAAAAACGCCCAGAAGCGGCGATCGGCTTGCTGCAAGATACGCTGACTACCTCAACCCAGGCAAATAAAATTCAACCGGGAAGTGTGGATGCGATCGCTGTGGAAGTACTTATGGGCAACGTCTACGCCTCCCAGAAACGCTACACTCAAGCCATCTCTGTTTACGATCAAGCAATTAAGACCGATGCTAAAGATTTTCGCCCCGTTTTGGCAAAGGCGTTACTCGTGAAAGAACAGGGCAAAATTGACGAAGCAAAACCTTTATTTGACAAAGCTGCTACTTTAGCACCTGCTCAATATAAAGACCAAATTAATCAGCAAGCAACAGCTTCACCTAGCCCGACGGCTTCTCCTAAGCCGTGAGGAGTGGGGGATAAGGGGGACAAGGGGGACAAGGGGACAAGGGGACAAGGGGACAAGGGGACAAGGGGACAAGGAGAGTAATAATTTTTAACTGCTAACTCTAGCCCTGTCAAGGTGATTTTTCTTTATCATGCAGAGAAAAGTGCGAAACAAAAAATCACCCCCCTCTTTAACAATTAAAGAGGGGGGTAAGAGTGTGAGGTGCTATTCACTCTAGTAGGCGTCTTGCATCTCGTAGAAATCAGGCGAGATGTAATCTTTACGCAAAGGAAAACCTACCCAATCTTCTGGCATCAACAAGCGTTTGAGATTGGGATGTCCTTCATAGATAATACCGAATAAATCGTAAGATTCACGCTCTTGCCAGTCTGCGGTCTTCCAAATCCAATACACTGAAGGCACTCTGGGATTTTCTCGTGGTAGGAACACCTTGACTCGCACTTCTTCAGGGCGATCGCTATTATCACCGACTTTAATCAAGTGATACATACTGACCAACTCTTCTCCAGGTCCAGTATCAATACCACATTGACACTGAAGATAATTAAACCCGTAGGCATACAGTGCAGTAGAAATTGGCAACAAGAAATTTGGCTCAACCTTAATAATTTCTACCCCATTATGGTCGGGTGCCAAAAACTCATGAGCAAAACCATTTTCTGTCAACCATTGGGAAACTTTACCCGCTTGTACCAATGACTCTTTTTCTACTGGTACTGGTTTGGATTCTTCATCAGCCACGGCTAGCTTCCTCCTTTTGCCCCTGTGTTAGCAGCGCAGGTGGTATCGGCATACCTATAGCTTCCGTTAATTCCTTAGGCGGTGTGAAGCGAGTTTCTGACTGCATATATTTGCCAGTGAGAATTTGCTCGGCTTGCTTCATGTTGTGAGTCGTGCTGTAATAGCGGTGAGTTTGCTTAATCAAACCCCGCTCTTGCATCGAATCATTAGCTATCTTCTTCCGCAGCTTGATGATCGCGTCAATAATCGCTTCTGGACGCGGTGGACAACCGGGTAAATAAACGTCAACGGGAATTAGCTTATCAACTCCACGCACTGCTGTGGGAGAATCCACGCTAAACATCCCACCAGTAATCGTACAAGCTCCCATAGCGATGACATACTTGGGTTCGGGCATTTGTTCGTAAAGACGCACCAACTGAGGTGCCATCTTCATAGTGATCGTCCCTGCTGTAATAATTAAATCAGCTTGTCGGGGGCTAGAACGGGGAATTAGTCCGAAACGGTCAAAGTCAAACCGGGAACCAATCAAAGCTGCAAACTCAATAAAGCAGCAAGCTGTACCAAACAACAAGGGCCACAAACTCGAAAGCCGCGCCCAGTTGTATAAATCATCAACCGTGGTGAGAATTACGTTTTCTGAAAGGTCTTGAGTAACTGTAGTCCGCTCAATCGGGTTGATAATTCGCTCTTTATCTTCGGTAGTTGAATTAGTGTTCAAGACCATTCCAAAGCTCCTTTACGCCATGCATAAACTAGGGCAACTACAAGAATCGCAATAAAAATCAGTGCTTCAATAAATGCCAATAGCCCCAAACGGTGGAAGGCAACCGCCCAAGGATAGAGAAACACAGTCTCCACATCAAAGACGACGAAGACCAGCGCAAACATGTAGTAGCGAATATTGAACTGAATCCAAGCTCCACCGATGGGTTCCATGCCGGATTCGTAGGTGGTGCGCCGTTCTGGGTTGCGACCACTGGGTCTGAGAAGCTTCGACGCTGAAAGCGCCAGGGCAGGCACTAGGCTACAGACTAACAAAAAGCCTAGAAGGTACTCGTAACCGCTGAGGACAAACACAATAAAATCTACCTACCGCTTTTGGTGTCAAGGGGACTGGGGACTGGTTGTACTGGTTGTACTGGGGACACCTGAAAGAGATTATTCATAATGGATCTGTTTTTTTCCAGTACCCAGTACCCAGTCACTAATCCCCAATCCCTATACATTATATCTTTTTGATGAATGCTGAATGCTGCGAAACAGACACGCTTGAGGTATTTGATTCCTTTTTGATTGTGATAGAAAAGCCTAGCAGTTATGTCATAATTTTTAACGTATATTTAATATTTGCCCCTCAGCCGCCATGAGTGAACAAGCTGTTGAGACTCAAGACCTAGACCGCTACGAGTGTCGTGCCTGCGGTTACGTTTATCAACCCGAAATCGGAGACGACAGCCACGACATACCCGCAGGAACGCCTTTTGCAGAACTGCCCATAACTTGGCGCTGTCCAGTTTGTGCTGCCAAAAAGAACGCTTTCGCCAACGTTGGTCCCCAAGGTACTGCATCCGGCTTTAAAGAAAATCTCGGTTATGGCTTGGGTGTCAATAAAATGACCCCAAACCAAAAGAATATCTTGATTTTCGGTGCTTTGGCTCTTGCTTTCTTATTCTTTTTAAGTCTCTACGGTTTACAGTAGGTAAGGCATCTGCCCGATCTACGTAAAAACCGATTACTTAAACTAAACCTTTGAAAGAACCCTAGACAAATTTAGAAAAAACTAAAAAATACAGATGGATTCAATTGTGAGAAGTTGGCAAAGAATAGTTGCCTTGTTAGTAGTCGTCGTCATGTGTATAGGTTGTAGCAAAGTTGCCTCTACCAGCTACAACCCTTGGCAAATTATTACTGTGCCAACACAGGCGAAACTGCTGGATATTGGCTTTACTGAAAACCTTCAGCATGGCTATTTAGTCGGTAGCAGCGCCACTTTGTTAGAAACAAAAGACGGTGGTGAGACTTGGAAACCTTTAACACTGCAACTGGACGATCCGAAGTATCGGTTTAACTCAGTCAGTTTTTCGGGGAAAGAAGGGTGGATAGTCGGAGAGCCAGGTCTGGTGTTGCACACCACTGATGAAGGTGCTTCGTGGTCGCGCATCGGTGTAAGCGAAAAGCTACCCGGCGGTCCGATTAGCATTTTGGCATTGGGAAAAAACTCAGCGGAGATGGCTACGGATGTAGGAGCAATATATAAGACTACAGACGGCGGTAAAAACTGGAAGGCACAGGTAGAACAAGCAGTCGGTGTGCTGCGTAACATTAAGCGATCGCCTGATGGGAAATATGTCGGGGTTTCTGCCAAAGGTAACTTCTACTCAACTTGGGAACCGGGACAAACTGCCTGGATGCCCCATAACCGCAATAGTTCTCGGCGAGTTGAAAATATGGGGTTTACCGACAATGGGCAATTATGGATGCTAGCACGAGGGGGTCAAGTGCAATTTAACGACCCAGAGAAACCTGAAGAGTGGCTAAAACCTCAATATCCAGAAGTGTCTACAAGCTGGGGCTTACTGGATATGGCATATCGCACACCCGAAGAACTCTGGCTCGGTGGTGGTAGCGGTAATTTGCTGCGGAGTGGTGACGGTGGCAAAAGTTGGGAAAAAGACCGTGATGTGGAAGCAGTTCCGGCGAATTTGTATAAGATTGTGTTCTTTTCTCCCGAACAAGGATTTATTATTGGCGATCGCGGTATTTTACTAAAATATCAACCAAGCGTTGCAGCAAGTTCCAAATCAGAAGCGGCTTAGTCTTAACCTCAACCTTGGGTATTTCTGTTGCAATTTATGAGAAGTCGGTTGCAAGTTGTAACTCTTTCTAAACTTTGTAGGATAATATTCTCAAGAACAATCTTTCACTAAGGTAGGAATCAGGCATGTCAGGTACCACTGGAGAACGTCCGTTTTCGGACATTATTACCAGCGTTCGTTACTGGGTAATTCACACCATCACCATCCCTGCATTATTTATTGCAGGTTGGTTATTTGTCAGCACCGGACTGGCTTATGATGTATTTGGTACACCCCGCCCGAACGAGTATTACCCAAGAGCGGAGCAGATAGCACCGCCAATTGTCAAAGATCGCTTTGAAGCTAAACAACAAATTGATCAATTTACCGGAAAATAGTTTGACATGACCAGCGGCAATAACGTTAATCAACCAATTAATTACCCGATTTTTACGGTTAGATGGATCGCAGTTCACACCTTAGCTGTACCTACACTGTTCTTTTTGGGTGCGATCGCTTCAATGCAGTTTATTCAACGCTAGGAGGAACAACTCATGGATAGATCGCCAAATCCTAATAAACAGCCGGTCGAACTAAACCGGACTTCGCTTTTCCTAGGACTATTACTGATTTTTGTTCTAGGGATTCTATTTTCCAGTTACTTCTTTAACTAACAAAGGACGACTGGTATTAATCCTTGTTTTGATTTAACAAGCGCTGATTTTTTGATTAAGGGAGGAGAAAAGCTGTGTCTGAAAGTGGAAGAATTCCCCTGTGGGTTGTCGCTACAATCGCAGGGCTAGGTGTAATAACTGTTGTAGGCATTTTCTTTTATGGGGCTTACGCCGGAATCGGTTCTTCCATATAATTGTGGCTGGAACTGAATACCATAAATCTGCATTTTAAGCGCAATTGTTGAGAAATCAGCATAAAAAAACCGCCTGTCTTTTAAAGATAGGCGGTATTTTAATATTCACTCTTTCTGATAAATCTGCAAAAAATCGATGAAAAATTAATCATCGTTTTTTCGGATGAGGGATTTATCAAACTTAGGCTATGTCTTCGCGTTCAATGTATATAAGCATCAACGCAAATACCACTGCTGGAACAATTAAACCAGTCAGAGGAACTAAGATAGAAGGCAAAAATGAAGCTGACATAGTAAAGATTCCTGCTAAATCTCACTGCAATTCAAGATGAGCTTACTGCAAATTCTGCCTCATTTTTGAAAATCTATCATATTTTTAACAAATTGAGATTTTATATAATGAAAAAACGAACCGCGTACTGCTAGCATTGTCTGCGACACGCTGCGTGAACGGCTTCTCCAATGGAGTACGCAGAAGCCACAGGCTAGACACGTTGGGATTCGTACTCATGCAGCAGATTCTCGAAATATTGTACGTTGTGCATCCCCTGCCGATTAACCTGATCAGACAAAATTAATTGCAGGACGCTCCCACAAGCTTATATTCCCAGCAGTTCATCTAGCTGCAAAGTTGGCAAATCTGGAGGAATCACAGTCCTGCCGATTGTCACTTTATGACTTTCCTGTTGAGTTGCCATATCTATAGCGATCGCCTCTAAGCGAATTTCCAAACAGCCAAAGGGAATATTTAATTGAGTCATCACCTCCAAATCTCCCAAAGAGTTAGGTAGCAAATTCTTGAGCAAATGCGGACCCTCTAGCAACCAGCGCGTTTGGCAATCCTCCATCCATAACTTCACAGCCATTTGCGGACGCACGTAAGGCAGATGCACGCGCACCCTGACAGACTTACCAGCGATAAGTTCACCTTCTGGTACATGCAGTTGCGGAATTGGCAACGGACTTGAATTTGCCGATGTTATAGCTACAACCGATAAATCTGTTACAGGTTCGTTTTTTTGCTTCAACAAACCGCTCTGCGTAGTATCGGCTTCATATTCATTAAGTGTATCATCTACGACAAACTCTTGTGTCAAGAAAGTCGGCTGTATCTCAACATTAGCAGCAGGCGGTAGTTGTGGTACTTGCAGTGAAAAAGAAACTTCTGATACTTTTTCTTCATGTAGCGTCACCGTATCTTCTTCCACAATGTCGTCTTGTTGCGTTTCCATATCAGATACTAACGGCAAATTAACATCAGCAGTCAAAATTTGCTCACCCAAAGAAAGCGGATATTCTTCAGAAATAGTCTGGTTAGCTGGAGTATAACTATAGTAGTTCTGAGATTGAACAGTGATTGGTTCAGGCAAAGAGTAGCCTTGAGTCTGCATCCACTTTTTGATTAAAGGGGATGAATGGGGGTTATCTAGTGTGATTAATTCAGAAGCTTGGGGAACAACTACTTCTGCGTCATAGTTATCCGGCGATCGCGCATCCTCAACGAATAATTCAGGTGCATCTTCATCACCTTCTAAGTCAGTTGCATTTTCAAATTCAGCAACAGTAGTATTAAGCTGGGGGAATTCCTCATGAGTTTGAGAATCCAAAGCATCTTCCCCGTTCCTTTGAACCTCTTCAAAGTCAGTAGGTAAAGCTTTAAGCGGTGTCAAATATCTAAAAGTGGAGCCTGCACTCAGAGAAAGTCTTGTCTCTTCCTCAAATATTGGCACTTGACGCTCGGCAATTATAGTATCTGTGTTCTCTAAACGCTGCGATTTTGACGCGGCGATCATTTTAGTTTGCCCGTGAGAAAATGTTGGCAATTCAGGCGATGTCTGGCGACAAGAAGCAGAGCTTCTACGCACTGCTGCTGATTGCGATCGCTTTCGCGGCTCAATTCGCGGTGGTAAAGCTTTTTTCGTCGATGCATGAAAAACTAGATTATGCCCTGTTTTTACGCTTTTTACCAGATTAAACAGTTCTAGATCAAGGGATGATGGTAATGGTTCTTGATTGATAGGCGGCGCGAGCAAGTCATTTAGTTCTGGTGTACTATATTTGATAGCTGTGGTAATTGCCAGTAATTCTGTGACATCTGCTGTAATTGTGAAAGACTGGCTGGCTAACAGTGTCACCTCACCAATTCCAGCGAGTGCGCCATACAAACTCATATCTGCTAAAATCAGCTTTGATTCGCAATCAGCAGGAATTTCAATTTGGCTGCTAATAGTACACGGTAAAATCTTTTCAGGTATTGGTTGCCTTACTTGAGTTAATATTTGGGATTTTTGGGGCGATCGCATTTCAATTTGCAGGAATGCCCCACAGACGCTTTCTAAATCTGATGTTTCACTCAGCAGCTCTTCTTTTAATTCTACGCGCCCATTGACACAGAGAGTTTCTCCCCAACGAGCAACATAAGTTTCCTCCTCTAAAGTTAGCAGTAATGGTGGCAGTGCTTGCTCTTGTGGAGTTTCTTTTATCTCTTCATCGTTGAGCAGAGATTCAGAAAAAGGTAAAGCCAACTCTAATAAGTTTTGTAAAATTTGCTCTGCTGTTTCACCTTTAACCCACACTGGGGTAATAGGTGCATCTTCTTCTTTTATAGTTGGCAAAGGCTCAGTAGTCGCAGCGTTACTTCGTGTAGTAATTACTGGCTCTGCCTTAACGGTGATAGTGTTATGTATGGTAGTAGAAGTTTGGGCTGCGGCTGTTGATAAGCTGTTGTGATGAGAAAAAGTATCTGAGTCGGCTGAAAGATGATGCTCAGAGTTGTCCAATCTCTTGACATCCGATAAAACTGCCGATTGAGGCAAAACTTGCATTTTGATGCTGTATTGCCACGATTTACCGAGCATATCAGACATCAAATCGCCAGAGCATCGTAACTCCCAAATTCCCGGCTTCAGGTGGGTAAAGGGGATAACTGCCATTAAGCCTTCATTGTTAGTGCGACGCGATCGCTTTTGAACTCGTCGCTGAATTGGAACTTCCTGAGTGGAAGAGTGAATTACCCGCACTTCTACATCTATATTAGGACGGTTAGAGCGAGCCAAAACTCGATACCGACCTTCGAGTATTTGTAAGTTTGGCGATTCCAAGGTATGCCAAGAGCGATCGCCTTGTTTCTGTAATAGAAATTGCCAGTGTTCCATTGTGGGTGATGCCGAAACCGAAGGGAAGCACAGTAATATTTTGCATTACTTTGCTTGCCAGTGTACCTCAGTAATTTGTAATTTCATCACCTGAAATTATGTTTTGATTCAAACACTGGCAGGATATGCTTTCAAGGATTTGTAACACTTTCGTCAATAGTATTTAATAATTGTTATGATTCCCTTTAGATTAAAGTTGCTTCCCAGTATGGCGGATCGCCAAATCGTTTAATCAAGAAATCGATCAACGTTTTAACTCGCACAGAATGCCTGCGATTCGGCAGATAAAGCGCATAAATGCCCATATCCATGTCAGACTGGGGATGCACTTGAAAGTCAGTAAGTACGGCTTGCAATTGACCAGCCCGAATGTCCTCACCAATCAACCAAGTCGGCATCACGATTATACCCGCACCATCCAAGCAGACTTGGCGTAGCACCTCAGAATTATTTGCTACAAGCGAACCACTCACTTTTACTTCAAATACATCAGTGCCTCGCTGAAACCGCCATACATCATAGCCTGTGAAATACTTAAACAACAGGCAATTATGGTGCGCTAATTCTTCTGGGTGTTTTGGCAAGCCATACTGTTTGAAATATGATGGACTACCGCAGACAAAACGTGTATGCGAGGCAAGCTTACGGACAATCAAGTTAGCACCCGATCGCTCAAGATTTCCAATGCGGATGACAATATCCAGTTCCTCCTCCACTGGGTTAGACAATGTATCAATGAATCGGAGGTTCAGTTTCACGGCTGGATATTGAGCTAGAAACTCTGTGAGGATTGGTGCAACATGTATACGACCAAACGCGACAGGTAAACTGACCTGCAACAGCCCCCGTGGAACATCCTCACCCTCTGCCACACATTGGTTGACTTCCTCCACATCTTGCAGGATACGAACTGCTTTATCGTAGTATTTGTGACCTTGCGGTGTCAGGGTAATGCTACGCGTTGATCGATTGAGTAGCTGGGTATTGAGCATTCCTTCCAAAGCATTCACCTGACGAGTTACAGAAGACACTGCCATCTGCAACTGCCGCGCAGCTTCAGAAAATCCGCCGGTTTCTACGACCTTCACAAACGCGTGCATGGCTGCAAACTGATCCATCGGCTCTCGTATTCTTCTACTTTTGCAAAAAACGCAAAGGTGTTTGGCGTAATAGCCATATTATCATTTTTTATGAGTGAGATTATAGTTGAGATGTAGGAAATCAATGTGCAGTCTGAAGGAGGCACTTATGACCTTAACAATCGAAATAACCTCGGATTTTATCTGCCCGTGGTGTTTAGTCGTAGATAGACGATTAAATCAAGCGATCGCGCTACTCAAAACTCCTATTGAGATCCAGCGCATTTGGTATCCATTCGAGCTAAACCCAACCATGCCCGAAGCAGGCATTGATCGCAAAACTTACCGCTCCAATAAATTTGGTAGTTGGGAATACTCACAAACACTCGATGAGCAAACGATCCAGGCTGCTATTGGTGACGGCATAGAATTCCGCTACGACTTGATGCAAGTCACTCCAAACACCTTGAAAGCTCATCGCTTGACTTGGAAAGCTTGTCAGTTCGGCAAAGCAACCGAGATGGTTGAGCGGATTCTGAACGCTTACTTTACTGAAGGACAAGATATTACCGATGTCGAAACCTTAGCTAAACTCGCTGCTGAAGTCGGGATGGATGCTAACCAAGTTAGAGCCTTCCTAACTTCAACTGAAGGTGTTGCAGAAGTGAAAGAGCTAGAAAAGCAGGCAGCGAACCGGAGTATACGCAGCGTACCGACCATCAAAATTGGTAAAGAAACAATCGCCGGCGCACAGTCTGTTGATGTCTTTTTAACAGCTTTGCAAACCGCAGTGAATGAATTAGAGCCTGCATAACGCCAGTCACGAGAAGAATCTATTAGGAGGGTTCAATGACCATGAAACCCACAATCAACCGCGCAATCGTCATTGGCGGGTCATTAGGCGGCTTGTTTACCGGGATCGTGCTGCGTTCCATTGGCTGGGATGTCGATATTTACGAACGGTCTTCTCACGATCTTGACAGTCGGGGTGGTGGTATTGTACTCCAGCCAGATGTACTAGAAGTGTTTCAACGCACTGGCGTTCGCTACGAAGAACCACTTGGTGTGGTAGCGCATGAGCGGTATTATTTAAACCGCGATGGCAGCATCGCCCAACCCATGTCCATGCGTCAGGTGCTGACCTCCTGGAGTTTGCTTTATGGTTCGATGCGTCGGCATTTTCCGTTCGAGCATTATCACCAAGGTAAGAACCTAACTGACATTCAGCAGAATGGTCAGCGTGTCACTGCGATTTTTGCTGATGGCACTCAAGACACAGCTGACTTGCTAATTGGCGCAGATGGGGGTGGCTCCAGAG
>JBPCQW010000361.1:0-16289 GCA_050997715.1 Hassallia sp.
CGTGGGACGGGGCACCGGAAACTAAATCTAAAGGAGTTTCTCCACCCAGCGCTAAAACTAAGCGATCGTAGGGGATTTCCTGACTATTCTGTAAATGTACTCTTTGCTGGTCTATGTCAATTTCCGAGACGAGTGATTGACAAAAACGTACACCTGTGTTTTGTAAAAGTTCTTCAAAAGGTGGGGCAATTTCCCAGGTTTGTAGTTCCCCGGTGAGAAGTTCGTAAAGTAAGGGGGAAAAGACGAAGCGATCGCTTTGATCGACCAGAACGATTTCCGGTTTTTGCGTAGATTCCCAAGGTAATTGACTTAAGCGTAAGGCAGTATGAAGACCACCAAAGCCTCCACCAAGTATACAGATTCGTGCAGGTTGTTGGGTCATTAGTAAGATTGGATCGGCATAGTGAGGGAGTTCTTTTAGTGTAATGATTTATTTTGGTCTATGACCATTAACTATAGGGGTATTCTATGATGCTGCTGATAGACGGTAGACTTGTTGTGTAAATATTTTGTCTGACGCAAAGACGCAAAGAAGAATATAGATTATGACTTTTGTATAATTTTAGTAAAACGAGGTACAGGGGAAAAAATATCTTTTAAATTAACGAAGCAATTATATTGATGCTCATAGCCAAAATGGTAGTGTTAAAAAAGAAAGATAATATTCCATGTAATAAAGCTAAACGTCTCATGTTTCGTGATGTTGTTTGCACATCGGAAACTTGACTTGTCATCCCAATGACAAAAGAAAAATACAAAAAGTCCCAAAAATCAGGTTGGCGATCGCTAGGAAAATCTAGACCCCCGGCTATCTGCTCATTCTTGCTTTCATGGTCTTGATAATAACTGCGTGCATATTGCAATGCAAACACTGTATGCACTAGCAACCAAGAACCTATAATTGTCGTGACAGCAAGCATGACATGTAGAGTTAGTAGCATTGGAGATATTCCCTTTTTATCGGTGAGTAAAAACCCAATAGCTAACACACCAGCGCAAGCAGCAGCGATAATTAAAATAAAGATAGCCAAACGACCTTGATATTCACGTTTAGCATTACGACGCATCGTTTCTGGAGTAGCCTTAAACATCATCACCAAAGTCAAGGCTAATAAACAATAAGCACCGGAATCCCAAGCAGCAAGAATGCGTGTAGGTAGGTGCAGTGAATGTGGAAGTATTACTAATACAAATGCGGCTAGACAGATAGAAGTAAGCAGTCGGTGTCGAGAATCTATTTTTTTCAAAGAATTAGGTACATCAGGCGATCGCATAAGTTAATCAAAATAGAAAGCATCATTAAGAGTATATCTTGCTTGTAATAACATATAGCAATCCTAAATAATAGTGTAAAATCCTCTGTTTACCTGAGTTGAGTTCATCTTTTTTCAACGCAAAGGTACGCTGAGGTTTTAACGAAGACTCTGCGTACCTCTGCGCTTACCTTAGCGCTCCTCTGCGTTTAAACATTGTTTTTCTTGCGTTTTCACTTTTTCTACTTTCTTTGGTGGTAAGCCTATTTTTGCATTAGTATAAAGCCGTTCAAATTCTCGTATATAATGAGCCGCAACTATAGGATTTTCAATTACTAAAAGTGTTTCGTCATTACCGTTATTTGCCGCTTCCGACCAATTGTGAGAACCTGTAATTACGATTTGTCCATCGATCACAGCAAATTTATGATGCAATAAATCACCTTTGGGTAATAAAGGTACACCAACTGTGGTAATGGGATTTTGCCAAGGATGATTATTCAGTTCATATTTACATTTGTTAGTGAAAGCAATACCCATCATATCTAATGCTTCACTATATGAACGATAGGCAAATTGTGATTCAATCAAAGCGCGAATTTTCACACTTTGTTGATGCCGATTTTCTAGTATATTAACTAAGCGCTGTTCCGAAAAGACAAATAATGCCATATCGACATTATTTGTCGCAGAATTTAAAGTTTTGCCTATTAAACCATTACTACTTTTACTCCAAGGTTCAGTTGGAGAAGTTGGCGAAAATTGTACGGTAATTATGCTTGCACCTAAGCTGATTTTTTCAGGTAAACGTAATGGTTTTTTCAAGCCAAATTTACTATCTGATTTTCCGGCTTGTCCATCGCCCCACATGATGTTAAACTCTTTGGTAAATAAAGCGGCTAATTCGGGACTGTCGATATTTAATAAATTATTGGCGTTACCTAAACTGGTATTATTAGAATAATCTCCATGAATGTCACTTAAAGTAAAATTAGCCGAAGTAACAATGACAATGCGATCATCCACAATCACAAATTTATGATGCATCAAATCGCTGCCTCGTGAACCATCTGCTAAATCATCAATTATAGGAATTTTTGAATTACGTAAAATTACCAAAGCATCTCTTTGCTTGATTTCCTCTAAACTAAGTTGATTATCTTTATTAATGTCTACAAATTGCCTAAATTCTTGATATCTTTCCTTTTCTCTCTTATTTAGCTTACCAACTTCCCCTGGAGTGAAACTACTCCAAGAACGACTATAGGTATTTTCTAAGATTAATCTCACCTTAACCCCAGCTTTTTGTCTATCAACCAACGCTTCTGCAACTTTGGGTAGACGCAATTCTTGAACTGCTACATCTACTGTCGATTTAGCTTGATAAATTGCATCAACAATCTGTTTTTCTAAATCATCCCCAAGGCGGGTTTGCTGTCGGTAAGGTTCTTTATATTCTGAAGACTCGGAATGGTTAAAGTAAACTTTGACTAATAAATCTTGCGGCAAAGGTTGAAGACGTTTACTGTGAGACTGGACTCGCTGACAACTTGCGAGAGTAAGTGTCAATAAAAAGATAAAATAAAAATACCTTTGGGTAGAAAAAATTTGCACCTTAGTCTGCTGGTAGTTGGGTGAACAAATTTATAATTCCCAAACAAGAAAGTTTTTCAACACAGAATTAGCCAAATGTCAAAAGTTGCCAGCGTGTGTTTTCCCGGAATATAATATGCAAATTTATTTAGATTACAGTGCAACTACTCCCACTCGCTCTGAAGCGATCGCCGCAATGCAAGCAACCCTCACTCAACAGTGGGGCAATCCTTCCAGCTTACATGAGTGGGGACAACGAGCCGCAACAGTTGTCGAACAAGCAAGAATGCAGGTTGCAGGATTAATTAACGCTGCCGATCCGCAATCGATTATCTTTACGTCTGGGGGCACCGAAGCTGATAATCTGGCAATAATGGGTATCGCTCGTTTGTACGCGGTTCCCCAACATATGATAATATCCAGTGTGGAACATTCCGCGATTTCTGAACCTGCGCGATTATTGGAAATGTGGGGTTGGGAAATAACCCGTTTACTAGTAGATGCGAAAGGGACAGTAAATCCTGTAGATTTAGAAGCAGCCTTGCAACCTAACACCGTACTGATTTCTGTGATTTACGGTCAAAGTGAAGTTGGGACAGTGCAGCCAATTGTCGAATTAGGAAATATTGCGCGATCGCACAACATCATATTCCACACAGATGCTGTGCAAGTTGCCGGAAGGTTGCCAATAAACGTACAAAAACTGCCTGTAGATTTACTTAGTTTATCCAGCCATAAAATATATGGTTGCCAAGGTGCAGGAGCGCTGTATGTGCGTCCCGGAGTGGATTTAGCGCCCTTATTGAATGGCGGTGGGCAAGAAATGCGACTGCGTTCAGGTACGCAAGCAGTGCCAAATATTGCCGGATTTGGTGTGGCAGCGGAATTAGCAGCGCAAGAAATAGTAACCGAAACACCGCGTTTAATTAAATTACGCGATCGCCTGTTTTCTCAATTAACTGATATTCCTGGTTTAATACCTACAGGTGATATGATTTCCCGCTTACCTCACCATGTTAGTTTCTATCTGCAACACGCCGATGGGGAAAAAATCACTGGTAAAAGTTTAGTACGGCAGATGAATTTAGCTGGCATTGGTATTAGTGCCGGAGCCGCTTGTCATAGTGGTAAACTTAGTCCAAGTCCGATATTGTTAGCGATGGGTTATTCAGATAAAGCCGCATTAGGAGGAATTCGCATGACATTAGGACGCGATACCACAGACGCTGATATAGATTGGGTAGCGATGGTATTCAAGCAAGTTTTGGAAAGGTTGACACCATTGTATTTAGTAAAGCGTTGATAGCTCATACTAAAATTTAAATACAGCATTTGTTGGAGTGTTTTCTATGTCCCTGCAAGAGCTTAAAGAGCAAGCCCGTCAACTGCCAGCGATCGCCTTCAACTCGTTCGTGCGATCGTTGAATCCTTGCAAGATGTTCCAACCCAACCACCTGAGCGATCGCGCATCATCAAGCAGATGAAAGGTTTATTGAAGACCGACCAACCATCACCGACCGATAAACAGGTGGAGTCCATACTAGAAGAACGTGGGATGGAGAAGTATTTTGAGTGAGAGTTTTGATTGATACCAACGCCGATAAGAGTGCAAGTTCTTCAATCCCAATCTAGGCAAGTTCAAGCGTTTTCTGCTACGCTCTAAAAACAATCCCAAGAAATAAACTTACCAGTTTTTTCCCAAAGAAAAGCCAATCCAACCAAAATATGATGTGAATAGCTACTATTACCCAAAATACAATTTGGTATGAAACCTTGCTACTTTTGTGACGTAATCTTCGTTGGGCGATGAATGCCCCCAACCATCCACCCATAAATTCACACAAATGTAATGTCCTTTCTGATACTCTCCAACGCCCCTGCTTTGCACGAGATTTATCATCCGCGTACAGTGTAAATGTAAGAAAACTCATTACAGCATAGAGAATCAGAGGAATTGGGTTGAAAGTCGTCAATGCAAAATGCATTGCTCCTAAACCTGGCAATAAAGATAAGAGTAATACCTCCAATATTAAAGAATATTTCGCTTTAGGTTTCAATGTTTCTTTCTTTATTGCAGAAGATGAGGTTATTGGCATAGGTTTGGATACAACTCCCTCAATGAAAGCGTTGCAAGCATGAATTCTTCCGTCTTTATCAACCGTTAGCTGATAGGAAATCACATCACCAACTTGTGGACGATGATTTGTTTCTTTGAGTGCAGTGATATGCAGAAAAACGTCTTGACTGCCATCACTGGAACGGATGAAGCCAAAACCCTTATCGTCCTTCCATGTTGTTAATTTACCTTTATGCCAAACAGGTTTCATCAAAGACCTTGATATCAATACTTAATTCTTATAATTCCCATATAAAGATAAAATGATTCATATTAAAATTTAGCAACACCAAAATTAGAGCTAATACTGAAACAAATGATATGGTTTTTTAAGCTTTTCTGCACCGCTGCCTCAAAAATAGCAACAAAACGCAGAAATATAGAACAGAAAATATAAAATAGTAATCTCGGCGCAAATACGTCTTACAGTTTAATACAATCCAAAATTATTTAAAATGGCTGAACTTCCAAATACTTTAGAAGACGCGATCGCTCAAGCACAAGTCGCTACCCAAGCAGCGCTAACAGATGGTTATAAACGTCTGCAAGTTGAGTTAGTCTTTCCAGAACTCAAACATATGTCAGTCGCGGAGCAATTTATAGGAGCTTTTCAAACATATGATTCTCGTCTGAAAATATTCTTTACAGATGCCGGTGCTGCGGCTCTTGCCCGTCGTGACTGGGCAGATGTACCATTTAAAATTGAAGATATTGGCAGCGGTAGGGTTGCTTCCCTAGAATCAAAAATTCAGCCAGAAGACGAAATCTTCTTATTTATTGCTCCCACTTCTGTAGAAGTACCACAATTGGAAAAATTATGCGAATATATAGGCGATCGCCCTTTTGTCATTTTAAATCCTCGCTTAGATGATGCTGGGGTTGTGGGCATCGGTTATACTGCAAGACAAACCCGCAATCGCTTCATTAGCACCCTTGAATCATGTTACTACCTCCGTCCTGTAGATGATGAAACAGGTGTATTTCGCTGCTACCCTCAACAGTGGGAAGTCTGGGTGCAAAAAAGTGGTAATTACGAAAAAATAGCCGATTTACCCAAAAAACCAGCCGGTGACGAGTTGGATTTGATTCTCACAAAAGGTTCGCAAACCTCAACAGATGCTACACCCGCGAAAAAGCCCGGTGTATTCAAGAGTTTGCAGCGTTTCCTCAAAGCGTTGAGTAGTTAAATTTTATTAATAGGAAATACTGATGGATCGTTCAAAAATAGTGGCAATTATTACAGGTGCAATTTCGATAATTTTAGCGATCGCCTACCTAATTCTTGTTCAGTTGCTAGACTTTCGGGGAGAAATGAAACCTGCCCCCATCAGCCAACTTAACCAATCAGCAGTCATTACTTATCATCATCCAGCTTCTGACAAAGGCGAAAAACTAATATATATATCTTAAAAATCTAAATTCTTCATATCCCCGACTTCGAGTGAGAAATCGGGAATCTTATTTTCAAGAAAAAATAAATCATGAATCTAGTATTTCTTTCCAAACTTCTTGTACTATTTCGTGGTTTTATTTGAGAATAAAGGCTGCCTAAGCAGCCCATCAACTGGACTTGACACTACTTATTTAAGCGCGAGAAGTATAAGTATCTACACTGTTGATTTCAAACTCACACGCTCTAGAAACTACTTCTGCGGGTAATTCATCAAAACTGACTAATGGTAAATAAGAAGGGTTTGCAATCAGTTCTTTCGCTAATAAAAATCCAGCAATTGTCCAGGTTTGATATTTCCTGGCTTGCTTACCCATGAGACGCCCTTTTTTGCCATCATAATATTCTGGCCATTCATCCTCACTCAGACGTGCTTCGGCAATTTCAATCGCCATTTGTGCCAGATTTGTTCTCTTGGTTTTCACCGCAGCTGCCACCAACATCCACGTTAAAACGGGCCAGCTGCCACCGTTATGATAAGACCAAGGTATATTTTTCGGGTCACATCCAGTTACAGTTCTATATTCTTCATTTTCCAAAGCGGGAAAACAGATTTTCATGGGCATATCTCCCACTAAATCGTCCCATCGTTTCTCAATGAGATTCATAATCGCTTGCGATTGCTCAACGCTTGCCAGATCGGAAATAACTGCCATCAAGTTTCCGAGTGAAAAGAAGCGAGTATCTAGCTGCGATGGTCCGACATTACCTGCTAGATAACCACCTTTTTTTGGTAACCATTTGTCTAATTCATAATAGGGAATAGAATCTGCATATACATTGAAAAGATTAACGGCTGTCTTGCCATATTCTTCACCCTTAAACCGATAAATTGCATTTAGTCGATTTATATCTATCCAATAATGCTGACGAATATGAGCGCATAATAGAGGTAAGCGGTTATCAATTGCTTCAACAATATCTTGATTGCCTTTACAGATTAATAACTCGCGAGCTGCACGCAATGCAGCATAAAATAGAGTTTGAATTTCTAACGGATGCCCATAGATACCGAGACGACGGTCAATCATACAAGCACCATCTGGAACTAACAGCGTTGGATACATATCAAAACGAGTTGCCAAGCAAAGTTCCATAATTAACCTGATACCTTTTTGGAATTCAGGTTGATAAGCTAGAGAAAAATCTTTGGTAGACATGACATAAGCACGCAATAAAATCATCCACCAGAGACAAGAATCGACAGGTGTAACTCTAGCGATCGCGTGTTCGCCGAAATCAGCTTCTAAAAATTCTTCACCATTATTTAATACTACTTTAAAGCTAGCTGGAATCAAACCCCTACCTGGCTTATAAGCATCTAATTCTCTTTCTTTTGGCTGTAATTTTAAGGTTTCTTGGAGAAAATTACGCACAATCTCCGCTCTGCCTTTCATCAAAAAAAGTAAGGCAGAAGAAACAAAATCTCGAACAAAACACTGGTCATAATTGAGCGCTTCTACTGATACATCAAAGGCAGCTATAGTGCCCACGGGACGCCCCTGATAGTAAATAATTGATTTTTCGAGTGCTTCCCATGCTTCTTGGTCTACACTTTTAATTGGTACTAATTCATTTAGTTGCATCGCTCTTTATATCTCCCTTTACATTTTCTAGTTATATTGTGTCTTGTGGTAGATGTGCCCGAACTATTGTTTTTGCTACTATGATCATAACAAAGACAATTTTTGGAACAGCAATATAATCAGCGTATAATTTACCTGTAACAAGGATATTAAGCTGCTGAATACGCAGTTTATTTCAAATCCTGATTATTTCGGAAAATTATGTTTCTAGTAAATTAAACCTATTTTTTCTTACTTAAGTATTAACATACTTGTTTATAAAAATAAATTTAAATATACTTTTTTTGTTGTACCTTTGAACTAAATATTTGAAAAAGCAAGCTATACTTAATGCACCGTTTCTGCTTCACATTAAGCTAAACCGTAAACGGTGTATTTCCTGAAACTTAATTGAGACCTTTACACTGCAAATAAAATTATTACCCTATTAGTTAATAATTTATAACGATTTTTCAGAAGATGCAATATAGTTTTAAAATTTTCGTCATCATTTTTTCATAAAAACCGAATATTTTAACATCCATTTTTTTTGTTTGTCAGCTTGATTCTCAGTTACAAAGCCAGAGTGCGGCTAGAGAAAGGCATACAGCCTTTAGATGATTAACCAGAAACAAGCACACATACAAAATGAAAAAACATGTAAACAAGATAAAGTTATTTTTGAAACAAGAATAAAATTTGCGACCATTGAATTTAAGTTATATTATCGATGCTGCAAAAGAAGTAAGGCTGTTTTTTTCAGTTAGAGATACTTTGATAGCGATCGCATTCGATACAGAAAAACAAAGCAAATTACTCCGTTATGTACAGGCTAATTTGCGAAAATATATAATGTCCGTAACTCATGAGAAGATTTGTTGCTTGCTTCCATAATAAAACAATTTGTTTGCTAGTATTTCCACGGAAATTGCAATACGAACTATCGTATAAATGCAGATACAGTATGTTTATTGGATAGTTCCTTTTATTATCCTGTTAATATTTAAAACTTATTGTTTTAAATTAACTGGTATTTTGTAAATATTGTTACTGACGCCCAAGTAAATATGATATATCTATTTGCGGGAATCAACGGGTGCAGATCGGCAAGAATTTGTAAAATCTTCCGGATGATTCTTAAAGTTAGTGTGAACCACAATTTAAGCTCAGGTTGCGTCCAGAAGCTAAAGCTATAGAATTTAAAAGCTAATGCACTAGTAATAACTTGCGATCGCCCAAGTATTGGGGTTGCTATAAGTATATTTGTTTATGATATTTTCGTAAAAGCGATCGCTCCGACATAGCGATATTTATAGCTCAAAAGTAATATAACTTAATTAATATGCATTAGATTTCCAGGAATTACACTTTATATTATGCAGGGGGTAATTATATGAATAATCTACAGTCACTTAATTTATCAAGTTTACCAAAAAATTACCCAGGAAAAATTTATGTTAAAAACTTCTCAATCTGTAAAAACTCCCACGGTTGATCGCTTACTCAACCTTTGGGCACAGCGCTACACAGTTGATTTATCCTCTCTATCTTTAGAAAACGGAGCATCCTCTGATTCGTTGCTGAAAGCTTTATCACCAGAGGGTCGAGCCGCAACCGCCACCAAGTTAAAGGATAATGTATTAGATATCAACTGCAACATGGCATGGATACAAACGAAAACCCTTTACTCTTATATTCCTAACATTTTAGATTTAAACGAGGCAAGACGAATAACTCAATTTGCCTTTAGAGTGTATAGAAAAGTACTAGAAGTTTATCAAAAACAGTCAATAAATACTGCCTTTATTTCCGCTGAAAGTAACGGTAATTCCCATATAATATGGGGTATACCAGCAATCGAAGAACTAGCATACGCTCTTGAACCAATATTAATGGTGTTTCAAGAACAACACATTGCATCTAAGGATTGGCGTGCCCTTGGTTTTTTGACAACGCAGTTGAATTTTAGCAATAATTTAATTCTAAAAAAACTTACACCAGCTGAGAAAGTATTGCTCGCTTCTTACTTAAACTTTGTGGAAGAGCAAGTTGCCGTGCCGTGGCAGCGAGTCTGCCATAAAAGTGCTAAATATGAAGTAAATTCGCCTGAGTTTATTATTGTAGAGCAAATGTTACCTAAGGCGAGGGATATTGCTCAAAGTGTTTATAATCGACTTGGGCAATTATTGCCCAATCATCGTAGCCGTCGGGGAAAATTGAATGATTCTGGTGTAACACACTCTTGCCTTCGTGACTTAAATATGTTTCAGGCATATTTATGGCTGTGTTTTTTAGAGAAGAGTATGGCACCATTTGAAGAAGAATTACTTCCTTTATGTGAAATGGTTGTGGAGGGAGTGGAAATCAAATGGGAAATGACAGAAAAATGGTGTCAAGTATTAGCGGATGAAGTTATCAGCGGTGTGAATTTTGAACAAAAAACTTTGTTGCTGCCTTATGCTGACCGAATGCACGAGATATTTTTGCAAGAGCGATCGCGCTTGGGTTTTAGAGAGGAATCTGTTGGTAGTGGTGTTTGATTTAATAAGGTCTCACGCAAAGGCGCAAAGACGCAAAGGAAGAGAGATTTGTGAAATAGTGAAAGCCCTTCGGTAAGTTCACTGAAGGGCTATTTACGATAATTGAAGATTTTGTACGTTATTTTAAGCTACGCGCACCCTTGCCACGATTGCACTTGAAACACAGCGTTTGCAAGTTGCTAATGTGGTTAGTGCCACCTTGAGAAAACGGTTTTTTATGATCGACCTCTAGGGTGACTTCTGGGGGAGTTTTACCACAAGAAACACATTTATGATTGTCTCTTTGGAGAACTGTAAAACGAACTGATAGAGGAATGTAACGCGATCGCTTGTTTGCTTGTTGCTTTGGCTGAGATTGAGGTTTGGTAACAGGATATTTTTTCGCTTTTGCCTTCTTTACTTTCTCAGGCTTTGCCTCATTTACCAAAACCGCAAAATCCCGAATCACCCCTCGCACAAGTTTTTGCAGTGAATTAGTAGTTTTTCTTGACATTGTTAAGCCCACCCATAGTTTGAGCCTGGTTGTGCTTTAACTTGGGCAATTGTCTTTTCAATAAACCTTAAGTCATTTTCGAGACTGTCTATTACTGTCATTAGTTGCTCAAGCTGATTTTTAAGGCTATCAGCAGAATGCTTAAGAGTATGCTTACGAGTCAAAGCTTCACGAGCCAAATCTTCACGTTCTTTTTTCATAGCTAATAAAGCTATTTGATGCCACTCTTGGACTTTATTTTCAGCTTGGTTGTAATTTGCTTGTACTTGTTCTCTGTTACGTTTAGCAATATAAATATTCTGTAGTATGCTGAATTTTGTTTGCTTAAGAGATTCAACAACTTTGTTTGGGTCATTAGTATCTTGACTACCATCAAGCAACTTAAACAAACCATAACCACCAAGTCCAACTACTGCACCAGCAACAGCTACAGGAGCCATACCAATGCTAAACCCGGTTCCGGCTGCAAGTAATCCCATCTTTCCAACAGTTGCAGAAACTCCAGCACCACCAACCGCTCCTAGTGCTGCTGCACCCAAAGCCAACGCATCTTGGTTTTCTATTCCTTTCTTAGCTCCATAAGCAGCCATACTCGCAACCGCTCCCGCAGCCATCAAATGCGGCGCACCAATACCTACAGCTGTCCCTGCGGCTCCTAATCCCATACCACCAACTGTATGAGAAATAGCAGCACCAGTAGCGACTCCTCCAGCAATAAACGCTGCACCTTCTGGTGGTTTGAAATTACCTGCTATATCGTTAAGATTTGCCTTGACTATCCGGCTGATGCGATTATTTAGTCCCATAATTATATCTTTTACTCCCTGGTTACTACTTCGTTAAAAGTGATAGATATTACTATGTTGATTTTAGGCTGAGTAAGCTTTTGCAACCTCCCTAAAATCAATGAAATATTGCTTTTTATTCTTAAATTTTGTGTAAAGTGCAGTCTTCTACTATCTTAGGTTTTTAGTTAACAAAATTTCCGCAAAGAGTAACGAACCGCAGAGGCGCAGAGGAAGCAGAGGAAGAGAGATTTTTGAAATAGTGAAAGCCCTTCGGTGAACTTACCGAAGGGCTAAAAAGAAGATTTTTCCAAAGGTGCTGTGCAAAGTTTAAATTTAATCTTGCACAACTCTTGTAATCAACTAAATTGAAGGGTTTGGCTAACTGTGGTTAAGAGCTTTCCATGCGCTGTATCCAACATAGCCAACTGCTGCTGTTGCGAGTACTGGAACTAATAACGGAGCTGCTATGGCTGATCCAAGCGCAGTTAAAGTTCCAGTCACTGCCCCTGCTGCTGCTGAACCAACCGCAGCCCCTGCCGCTCCTAGAACTGCCGCGTGTCCCGTAGCAATAAGCGTTACCGCACTGCCCGAAGCCACCCCAGCAGCAAACGCCGTCATGTTGCCACATTCTGACTCACAGTTGAAAATTATCACATTTCCTGTTGCTGCCTGAGCAGGAGTAGGTGAAATTGTCAGGGCGCTAGTCACTATAAGCAGTGTAACTAGGCACATCGAAATTATTCTTTTAGCCCTTTGAAATAAACGTTGCATGAGATTTATTGTCTTAATTTAATTTTGATAAATCACAGAAGCGATCTACCTCAGCTTAAGAAACAAAACCTACAACGCCATCAGAAATTTCCACCAAGAAATAAAAAAGCCAAAATCCGCAAATCCACCAGCCTATTTATAA
Source organism: Hassallia sp. (assembly GCA_050997715.1). Lineage (GTDB taxonomy): Bacteria > Cyanobacteriota > Cyanobacteriia > Cyanobacteriales > Nostocaceae > Hassallia. The sequence continues at coordinate 12,712 of JBPCQW010000361.1, forward strand.
AGAATTTAAACTCTCATCACAAATCTTCAAATATTAAACATATCGCCTTACACAACTCAAGCATTCTCCTCTTATTCCTCTGCGCTCTCTGCGACTCTGCGGTTCGTTTCCTCCAAAACACAAAGCTAATACTTCAACCCTAACAATCGCTTCTTCCCTTGTCTGCCCATAAGCCAGCACACCAGGAAAATGAATCACTTCAGCCAGAAAGCGTCCATCCTCTTCTTGTTCAATTTCTATTGTGAAGTTCATAACCTCTGAAGGTATTGTAATAAAAGCGATATCTCGATAAGACAAAGAATTTATATGACTTCAGTTGATTCTACCAAACACAAAAAAGCCAAAGCTCTCAAACCCTCTAGCCGACGCCCTGCTAAAGAACTTTGTAGCGAGTGCGGACTGTGCGATACATATTACATTCACTATGTCAAGGAAGCCTGCGCTTTTATCAATCAGCAGATAGGCGAACTCGAAGAACAAACCCACGAGCGATCGCGCAATCTCGACAACCCCGATGAACTCTACTTTGGTGTTCATCAACACATGACCGCAGCACGAAAAACTCAACCAATCGAAGGAGCGCAATGGACGGGTATTGTTAGCAGCATTGCCATTGAAATGCTCAATCGCGGCATAGTTGAAGGCGTTGTTTGCGTGCAAAACACCAAAGAAGACCGCTTTCAACCGATGCCCATCATCGCCCGAACCCCAGAGGAAATACTAGCGGCGCGAGTAAATAAACCAACACTATCACCAAACCTTTCCGTGTTGGAACAAATTGAAAAATCGGGGATGAAGCGGCTATTAGTAATTGGGGTTGGTTGCCAAATTCAAGCATTACGAGCCGTCGAAAAACAACTTGGGTTAGAAAAGCTTTATGTTTTAGGAACACCCTGTGTTGATAATGTCAACCGTGCCGGACTGCAAAAATTCTTAGAAACCACCAGCCGATCGCCTGAGACTGTAGTACACTACGAATTCATGCAAGACTTCCGAGTTCACTTTAAACATGAAGATGGCTCAACAGAAACCGTGCCTTTCTTTGGTTTGAAAACCAACAAACTCAAAGATGTTTTTGCTCCCTCCTGCATGAGTTGCTTTGATTACGTAAATTCCCTGGCAGATTTGGTAGTCGGTTATATGGGCGCACCCTTCGGCTGGCAGTGGATTGTAGTCAGAAATGATACAGGCAAAGAAATGCTCGACTTGGTGAAAGACGAGCTAGAAACCCAGCCGGTGATGTCGCAGGGAAACCGTAAAGAAGCCGTACAACAAAGCATTCCTGCCTACGACAAAGGCGTTACCCTGCCCATGTGGGCGGCAAAATTGATGGGTGTCGTAATTGAAAAAATTGGTCCCAAAGGTTTGGAATATGCGCGTTTCTCGATTGATTCTCACTTTACTCGTAATTATTTATACGTCAAGCGTAATCGTCCAGAAAAGTTAGACGCACATGTTCCGGACTTTGCCAAGCGTATTGTCGGGCAGTATAAATTGCCAGAATAATACTTGTTTGCTGTGAGTAAATTAGAGACGCTTTTCAGTTATTTGTTGGGACACGATAATATCGTGTTCCTATTTTTTATCTGAACAAATGAGAATTTTTATCAATATAAAAACTGGTTAACATTACAGATATTTTCAGCTAAATAGACCACGTACTCAGGACATAGCAATGCTATGCCCGTACTACAACAGATGTGATTCAAATCAATGGAAACTGATGTATTTTAAATAAATAATCAAACTAATACTTAAAAAGAAATAAAAGTTTAAATGAAATTTTATTATATTGCTTTTTAAAACATAGTTAATATTGACATTACCTAACCTTAACTTTATAAGTATATTCTCTTATTGGGTTAATGAGTTGCGTAACGGCAACAAAATATTTTTTGTGCAAAAAAAATGAGAAATAGTAAATAGTTTAACCATGCTAAAAAGTCAGCTTATGCATGAAAATGCTACAGATATTTCTCTTAAAAAAATTTATAGCACAACCTAAATACTGCACAACTTCTACTAATTTTTAAACCCAAATAAAAGAATTATCAGGAAACTATGGCTTTCTCACGAAGACAATTTGTTACTATTGCCGGTGCAACTGCTGCAACTCTTGTTGTTGGAGATACTTTAAAGGCTGTTTATGCTAAAGCCGCTCAAGGAAAATCGCTCACAGGTTCAGGCTATGGTTCGCTCAACCCAGATCCTAATGGCTTGTTAGACTTACCAAGCGGATTTAAATACCGAGCATTTTCGCGGACAGACAATATGATGGGTGACGGCAACCCAGTGCCTGGTGGTCATGATGGCATGGCTACTTTCGCTGGACCAAATCGTTCCGTTATCTTAGTTCGCAATCACGAACTTAGCCCAAACTCAAGGACAGAAGTCATTGGACAAAAGTATGACGAGCTTTGTAAGGGTGGCACAACTACATTAATCGTTAGCCCAAAGCGTGAACTTATTACAGATTACGCTTCACTAGCGGGAACTTACCGTAACTGTGCTGGTGGTCTAACTCCTTGGGGGTCATGGATTAGTTGTGAAGAAAACACCTCCACTCCAGAGACGACTCCTGAGACGATACAACAGCCAGCAAATTCTGGTATCTTCGTACCCAATCCGAACAGAGTTTCTCAGCGACACGGTTATAACTTTGAAGTTCCAGCGCTTCGCAAACCCAAAAAGGGTACCGTTGATCCTAGACCTTTAGTAGAAATGGGTCGGTTCAACCATGAAGCGGTTGCTATAGACCCCAGAACAGGAATTGTTTATCAGACAGAAGACCGAGGAGATAGCCTCTTCTACCGCTTCATCCCCAATAAACCAGGCAAGTTAGAGGCAGGTGGTATTCTTGAGGCTCTCAAAATTAAGGGTATGCCTAAAGTAAATACCAAAGAAAATTTCCCTGTAAATGAACCAAAGGAAGTAGAGTGGGTTCGCATTGAAGATTACGATCCTGAAAAAGACACTGTGCGCACAGAAGGTTTTGAAAAGGGAGCCGCACAATTTGCTCGCGGTGAGGGAATATGGTATGGCAACGGAGAGTTTTACTTTTGTTGTACAAGTGGTGGTGCTAACAGTGGGGGTCAGGTTTGGCGTTACATTCCTGGCAGAAATGCCAGAGAAGCTGGCACTATTGAACTATTTGTCGAGCCAAACGATAGAACAGTATTAGATATGCCTGATAACATAGTCGTGGCTCCCTTTGGTGACCTCTTCCTTTGTGAAGATGGCAGCGGCGATAACTTCGTTGTCGGGGTTGCTCCTGGTGGGGAACTTTACCAATTTGCTCGTAACGCTCTTAACGATAACGAGTTCGCTGGTGCTTGTGTCTCTCCAGATGGTCAGACGTTGTTCGTGAATATCCAAACCCCCGGAATCACTTTTGCGATCTGGGGACCTTGGAATAAGGCTTAGTATTTTAATGTCTCACGCCAAGACGCAAAGACGCAAAGGAAGAAACTGTTTGCGACGGCAGTCGCTACAACGGGGGGAACCCCCGCAACGCGCTGCCTCGTCTTTGCGACTTTGCGTAAGATTCTCATAAACCATTCACAACCCGCGAGATACCG